>ONHS01000035.1 GCA_900317715.1 uncultured Bacteroidales bacterium | reverse complement strand
GGAACAGTATGTGACTGCCAATAAGCATCTGCCCGGCATTCCCTCCGCAGCGGAGGTGGAGAAGAAGGGCGACGTGGACCTCGGGGCAATGAATGCCCTACTCTTAGAGAAAGTGGAGGAACTGACCCGCTATGTCATCGACCTACAGAACCAGATTGACGAACTGAAAAAAGGAAAGGAGTAGGGGTATGAAAAAGTTATTGTTTATCAGTATTTTATTATTTGGTACTATCTGTTCATCAATTGCACAACAAAATTCTGCAACCATTTTCCGGCATGGCGGTCATTTGCGCTATGAGGGTTTATCATATAACATTGACAAACAGGAACTTTCTCAAATATTGGATGAAAATGCTTTTTCCCAATATAAACTAGCCCGACGGGAACATGTTGCAGCTATCCCATTATGGGTGCTGAGCGGTGCAGGTTTGGCTGCCGCATCAACTTTTGTCGGCTTTGGTATAGATGCCGATATGTCCTACTACGACCCCGATTCTCCAGTTACAAGTCCTGGACCATATTTATATGTCGTTGCAGGTGTCCTTTTCGGTGTGACCTTACTTCCTTTTATCCCCGCCCTTGTACTTACCATAGACAGTCATTGCAAACTTAATCGCATTGCCGATGGATATAATCATCACAAGGTTTCATTGACCCCATCTGTTTGTCCATCGGGAATAGGTCTCACTTTTAATTTTTGATGTCATGAAAAAGATCCTCTCAATCATACTTATCATCATTTCGTGTCTTTTCTATAGGATAAGTGCTCAAAATCCAGTTTCTGAAGCAGAATCAAAAACTGTAGCAGTGCGTTATGCCCAATCTTTTCTGCAATATAAAAATCTTTCTCCTTCAAACATCGTATCCGTAGATTCTTATGATAAAAACGCCATCACATTAATGCGAGAAGTAGTTTTCGATAATGGGTTGTCAATCTTATTATCGGCATATAAATCTTGTTTGCCTGTGCTGTTGTATTCTACCAACAACACCCCAATTTTGTCTGATATTGAGAATATTCCATATGGATTACGAGATTTTATAGAGAATTATGAAGGGGCTTTAGCTTATGCTTGCGAAGACAATAATAATCTTAATGAACATCCAGGCTGGACCTTGCTGTTAAATACAGATTTGTCTAATATTGCAACTCGTTCTGGTCATGTGTATGGGCCGTTATTGACCACCCAATGGGGACAGGAAAATTCAAATTATGGAGGAGACTGTACTGCATATAATCATTTTGTCGATTCAACAAAAAACAGTTGTTCTTGTGACACTTGCCCCACAGGATGTGTCGCAACAGCTATGGCTCAAATTATGAAATATTGGAACTATCCTGTCTATATGCCCAATAAAGTGGAACAGTATGATTGGTGTAACATGCCCGATGAATTAATATGTCAAAGCAATCCTAACTACACAGTAGAAAGAAATGCTGTAGCAAGATTAATGGCAGACTGTGGTAAAGCAGCAAAAATGAAATATTGTAGATTTGATTGTGAATCATTTGCCTGGCCTATAGATGCAAGAAATGGTTTGGTAGATACTTTTGGGTATCATTCGGATGCCATTCGGAGATTACGTTCAAGCCATACAACAAAAAAATGGAAAGAAATGCTAATAGAAGACTTGAGTGCAGGAAGACCTGTACTATATGCTGGGACTTCTTGGAAGACGGATGATTATGAATGGGGAGGCCATGCTTTTGTTTGCGATGGTTACAACGAAAATACGGATAAATTTCATTTTAATTGGGGGGATTATGGGAACAACATTGAAATATGGTGTACAATAGACAGCATTATAGAGGGAAACCATAACTGGAACCACCTTGAACGAGCCGTTTTCAACATCTATCCCAACGCAACTCAAGACTACTGCAATTTTGAAATGCCCTTGTGGCTGCATTATTATACGTATTATAGTGTATATGGTTATACGACCCCTGATCCCTACGCAAATGTCCCCAAAACATTCACCCGCCTG
The DNA here is from genome assembly GCA_900317715.1 of uncultured Bacteroidales bacterium. GTDB lineage: Bacteria > Bacteroidota > Bacteroidia > Bacteroidales > WCHB1-69 > F23-D06. The sequence continues at coordinate 20,541 of ONHS01000035.1, read as the reverse complement.
ACAAGCGTTCCAAATGACTCACAATTTCAGCCATCCTGGCGGACAATACCTGCAGGGGCGACCTCGGAATACGTGGCTCACGAGCAAGTTTTGCTGCAAGACGGTTTTCTCGCTGAGGCGGGCAGCAATTTTTATGCCCATATTGAGCCGTGCGAATCCTGTGAGGATGGGCGTACAATTGAAGGAACCTCCGATGTGGTTGGAACAGAAAACGACAATCCCACCGACACACTCCCCGCACTCAAATCGCTGCAGGCGGAAATCTCTTTCGCAAATGACCGCACTTTGACCGTCTATCCCAACCCCGCCGACGACATCCTCTATGTGGAGTTGTCCGGCGCAGGCATCGCCAACATCACGTTGTACGACCTACAAGGGCGCGCGGTAGGGGCGAATCATGATTCGCCCTTACAGGGCATTGCCACCCTCAACGTGCGCAACGTGCCCGCCGGCGTCTATGTGTTGCGCGTGACGGACACGGAAGGAAAAGAATACCTCCAGAAAATTGTGATAAAATAACGAATTGCGGGGCCGTAGGGGCGAAAAATTTTTCGCCCCTACAACGTCCCTGAACCAACCTTTTACAAAATTTGTATTTTTGCCGATGTAAAAACAACCCTTGACAAAAAAATGAAACGTTTCCTGTTGTTGGTAATTCTGTTGGCGACGACGGTCTTCGGGCGGGCGCAGTGCCTGGATATTACCGACTTCTCGGCACCAGGCGTGACCTGCGTTTACGGAACCATCAATGACGGAATCAATGACGGAACTATACATATTGGGGTGACAGAGGACCGTTTTGCAGTAATCACAACTCAAGGAACCGACCCTTACACATACCATCAGTTGCCATTGTTGCCGCCGGGCGAAAGTGCCGTAGTGAAATTGGGCAATGATCTTGGCAGAGGATATGAGAGTATTTCTTATTCTTTTGTTGTGGATTCAGATCACACGATTTTACTTCTCAAATATGCCAGGGTGGGGAGGATTTTCGACAACGTGAGACCTTTCTGCACGTTTTCTTTGGATCTCTTCCATTTAGATGGAACACATACCATACTACCCCTTTGTGGATATACCCATAATTTTCAGATTTCAGGCTCGGTAATATGGTCTCCGTGGAACACCTTGAGCTTTGATTTGTCTCAGTATGTTGGTCAGCGGATTCGCATAAGGATTTATAACGAAGATGGGTATCTCAATGAAACATTTGGTTATACCTACTTGACAGCATCCTGCATAAGCAATCATCTGACTGTAGTAGATTGCGACGGACAGAATGTCACTTTGGCCGCACCGGAAGGATATGCCCTTTACCAGTGGAACAACGGTTCCACGACTTCAACAAGCACTTATCTTTTGCAGGACATTTCGGACGTTTCCTGTTCTGCTTTTCCCTCCTACGATATCGGGACCGATTGTGAACATACTTACGACTTTCTATCCATTGAGAACCTAAACTTGACGACAGGCAACACTTGGTATGACACTATTTGCCAAGGAGAAAGTTACCATGCACACGGTTTTCAGTTGCCTGCTCAAGAGGAGATTGGAACCTTCAATTTCCCGAATGTGAATCTCAATCCGGAAGATTGTATGTCGGGAACTTTGAACATGCTGCATTTGACTGTTCTATCTCGAAATGTTCACATTTATGATGAGGCATGTGAAGGAGCAGATTACGATAACTATGGTTTTCAATATACTCATCTTCAGGCAGGAAGCTTTGTGGACAGTATCCCTTACGAAACAGGAAACGGATGTTCACCGGCATATAAATATTTGCATCTTACGGTTAGTCACTCTTTATCGCTGTCGGGTGAGTTGTTTGGGGAATCGTACGTGTGTGACGGTCAACTTAATAATTATAGGCTGAACTATCCTGAAAACATTAACCAGTACGAGTGGGACATTCCTGATGGAATAATGAATTATTCAGATGCATACGGGCAATCAGTGAACTTGCTCTTTACACAGGAAGCTCCCAACCCAGTTGTGATTTCGGTAACAGGGTCTGACGGTTGTGGTCCTCACACGCTATCAAAGACGGTGTGGCATTCTCCGTCCTACTATCTCACCTACAAAGACACGTCCTGCACGGGAAACAGTTATTCCGCGTATGGCATACAAACACCTCTGTTAAATGAGACAGGATTGTATTACCTCTCGCAACATTACTCCACAGTGAATGGGTGTGACAGTGATATTATGGTGCGCTTATGGGTAGGGGTCACACCGGAGCTTACCACTTTGGCTCAGCCCACAATGATTTGCGAAGGAGAGGAAACCACAATACATGCTTTGGGGGAGAATGCGAGTTTTTATCAATTCCATAACCCAAATGTCATTAAACCTGGGGATATTTTGTGTACTGACAATACGATTGTCAAACCTGAAGATTGGCCGTGCAATAAGATAGCCAAAGGAATTGTTTTTTATGTGGATTCCTCTGGACAACATGGTTGGGCGGTACATCCTAATATTACATACTATCATACAACTACTAGTATAAATTCCACTAATGTTCCTGTATTCCAAACTGCACGGAGCGCTTTGCTGGATATAAATGGTTATTTGAACTCGTTCATTATTAATAACAATATGCAAAATTATCCACAATGGGATCTTTTTGATTTTGCCGGGGGTTGGTATCTTCCCGCTATCGGCCAATTACGGATTCTTTTTGAAGAACGGGTCGCTGTTGATTCTTCCTTACAGTTAATAGGAGGCTCTATACTTTTCCCCACAGGGTCGAATTGGACAACTACTTTGTCAAAATATTGGTCGTCATCAAGTTATATTTCGAGTGGTGGGTCGCATGCTGATGCATGGTTCATCTCTTCTTCAGGTGATATTCATCATCATAGGATAATTAGTACATCTTTTAATGATGGAATCCCCGGCACGCCTGGAACCCGAAGCATTATTAATTTCTAATACTGCTCCTATGAAATATAATGGTCTTCTGTTGTTTTGGCTTTTGCAACTGTTTTTCCTCTCCGTGTTTGGACAACAGGTGTACAAGATCGGTGACCTATATACAGCACCAGATGGGAGTATGGGTGTAGTATTTTACGTATTCCCAGACAACAGAGGCGGATGGGTAGTAGCTCTTAATGATGCTGAGGGTACTTTCAAATGGCGAGATTCAGCAGGAGTGAACATTTCCCCTGATAGCTTTGCGCTTATGAACCCTGATGCTATCCTTGATTACCAACAAGACACAGCAGGATATCAAAACACTCAATTTTTGAGAAATTTTGGCTCAGGAGTCGCAGATGCCGTTGATTTAGACCATGGTTGGTATGTTCCTGCCGCGAAACAGTTAAGTATGCTGTTTTCACAACTTCCTTTTGTTGAACCTGTTTTACAACAATATGGTACGATTTTGGCATTGAATTATTATTGGAGTAGTACTATTCATATCACTGGTACTGCTTATGCACTGAATGCTGGTGTTTCTACTTCGGCTTCTGCGGGAGCTCTTTCTCAAAGAATGCAGGCTGAACCACGTCGTGTGCGAGCAGTGCGCACTTTTCAACATAATGGTATTCATTACGATACCACTTTGACCTACCAGTGGAACACGGGCAGCACAGAAACGCATATAACACCTTCTCCAACGCAAACCACTACCTATAGGGTGACGGCCACCAATGAGACAGGGTGTAGCGCAAATGCTTCGCAAACCATTTTCGTACTTGAGAATGCACCGCAGGATTTTTACGATGTGGTCTGCCAAGGCGAACCCTACGATGCCAACGGCTTCACTGTCACAGCAGAGGAAACAGCCACGCCAGGGCTGCTCACCCGCACTTGCACGGTCATCGCTGATGGGTGTACCTCCGTCCTCACGTTGTACCTTACCGTACTGTCCAAACCCGTTACCGAGTTGAGCATGGACGCTTGCCTATTCTACGTGTGGAACGGCATGACCTATTATGAAAGCGGTGACTATGAACAACATTTTCTTAGTGCTGATGGCTGCGACAGCACGGTTGTACTCCATCTTGATTTGTTTCAACCCGACACCGCATATCTGACGGTATCAGTTTGTGATTCCTATGCCTTGAACAATGTAACATATTATTATTCAGGTGAATATATACAGAACTTGACCAATGTCAATGGCTGCGACAGTGTGATTATGTTGGATCTCACAATATATCCTTCGCACCATATCACGGTGGATACTGTACGGTATAACGAACTCTCATGGGGAGATTCACTCTGGACCAACACGGGAACCTATCGGTTGGCCTATACCAACCAATACGGTTGTGACAGTATTGTCACTATCCATCTGATTGTTATTCAACGAGATTCGGTTTTTGTGGACAGTACGGTCTGCGGCAACGCATTGCCTCTGATTTGGAACGGAATGACTTTCATGGATGCGGGCAGGCAAATCGCAACCCTGCATCCAGCAGAGCATCATGACAGTGTGGTGGTGATGACGCTGCATGTTTTTCCCACACAACACACCCATCTCGATTCCACGGTTTGCAACACTTTTGAATGGGACGGCGAAAACTACTCTATATCAGGTAATTATACGAAAACTTTCATCAACCAGAACGGTTGTGACAGTGTTGTCACGTTTCATCTTACCGTTCACTCTTCGCAACAGACACAGTTCACCGAATCGGCATGTGACTCATATATATGGAACGGGCAACCCTACACACAATCGGGAACTTACACGCAGGAATTCGTCAACCAATACGGCTGCGACAGCATTGTCACCGCCCACCTGACCGTCCACCACTCCGACAGCATAAGAATCGACACCATTGTATGCCCGCAGAATCTTCCCGTGACGTTGCACGGATTCACTTTCACGGGGGCGGGCACGCAAAGGGAAACGTTCACCAACAGCTTCGGCTGCGACAGCCTGGTCGTTGTGCACGTGGATCTGTCGGACACCGGAACCGTACTGATCGACACCGCAGTTTGTAACTATCTCTATTGGAGAGGGATATTCTATTCAGAATCAGGAATATACGAAAGAAGGTTCACCAACGGGGAGGGCTGCAGCTATCTGTGCAGGATGAACCTGACCGTTCACCAAAGAGACACCACCTACCTGGACACCACGGTCTGCCAAAGCAAGCTCCCCCTGAGATGGCACGGTCGCATTTTCAACGCAAGCGGGACGGCGAACACGACCTTGCGGAACATGTACGGTTGCGACAGCGTGCTGATGATGACCGTGAACGTCCCCCCCAGCAGTTTCACCAGCTTCGACACCACGGTTTGCGAATCCTTTGAATGGAACGGCTCTACTTATATACGAAGTGGGGTTTACTATCAGACTTTTCAAAATGCGGCGGGCTGCGACAGCTCTGTGATGGCGTATGTTACGGTCTTGACCCTCCCTGTGACTCACTTTGACACGGTGGTCTGCGCCGATAACATGCCGATTGATTGGCACGGACTGTCTTTCACGCACCCCGACACCCAGGCCATCACGTACACCTCCGCGCTCGGCTGCGACAGCGTCGTGGTCTTTTCCCTGCATACCGACGAACCGGATTCGATGGTACTGGATGCCAGCGCCTGCGACTCTTTCGTATGGAATGGCGAAGTGTACGGGGAGGACGGCTCGTTCACGAAACGATTCATCAACCGCTACGGTTGCGACAGCGTAGTCACCATCCATTTGACAGTGAGCCATTCCACGGCATACGACACCGCGTTCGTCGCCTGTGGGTCTTTCGCATATAACGGCATGACTTACACGCAATCGGGAAATTACACCTCCCATCTGACCAATGCCGCAGGCTGTGACAGCATTGTGACCTTTCACCTGACCGTGAACCATCCCACCTCATGGGATACCATGGCCGTCGCCTGCGACAGCTTTGCAAGGAAAGGCGAAACCTACACGCAATCAGGAGATTATACCATCCGTTTGACCAACGCCGCAGGTTGTGACAGTGTGGTCACTCTTCACCTGACCGTGAACCATCTTACCTCTTGGGATACCACGGCCGTCGCCTGCGACAGCTTTGCGTGGAAAGGGATAACATACATGCAATCAGGGGATTATACCTTACATTTGACCAATAGTGCGGGTTGTGACAGTGTGATAATACTTCACCTCACTGTAGGCCATCCCACCTCTTGGGACACCACGGCCGTTGTTTGTGACAGCTTTGCGTGGAAAGGGATAACATACATGCAATCAGGAGATTACACCTCACATCTGACCAATACAGTGGGCTGCGATTCGGTAGTAACCCTTCACCTCACCGTGAACCATCCCACCTCATGGGACACCTCAGCCATCGCCTGCGACAGCTTTGCGTGGAAAGGGATAACATACATGCAATCAGGGGATTATACCTCCCTTCTGACCAATGCGGTGGGCTGCGATTCGGTAATAACCCTTCACCTCACCGTGAACCATCCCACCTCATGGGACACCTCGGCCATCGCCTGCAACAGCTTTGCGTGGAAAGGGATAACATACATGGAATCAGGGGATTATACCTCACATCTGACCAATACGGTGGGATGCGACAGTGTGGTCACCCTACACCTCACCTTGAACCATCCCACCTCATGGGACACCACGGCCATCGCCTGTGACAGCTTTATTTGGCTAGGCGAAACCATCACGCAATCAGGGAATTATACCTCCCTTCTGACCAATGCGGCAGGTTGCGACAGTACGGTCACCCTCCATCTCACCGTGAATCGTCTCACCTCTTGGGACACCACGGCCGTCGCCTGCGACAGCTTTATATGGCTAGGCGAAACCATCACGCAATCAGGGGATTACACGTCTCATCTGACCAATGCCAAAGGTTGTGACAGTGCGGTCACCCTCCATCTCACCGTAAACCATGCCACCGTCGGCGATACCACGGCCATCGCCTGCGACAGCTTTGCGTGGAAAGGCACAACATACGTACAATCAGGAAATTACACGTCCCATCTGACCAATGCCAAAGGTTGTGACAGTGCGGTCACCCTCCACCTCACTATAAACCATGCGGATATCACGGAAATCACGGAAATCGCCTGCGACAGCTTTCCGTGGCAAGGTTTAATCTACACGCAATCAGGAAATTATACGTTCTCCGCAACCAATACTGCAGGCTGTGATTCGGTGGTTGTCCTTCACCTCACCGTGAACCATGCGGACACCGTCGAAATCTCAGAAACCGCCTGCGAAAACTACCTATGGCATGGCGGAACACACACGCAATCAGGGGATTACACGTTACGTTTGACCAATGCTGCGGGTTGCGACAGTTTGGTGACGCTTCACTTGACCGTGAACTACCACACTTTTGGCGACACCACGGCCATTGCCTGCGACAGCTTTGCGTGGAAGGATGTTACCTACACGGAATCAGGGGATTATACATCCTATGAGGTCAACGCGACGGGCTGTGACAGTGTTGTGACGCTGCACCTGACCCTCCACCGTTCCGCCACCACCGAAGAATCCTTGACCCTTTGCGAGAACGACCTCCCTTATACCTACGGCGACACCATCTTCCAACTCGGAACGTCTGGACTCTCCACTCTTAGTTTCCGCCTTCTGACCGAGGATGGTTGCGACTCCATCGTCACCCTCCACCTCACCGTTATCGACACCTCCCTGCGCATCGAGCTGCTGACAGAGGATTTTTGCGAAAGCATGTCGGCGGAATTGTTCGCAGTAACGGAACTGACAGATTATCTGTGGAGTACGGGTGAGGAAGCCCCGAACATCACGGTGACCCAACCGGGCGTTTATTCCCTGACGGCCTCCCAAGGCGCGTGCCGAGCCACGGCCTCCGTCAAAGTGGAGGCTTGCGAACTCAACATACAGTTGCCTAACGCCATAACCCCCTCTAAGAGTGACGGTCTGAACGATGTCTTCAGCCTTCCGCCGAGAATCCAAAACATGATCCATGATTTCGAAATCAGCATCTTCAACCGTTGGGGCGAACAAGTGTTTTACTCCACAGACAAAGGGTTCCGATGGAACGGTGAGATACAAGGTCGCATTTCCGTCAACACGGTTTACAACTACATCATCCACTTCCGCGACCCAAACGGCAAACCGCACCGCCTCATAGGCAGCATAACAGTGTTGTAGAAACCAAAAAAGGCAGTCCCCCTTTCGAGAAACCGCCTCTCCTTTTATGTATGGAAAAAATAGTTTAAGACGTTGCCAAAAACTAACAGCTAACAGCCAAAAGCCAAAAGCCAACAGCTAGAAATACAAATCCCTCTCTCCTGCTTTAATTCGCTCGATGCGCTTCAACAGCTCATCGTGGAACTTTTCATCCACGTTCACCATGTTGTTCTCAATCACTTTCCAACCTTTAGCAGCCACTTCAGGGGTGGCGTAATCCACTAAGTACTCGCTCAAAGTGAGGATGGCGTTGGGTGTGCAATAACGTTTGATGAAACCCGGCACACTAAACTCCATGAAGTGCTCGCCTGTACGACCCAAACGATAACATGCCGTACAGAAGCTCGGAATAAAGTTGTTGTCCAAAAGTTCGTCGATGATTTCACCTAAAGTACGGTCATCGCCGATCTTGAACTGCTCGCGGTGCAGGTTCTGGTCCTCCTGCTTGTCGCTGTTCTTCTCGGTCTCTTCGTGGTGGTATTTGTAGTCGCCAATCTGCAAGTTGGTACCACCGTCTATTTGCGAAATACCATACTGGATGGCTTTGGCACGGAACTCTGAGGTTTCACGAGCGGTGAGAATCATGCCAGTATAAGGCACGGCCAGACGGAAGATGGCGATGATTTTCTCGAAGGTATCGTCATCCACAAAGTATTTAGTATCAATGTTCAAACCGGAAGCATCCTTGATACGCGGGAAGGAGATGGTATGCGGTCCCACATTGAAGCAAGCCTCCAAATGGTTGGTGTGACGAATCATGGCCAACACCTCGAAACGCCAATCGTAAAGACCGAAGAGGATGCCGAGACCGTTGTCGTCGATACCAGCTTGCTGAGCGCGATCCATGGAGGTAAGACGCCACTCGTAGTTGCCCTTGATGGTATTGGCGGGATGGTACCAAGAGTAAGCCTCTGGGTGATAAGTCTCCTGGAATATCTGGTAAGTGCCTATGCCAGCTTCCTTTACGATGCGGAATCCTTCCACATCCAACGGCGCAGCATTGATGTTGACGCGGCGAATAGAGCCGTTGCCTTTATGCACAGAATAAGCCAACTTCGTGGTGTGCGCAATAAACTCGGGAGAGTATTTCGGGGATTCGCCATAAACGAGGATCAGTCGTTTCTGACCGTCTTCTTCCAAAGCTTCAATATTGTGCACGAATTCCTCGTCGGTGAGCGTGGTACGCACCTGCTCTTTGTTGGAGGAACGGAAACCGCAGTATTTGCAGTTGTTCACGCAATAGTTGCCCACGTAGAGCGGTGCGAACAGGACAATGCGGTTGCCATAGACGTTGCGCTTCAGCGTGCGGGCACCCTCCTTGATCTCCTCCACCAAGACAGGGTCGGTGGTGTTGATGAGGACGGCCGTCTCTTCCATCGTCAAACGATTCTTATTCAACGACTTAGCTATGATCTCACGCACCCGCTCGGGCGTGCTTTCGGTCTTGTTGATAAAATCCCAGATTTCTTCCGGGTCAATAAAGGGCTTCCCTATTTCATCGGGAATACGACATTTTTCGGGATTGAATTGCATATTTAATTATGAATTATGAATTTTGAATTATGAATTTCGTAAGAACCGCCTTCGCTGTAACATCCTGAATCTTGCCGAGCTGGCCAGACAACGAATTAATCTCATCCACCTCGCCTTCGACGATGAGGGAGATGACGGCGACGGGGCGGTCGTGGAAGGGCAGGCCCTGACGTGCCAACACAATACCTGAATGCGCGGAGATGACTTCGTTCACCTGCGCAGCGGCTGCTCTGTCTGACAATAATACCGTTATGGTGCCAATTCGCTTTTCCATCAGAACTTCTTTAGGATCAGGTTCTTAACTAAAGGGTGTCACGCGGGTATTGTGTACCCGAATGAGCGCGCAAAGGTATCATTTTTTTCATTATCTTTGCAGCCACAAAAAAATTAACTATTTTCTGTTAAAATTACATCGTGCAAAGAGTTATAAGATTTGGTATAGTATTGATAATGACGAGTTTATGCTTGTCCCTTGGGGCACAGAATAAACCCAAATCTTATAAGGAGCTTTATTACGAAGCGGAAATTTTGGCGCAAAGCGCCATTTACGATGTCGCAAAATCCTATTATATTGATGCTCTGAACGCTGCGGAGACCGCAAAGGCACACCGCGACACCCGAAATCAGATCAAACAGAAGATTTTGCTGATGGAATGCTACCAAAAGTACTACCATCTGATGCAACAAGCGCAAATCCTGGAATCCATGGAGGACTTTGAAAGTGCTCTTAAATTCTACGAAGATGCGCTGGACTTTGCCCAATTCGAAAACCTGACTATCCCCGGCACGGACTCTTTGCGGATGCGCACCCAACTGATGGCGCAAACAGCTGACTTGTGCAAAAACCTCTGCTCCATCGAGCAATTGAATCTGGAAGGTTTCTACGCAGAAGCCCGAAACAAGTACCAACAATGGGTAGAAGATGCCGAAAGCATGCAATATAAGTGGAAAAAATACAGTTTTCCTACTGATTTTATCCAAAAAGTGGATTCCATCACCGATTTCCTCGAAGACGACCGGAACACTATCCTCCCCTATCGGATGATGTTCCCCAACGAGTATTTGGTGATGGACAACTACCTCTTCCAACTTTTGGATAAAACCGCCTGCCAAAATCCCCAAACTATCGAATCCGACATCACCTTTGTGTTTTCTTTGGATACAAATGGTATTATTGAACAATATATCACTGGAAATCAAATTGATAAACACTTCAACGATGTCCTATTTGCAGAATTGGCGAATATGGAGATGTCGCAACCGTATCGTTACGGATTCTCGATGCCCGTGAAAGAGGAGGTTCGCTACCACATCTCCTCTTCAAAAACTTCCGTATGGGTGGAAAAAACAAAGAAAGGGTATAAAATAAAGGATCCCAAGCTGAAAAAGCAGTACATGGAGGAATTCCGCAACCAATTGGCGGACGCTCCTGAAGGCAAATACCTGTTCCTGATCCACCGCAACGTCATCGACGACAAAGTGCTCTCTTCTGTCCGCTTGACAAACGCCAAAGGCGGAAAAGCGAAAAAATGGCAGAAAAGCCTGTAGACAGTTAGTAGTTAGCAGTTAGCAGTTGGTCGGGAATATGCCATAGTTCATAGTCTATGTCTAAGTATAAGTCTAAGCTAACAGCCAACAGCTAACAGCCAACAGCCAATAGCTATGTACACAGCACATACAAATCATCCCTTTGGTTAATACAAAGCACCGGCATTCCCGTTTTGCCGATGATTTTTCGTTCGCGGGGACCCGTGAGAATGTCGGCGAGGGTGTAGTAGCGGGTCATCATGATGACCAGGGCACCGGACTCGTGCGTATCCGTCAGAGCATACGCATCCAGATAGCCTTGCGATGATACTGGGTACTTATCGTATGAAATCTCCAAATTTTCGTATAGCTTTTCCACGAAATCCACATTGTCGCGCACCAGTTTGGCCAATCCCTCATCTTTATATTCGGGATAGAGGATATGAATGACAGAGCCGTAAAACCGGCTGAAATAGCCCGCCCACAACGCCTTCTCTTTGTTCTGCCGCTCGATGTCCAGTGTAAGCAGGATATTTTTGTAGTCAGTGACATTTTCAAGATACGCCGTGACGGTCATTACGGGAAACCGCGACTGACGGATGAATTTGAGAGCCTTTTTTACCGAGAAGAAACATTCCGCACGGTCTTCCATAAAGTGTGCCACCCCAATGACAAACATGGCCGTGTTATGGTCTTCCGCATACTTGAACAGCGTTTCGGGAAAGATATAGTCCGTAATCACCTGGTAATTGGCAACTTCTGAAACGGCAGCCCGAATATCTTTCAGCAAAAGGCTGTTGTCGGGAATATGGCGCGATTCAGGCAACCCGAATCCGAACCCGAAATTGGCCATAACGGTAAGCGAGGCCTGGAACACCTCAGCCAACATCACACCATGGCCCACCGCCACCCTCCCAACGCGGGAGTCGTCGGCTATCACCGTGATATTCAAATTTCGGTCTCGTTTTATCGGTTCGTTTATATCCATATTCATCGTCCTTCATCGTCTTTCATCGCCTCTTCATCGTCCTTCATCCCATCATCCATCCCTGTTTTACCACCCAGGGGTGACAGCGTTCGTTCCTCACGCTTTACCCCTGGCTACCAATCTTTTGCCCCTAACGGGGCTGCTTAAGGAATATTTTTTCTTTTTATCGTTAACTTCTAACTACTAACTGCTAACTGCTAACTACCTCAGTCCTTTCACCACAGGTTTCGCCGCCACGTATTCCTTCAGGTAGAACGGCTCGAAATAGGCAACATTCTCGAATTCCTGGGCTTGCCACTTCCGCAGGGCGGCGGGGAGTATGTTTTGGGCGGAGATGGGCGCATCCACAAAGCAAGCGTTGGGGAAGGCGGAGAGCAACTCGCGACATTTAGGCATGCCGTTGCCACAAAACAGCACTTTCTGCTCGGAGAGCAACTCCGCAAAGGTGTTTTCATCCACAATCTTGGAGGAAACCTCCTCCAAAGGCTGCATATTGAAGTCGTAGCGTGTGGTGAAAACCTCCATGCGGCGCGCGTCAATCATGGGCACGACCTGCACCCTTTCGGCTGACTGTTGTGCCCATAACGATTTGGCCCCCTGCGCGATACTCTCTAACGTGCTGACGGCCATCACAGGAACTCCAGCCGTGTAGGCGATACCTTTCGCAGTGGAAACCCCGATGCGCAGACCCGTATACGAACCGGGTCCGATGCTCACCGCCACACCGTTAATCTCCGATATACTCACTTCCGCTTGTCTCAACACCTCATCCACAAACGGCAACAAATGCTTGGCATGGTTGTTACCCCCAGCCTCTTCCTTCAATCCTACGATCCGGTCACCCTTCGACAACGCCACGGAACACACATCCGTCGCAGTTTCTATATACAAAATAATCATCGTTTTACAATTCATAATTCATGATTCATAATTCATAATTCGCCGTTTACCATTCATCGTTCTTCATCGCATCATTCATCGTTTTTCATCGCATCATCGCATCATCGTATCATCCCATCATCCCATCATCTTTTCCCTATTGCCTACTCCCTATTCCCTTATACACCATTTCATGCGCCAACAACCGAATTCTACTTTTCGACAATTTGTTGGGTTCGGCATCCGGACAGACACGGTTGGAGAGGAACACGAAAATCAGCTCTTCCTTCGGGTCACACCACACCACTGTACCCGTAAATCCTTGGTGACCAAATGTTTGTGGACATGCGTCGGCGGGGACAATGGAGGAGGTTCCAGGGGCTTTGGGCGTGTGGAATCCTAAACCGCGCACTTGGCAGCCATGCATGGAATGCATTTTGATGAACTCCTCTACCGTGGCTTCCGACAAGTAGCGTTGGGCGTTATAAACGCCGTCGTTTTGCAGCATCAGGAAGATGGCGGCGAGCTCCTCCGCCGTGGTGAACAACCCGGCGTTGCCCGCATTGCCGTTCATCAAAGCAGACGTTTGGTCGTGTACATACCCGTGAACCAGCTGCATACGAAACAGATTGTCCTGCTCCGTCGGGGCGATGTCCTTCTTGGCAAACCCATGGTCCAACGGGCGGAACGTGGTATGCGACAACCCCATCGGCTGGTAGAAATTCTCAGCCAAAAACTGCTCTATGGGCTGCATCGTGACGGTCTCCACCATATCCTTCAACAGGAAAAAGTTCAGGTCGCTGTATTCGTATTTCTTCTCTTTCAGCTTGCAATGCGCAATTTTGTAACGAATCGTATCCGGATAATCCTTGCGCAAATAGAGATTATCGGCCACTTTCCACGGGTATTGATCCGTTTTTTGGGCACGCAGATAGCGTTCGTTGCCCATAATGGACTTGTAGAACGGGATGAACGCCGGCATTCCAGAGGTGTGCGTCAGCAACTCCTCCAACGTCAGGTTCGCTTTATCGGTGCCTGTCAAATAGGGCAGATATTTCCCGATCTTATCCGTTAACCGAATCTCTTGATTGTCATATAACTTCATGACCGCCAATGTAGTAGCTGCCACTTTCGTCAAGGATGCAACGTCATACATCGTATTAGGCGTCACTTTCTCCTGTCCACTATAGTCCAAATGACCAAAAACTTTGTGATAGACGGGCTGTCCATGGTGCAGCGCTATCACCGCACAACCCGGATAAATATGATCCGTGACTCCTCCTTGCAAAAGATTATCCAATTCCCGAGTGACATCATCAGGTAATGCGGAAAGTTGATTATCAGCCATTTGCGGGAGAATGCCACTGCCGACAGGATAAAAATCCGTACTCACAGGCAAAGTACCTTCGCAGGCGATCTGTCCAAAACAGGCTTTCATCGCTGCCGCCAATGTCGTAGGAGAAAACTGATAAGCACAGATAATGGCCTTATAATCATTCAGCGATTCGAAAGCATTGAGCGCGTAGGGATTCCCTAAATGTATGAGAATCACAGACTTCTCTTTGGCGAGACGGTTGAGCAAACGCACGGACGACATCTCGATGCCGTAGCCAGAGCCGCCCAACTGGTTGGAACCGCCAAACGCCACAATGATTTGGTTATATGAAGCCAATTTCGACAAAATGGCGGTCTGTTCTTTGGCGGAAATCTTCTTGTTGATGTAATAAAACGGCAGGTGGCATTCACCCACAATCTGCTCATATTCGTTTTGGAAAATCTTGCGATCCACGCATAAAAACGCCGTATTATCCGCCGTTTTGGCAGTCAAAGGCAAAGTATTGTTCTCGTTCTTCAACAAAGTGAGGGCTTTTTCCTCCAATTGTCGGTTGAGCCAAATCGCCTCTGAACTGTTCAGCTTCTCCTTGATAGCAGCACAATTTACAGGTTTATAGTCCAATAAACCATGTTTATATTTGAATTGAATCACACGCAGACAACGGTCATTGATAAGGTCTTCCGAGATAACACCCTCTTCCACAGCTCTTTTGATAGACGCAATCACAGAATCTGTTTCGCCAGGCAACAGCAGGATATCCACACCCGCCAATAAAGCCCGGATCTCTACATCTCCCTCAAAGCGATTCTGGTTTCGCACCCCTTTCATCTCCATGCCATCGGTGATTATCAATCCGTTATAGCCCAATTCCTTCTTCAGGAGGTTGGTGACGATGGCATACGACATGGAAGAGACGGATTGGGCTGTCGTATCCAAGGCGGGAATATTCAAATGCCCCACCATCACCATATCAGGATGTTCGGAAATAAGCTTGCGATAAGGATATAACTCCATCTCATCCAGCTCAGTACGACTCTTTTTGATCGTTGGCAACCCATAATGGGAATCCGTTTCCGTATCGCCGTGACCCGGATAATGCTTGATGGAAGTGGTGATACCGCCGTCCTGCATCCCGTGCATGTAGAGAATCGCTTTGCGGCTGACCTTATCACGGTCTTCGCCGAAAGAGCGACTGTTAATCACGGGGTTGCGACTGTTGTTGTTAATGTCTATACAGGGGGCGAAGTTGAGGTTGATGCCTACGGCCTTGCATTGTTCGGCAATTTCGCGACCCATCTGGTAAATCAGCGAATCGTTGGCTTCTGAAAGAGCGCCGAGGGTCATCTGTCGCGGGAAAGCCACGCAACTGTCGAGGCGCATCGCGGGTCCCCACTCGCCATCGATGGATATGAACATCGGAATTTTGCTGGCTGCCTGTATTCTGTTGGTGAGCAACGCCTCTTTCGTCGGAAAACCTTTGAAGAAGCAAACGCCGCCCGGCTGGATGCGGGTGATTTTCTCCACCAGCTCCTTATTATACTGTTCGTCTTCGGTGGAACTGACTCGAATAATCAGCAGTTGAGCGATTTTTTCCTCCAGGGTCATCTTAGCCAGAATGGCAAGACTTGGATCAGGCTTCTGCACTCCTGACGAGAGAGTCATCAGCAACACAGCGAAAAATAGGATGTTATATCGAATCAATTTTTTCATACACAGGTAAAAATGGACAGCGGCAAAAGTACAAAAAAAAACGGCAATATCCATCAAGATACTGCCGCTTTCCATTATTCAATAATGATGGGAATTATTCAGCTGTTTCAGGAACCACATTGAGTTTGAGTTCCACTTTGAACTCGCGGTGCAAGTTCACCTGAGCGGTATATTGACCCAACTCTTTGATTCTGTCCTCATTGATAGAGATTTTGTGACGATCGATGTCGATATCATGTTGAGCTTTGAGGGCTTCAGCAACCATGATATTGTTGACAGAACCGAACAAAGTGCCGTTTTCAGAAGCCTTTGCAGGGATGTTGACTTCGAGGCCTTCAATTTTACCAGCCAGGAATTCAGCTTCTTTGCGGATTTTTTCAGCCTTGAAAGCACGTTGTTTGATGGTTTCCGCTAACATTTTCTTCTTTGCCGGGGTAGCGAGTTCGGCGTAACCCTGCGGAATGAGGTAATTGCGGGCATAACCGTCCTTCACCTTTACGAGATCATCGGCATAACCCAGATTTGCTACGTCTTTCTTTAATATGATTTCCATGACAATGTTCTTTTTTAGTTAGATTTTAAATTATCGGTGACGAACGGCAGGAGAGCCAGATGGCGGGCGCGTTTCACGGCCTGAGCCACTTTCTTTTGATACTTCAAAGAGGTACCGGTCAGACGGCGAGGCAGAATCTTACCCTGCTCATTCACGAATTTTTTCAAAAATTCAGCATCTTTGTAGTCGATGTACTTGATACCGCTCTTTTTGAAACGACAATATTTTTTCTTCTTAATGTCAACTGCTACAGGAGCAATATATTTAATATCGTTTTGCTGTGCCATAATCTTAAGCTTCTACGGGGTTAGACTCTTCGTTAACTACTTCTTCAGCAACAGGTTGCTGTTCTGCCTGAGCGGCTTTCTCCTTGCGGTTGTTGCGTCTCTTCTCTGCGAAGGCGATAGCGTATTTGTCCATCGTCACGGTCAGGAAGCGAATAATGCGCTCGTCGCGGCGGAATTGCAGTTCCAGCTCGCCAACCACGTTGCCGTCAGCTTTGAATTCAAATAAATGATAGAATCCGGAGGACTTCTTTTGGATGGGATACTCCAGCTTGCGGAGGCCCCAGTTCTCCTGGTGAACGATTTCTGCACCTTGGTCGGTGAGAATCTTCTCAAATTTTTGTACCGTTTCCTTCATCTGTTCATCAGACAAAACGGGCGTCATAATGAAAACGGTTTCGTAATGATTTGCCATACTGTTTTTTAATTTGATTTATTATACTAAAATTTTGGGCGGCAAAAATACACTTTTTTTATTATCGCCCAACGGGGTTGTGAAAATATTTTTTGCTGTTGGCTGTTGGCCAAAAGCTAAAAGCCAAAAGCCAAAAGCTAAAAGCCAACATAACAACGTATGTTATAAGTTGTACTTTTGGGAATAAAAAAAGCACTTGGTTGCAAAAACCGAGTGCTTTTTTCTGAGTGACTCCTGCAGGATTCAAACCTGCAACCTTTTGATCCGTAGTCAAATGCTCTATTCAGTTGAGCTAAGGAGCCGTGCTTCAAATGAGCGTGCAAAAATACATTTTTTTTAATATCACAGCACATAAAAAAATTTTTTTTCAAAAAAAGTGTACATATCAAAAAAAAGTGTATTTTTGCCGCCGAATTGATGATATGGAAATGAGCTATGGTGTAATGGTAGCACTACAGATTTTGGTTCTGCCTGTGTAGGTTCGAGTCCTGCTAGCTCAACAAGAAACTCTCACCGATTTGGTGGGAGTTTTTTTTGCCAAATTCACACCTCATATATAAGGAATAATTTTATACAAAAAATAAAAAGATGGAAGAACAAATCAATCTTATCAGCACTTTTGCCGATTTCAAAGAGTCTAAAAGCATCGACCGCGAAACGCTTATGAACATTTTGAAGGAGGTTTTTGTGAGCGCTCTCACCAAAAAATACGACCAAGAACCCGAAAGATTCAACGTGATTGTCAACGTTGACCGCGGCGACTTGGAAATCCAACACTCCCTGGTGGTGGTGGAAGATGGTATGGTGAAAGACCCGGACAGCGAAATTGCTCTGTCTGACGCTATCAAAATCGAACCCGACTTCGAAGTGGGCGAAGAGGTGATCGAACAGATTCAGCTGTCTGATTTCCAAAGACGTGAGATTCTGGCCCTGCGCCAAAACCTCAGCAACAAAATCCTCGAACACGAAAAGGATGTCATCTTCCGCAAATACGAACCGCGTCAGGGCGAACTCGTGACGGGTGAGGTGAGCCAAGTGTGGAAAAAGGAAATTCTGGTGGTCGATGACGACCGCGTGGAGATGGTTCTGCCCAAAACCGAGCAGATTCCCACCGACTACTACAAGAAGGGCGACAGCATCATCGCTGTCATCACCTCTGTTGATGTGGTGAACGGTTCGCCGCGCATCCTCCTCTCCCGCACCTCCCCGCGTTTCCTCGAATGCCTCCTGGAACGCGCCATCCCGGAAATCGAAGAAGGCGTCATCATGATCAGAGGCATCGTGCGCGTGCCCGGTGAAAGAGCCAAAGTGCTGGTGGAAACCTACGACGACCGCATTGATCCCGTCGGCGCCTGCGTCGGCGTGAAAGGTAGCCGTATCCACGACACCGTCCGCGAACTGCGCAACGAAAACATCGACATCATCAACTACACCGCCAAGAAGGACCTGCTCATCGCCCGCGCCCTCAATCCCGCCAAAATCTCTTCCATCGAGCTGGATGAGGAAAACAAAACGGCCAATGTCTATATGAAGTCCGACCAAGTCTCCTTGGCTATCGGTAAAGGCGGTTATAACATCAAGCTGGCCAGCAAATTGTCTGGTTACGAAATCGATGTCTTCAGAGATGATATCAAAGAAGAATACGTCATCCCGTTATCTGAGTTCAACGATGTTTTCGACCAATGGGTCATCGACACCTTCATCGGTATCGGTTGCGACACCGCTGAGAGCATCCTCCAACTGAGCCGCGAAGAACTCATCCGCCGTACCGACCTCGAAGAGGAAACCGTGGATGCCATGATCGCCGCCGTGAAGGAAGAACTTGAGAAATAATCGATTCTCCTCATCATTAATTAACATATTAACAAACCAAATTCAACCATAATGCCGGAAGAAAAAATAACAGCGCTGCGAATACCCAAAGCAGCCATAGAATTTAACGTTTCTCAGGATAGAATCATTGACATCCTGACCAAAAACGGGTTTGAAATCAAGTCTCCGTCCGCAAAAGTGACGGCGGAAATGTATGAATGCCTTCAGAAAGAGCTGGCCAAGGATAAATTGGTGAAGGAGAAATCTGGCCAAATCCAACCTCCCAAAAACAAAAAAGAGGAACCTAAGACCACGGCTAAAGCATCTGAGGAAGAGCAAGTTATCATTCGTACTCCCAATCTTCCTGGAATCAAAGAGGTGGGTAAGATGGATCCTGAAGATCTTAAGCCTGTCAAACAGAAAAGCAGCAAGAAAGAAGAACCCGCTCCCACTCCCAAGCCCGAGAAAGTGGAAGAGACTCCGAAGGACACTCCGGCAGACCTTCAGAAGACTCCCGCCACGGATACTCCGGCTGAAACAACCACTGCTCCCGAACCCGTTCAAGAGGAAAAACCCAAACCTGAACATATTGAGACCGTGACGCACATCACCGGTCCCAAACCTATCGGCTATATCGACCCTGAAGCGTTGAAACCGAAGAAAAAAACGGCTTCCAAAGAGAAAAAATCTCAGAAAAAGGAAAAACAACCGGCTAAACCTCAACCCGTTGCAACAACTCCTGTTGAGACACCCAAGGAACCGAAAAAAGAAGAGGTTCAACAACCGAAACAACCGGAACCTGAACATATTGAAACTGTGGTGAACCCCATCAAGGGACCTACCATCCTTGGCTCAATTGACTTGTCTCTTTTGAAAAACAACAAGAGTGGCGGTAAAAAAGAGGAACATCGCGGCGGAGAAGCGCAGGAAAAGAAGAAAAAGAAGAGAAAACGCGTCGCTAAACCGGTGAAAGCCGCTAACATTCCCAACGGGAAAGAAGAAAAGGATAAGAAACAGAAGCAAGAACCCGAAAAAGTGGAAATTTCTGCGGAGGATATCCACCGCCGTATCAAAGAGACCAAAATGCGTCTCGAAAGCAATACGAAGAAGACTTCCACCGCTGCGAAGAGAAGAAAAGAGAAACGTCAACTTATCCACGAACGCATTGAAGAACAAGAACTTCAAGCTATTGAAGATCAGAAGACCTTGCGCGTGACCGAGTTCATCACCGCCAACGAGTTGGCTACTTTGATGAACGTGGACGTCACCAAGATCATCTCCACTTGCATGAGCATTGGCCTCTTCGTTTCCATCAACCAACGTCTGGATGCCGAAAACATCGCCATGTTGGCCGAAGAGTTCGGTTT
>ONHS01000019.1 GCA_900317715.1 uncultured Bacteroidales bacterium | reverse complement strand
CCGACCGCTGAAGAGATGGAAAACTTGAAGTTAGCGATGACCATCTGCAAGCATGTGCGTTCCAACGCCATCACAGTGGCTTGCGACGGACGTATCGCGGGTATTGGCGCGGGTCAGATGAACCGTGTGGGTGCCGCGCATATCGCCTTGGAAGAAGCTAAAGAAAAGGGACTTACCGCCAATCTTTGTCTCGCCAGCGACGCTTTCTTCCCCTTCGACGACGTGGTGAAGATGGCGAAAGAGTACGGCGTGACCGCCATCATCCAACCCGGCGGCAGCGTCCGCGACGAAGACTCGATCAAAGCCTGCAACGAGGCGGGAATTGCGATGGTGTTTACGGGAGTAAGGCACTTTAAGCATTGAACATTGAACTTTGAACATTGAACTTTGACCGGTCAAAGTCAAAGTTCAATGTTCAGGGTCAAAGTCATTCAATAATATACAAATATGCAAGTACCAATTAATCCTACTATCGAGCCCTCCTGGAAGCGGGTGTTGTGGGACCAATTCCAAGCTCCGTATTTCGCGGAGTTGAAGGCGTTTTTGGTGGAGGAGAAGAAGCATTATCAGGTGTTTCCGCCGGGACCGAAGATCTTCAACGCGTTCAATTCCACGCCGTTTGACAAGGTGAAGGTGGTGATTATCGGGCAGGATCCGTACCATGGGGAAGGACAGGCGCATGGGTTGTGCTTTTCGGTGCAGGATGGTGTGCCGATTCCCAAGTCGTTGCAGAACATCTTCAAGGAGCTGAGTACGGACGTGGGCTTCCGGATTCCTGCGAGTGGTAATCTGCAGTCGTGGGCGAACCAGGGGGTGCTGCTGCTCAACGCGACGCTCACCGTGCGTGCGCATCAGGCGGGCTCGCACCAGCGTCACGGCTGGGAGACCTTCACCGACTGTGCCATCCAACGGCTTTCGGAACAGCGCGAAGGACTCGTCTTCCTGCTTTGGGGTAATTATGCTATTGAAAAACAGAGACTTATAGATACAACGAAACATTATATCCTTACCGCACCGCATCCATCCCCGCTTTCCGCCTCTCGCGGTTTCTTCGGCTGTCACCATTTTTCGAAAACGAACGAGATTTTGGTGTCGCTGGGGAAGGAACCGGTGAATTGGCAGTTGTAGGGAGTAGGGAATAGGGAATAGGCAACAGGGAATAGGCGATAGGCAATAGGTGTAGGGATAGGTTATGGTTTAGAGTTTAGGGTTTAGGGTTTAGGGTTTAGGGTTTAAGGTTTAAGGTTTAGGGTTTATGGTTTAGGGTTTAGAGTTTAGGGTATAGGGTTATACGGTTACACGGTTAAGGATGGAGGTGCCAACAGCACAGCAACCAACAATGTAACCAACCGACAGCCGAAGGCTAACTAACATGAAATAACTAACACAAAGTAACCAACAACGAAGCTCACCAACAGAAAAACAAGAATGTCAGGATTTCTTTCGAAGATTATTGGGAAAATTTTGGGCGATGGAAGCGTTCCGTTGCACGATGTGGCGGTGATTTTGCCGAACAGGCGTGCGCAGCGGTATCTGTTGCAGGGTCTTTCCGAACGGAACGGGCGGCAACCGATGTTTGCGCCGCAGATTTTCCCGATGGAGGAGTTCGTGGCGTGGCTCTCACCGCTCAAGGTCATCGACCCTGTCACGCAGCTGCTCCGTTTACGTACTGTGACGCGCGGTTATCTGGGTTCTCGTTTCGAATTGCATCAGTTGCTCTCCTGGGGCACCGCCTTCCTGAAGGACATCAGTGACATGGACATGCAGCTGCAAGACGTGCCGGCGATTCTGCGCGAGTCGGCCAAGGCTGCGCACTTCGAGATTTCGTTTGGAAAGGATGAACTTTCCGAGACGGATCGAGAAAAGCTGTTTTTCAATGAGTTGCTTGCGGATATTTTCGGCCATTTGAAAGATTTGTTGCACCAAAACGGTGAGGCATACGAAGGCATGATTTACCGCGATTGTGTGGAGAATATGGCCTCGTACGCGCAAAAAGTGCCTTTCAAACGACTGATTTTCGCAGGATTCTACGCCCTATCGCCAGCAGAACTGCGCATTATCCGCTATTTCCAGGAACATTTCCAAACGGAAGTCTATTTTGACGTGGATCCTTTCTATTGCCAGATGGAAGAGCACACGAAAAATGCCCGTCAACAAAGGGAACCTGCCTTCTTCATCCAGCGCGACTGCAAGCAACTGAACATCAACCCCAAAGCATTGACCTTTTACGAGGACAATTTTGCATCAATACCCAAAAAGGTGAAGATTGTTTCCACTTCCAAAAATATGCGGCAGATTTACTGCGCGATTCGCGAGGTGGAGCGCATTCAAAAAGAAAAAACGGCGCAACTGACAGATAAAGAATCGATTGTGGATATGTCAGATACGGCGGTGGTGCTGTGCGATGAGAATCTGCTGTTTCCGTTTTTAGCGGCGTATCGTCCTGATAAAGTGAAAATTAACGCTACCATGGGCTTCCCGTTCAACGCTACGCCCGTCTGGTCACTGATAATGCAGGTGATCGCGGTTTATGAGTCAGCGTTTTCCCTTACGGCTGACGAAGCAGCGGAACTCTCTTTCAGCGGGGAGCAGGTACAGCGCCTCTCCAACCACGAACTGCTTCGTACCGAAGATCCCTCTTCATCATTTTTCACAACGGTGATGCGTTACTCGCAACTTCCTCAAAAGGAGTACTTTGAGAATTGCAAGAAGACGGAAATCGGTCGTTACTTCCCAAGGGTGTTACGACATTTTTGTCAGTGTGCAGCCTGTTTGACCGAAGTGAAGATTTATCAGCAGTTGTGGCAGGAAGTAGAGAAGAAACTTACAGATACACAGTTACTTTTTGATACTTATTTTGCGGCGGAAGAGGTGGTGGATTTTCCCTTCGCGAAGTATTCCGTCACGAAGGCACTCGGGGAGATTTCCATCGCGATGCCGGGCGATCCGGACAAGGGATTGCAGGTGATGGGACTTCTGGAAACGCGCATGATGGATTTCAAGAACATCATCATGATTTCGGTGAACGAGGGGCTTCTGCCCAAGGGCATCACCTACGACTCGTTGCTCCCCTTCGATTTCAAGTACAAGTTTGATGGCGAGGAGGCCTTGCCCAATTACCTTTATCAGGATCAAGTTTATGCGTATCACTTCTTCAGACTTTTGCAACGTGCTGAGGATGTGACGCTTATCTATAACAGTGCTTCGGATGTGAATTTGGCGGAAAAGAGTCGGTTCATTTCACAGTTGGAGTATGAGGTGAAAGCGCAGTCGTTGGAGGAAACGATTCAAATTGAACATGAAGCGTTGGATTTTGAGCTCGATTTGTCCGTTCGAGAGCCCGTTTCCATGCCCAAAACGGCTGAAATCATGCAAAAACTCCATCAATATGCCTTTTCTGCGTCTTCTTTGCAGTCGTACATCCGTTGTCCGCTGCAGTTCTATTTTCAGCATCTGATTAAGATTCGAGAACCGCAGGCGCTGACCGATAATCTCGAAGCGTACGAGTTGGGTACGGTCATTCACGGCATCTATAAGCTTGCTTTCGATGTTATTGCCAAAGAGGATGATACGAGTCGGTATAGTGCTATTTTACAGCATTTTATAGACCACTGTGATGAGTTGGTATGTCAGGAAATACGTAAGCTCCAGGGTCGCGAGTCGCTCACCGATGAAGCGTTGAATCAGGGGGCTTGGCGCATCAATCGGAAAATCATCGACGAAACGGTTTGCCAATATTTGGAAATGGCTCAGACAGAGTTGGTTACACTTCCTTGGAAGGTGATAGCCAATGAGATGCCGGTGGATATTCGGGATTATGGAGTGACCCCGATAGACGGGCGGCCTTCCTTCCCCGTTCGGTTGGTGGGCAGTTTGGACCGTGTGCAGAAAAACGGGGCGGAAGTGCAGATTTTGGACTACAAGACCGGCAAGGTGGAGGAAGGAAAGCTGAAAATCAAGGTGAAAAGTGGCACGGAAGGCGAAGAAGAGGTGCAACGCGCGGCCATTAAAACCATTTTCACCGATGTCAACCATGACAAGTTGTTCCAGTTGGTGATGTATGCCTTGATGTACGATCATCTGACACACGGACAAACGCCTGGTATTCAGGCGGGTATCATCAGCACGCGCGAGATCAATAAGAAAAACCCGGCATACATGCTGCCGGGTAGTATCTTGAATGATTATAATATCTTGACTTATAAAACTTTGCTCAAAGAAGAGCTGAATCTGCTATTCTGCCAAATCTTCGACGACCGCACTCCTTTCACGCAGACCGACGACGAGAAGGTGTGTCGGAATTGTGATTTTGTCCATTTGTGTGGAAGGCAGACAGTGAGTAGTTGAGAGGGTTGAGAGTTGAAGGTTGAGGGTTGAAGGTTGAGGGTTGAAGGTTGAGGGTTGAAGGTTGAGGGTTGAAGGTTGAGGGTTGAGGGTCAAAGTCAAAGTCAAAGTTCAATAGAGGATAGAACATCACATCTTTTTCATACGCGCTGTCAGCGTGTTTTGCAGGAGGCAGGCGGTGGTCATGGAACCGGTGCCGCCAGGAGTTGGCGTGATGGCACCGCATTTTTTGGAGACCTCGTCGAAGAGCACGTCGCCACAGAGGCGGTAGCCTTTGGGCAGTTCGGGCGCGTCGAGGCGGTGGATGCCCACGTCAATGACGGTAGCGCCCTCCTTCACATAATCGGCGGTGATCATCTCGGGTTGACCGATGGCCACGATGAGAATGTCAGCGTTTTTACACACCTTCTTCAAATCTTTGGTATGGCTGTGGCAAACGGTGACCGTAGCGTTGATGCTCTTTTGTAACATCAACATTGCCAATGGTTTACCAACGATATTGCTGCGACCCACGATGACGCAGTTTTTGCCTTTCGTTTCGATATTGCTGCGTTGGATCAGTTCGATGACACCGTGCGGAGTGGCTGGCAGGTAGCACTCTTTGCCGAGCAGCAGGTTGCCCATGTTCTCGGGATGGAAGCAGTCCATGTCCTTCTGGGGGCTCACGTGCGCCGTCACTTTGTCGATGGAGACCTGTTTCGGCAGCGGCATCTGGATGATGTAGCCGTCGATTTCATCGTCTTGGTTGAGGAAGTCGATGGTGGAGAGGAATTCCTCTTCGGTGGTGTTGGCAGAGAGATGATAGACAGAGGAGATGAAGCCCACGCCTTTGCACTGCTTCTCGATGCTGGCGACGTAGCTCAGTGCTGCGCCGTCGTCACCTGCGATGACCACTGCGAGATGGGGTGCACGCAAACCTTTATCTAACAACTCTTTAACTTGCATGGCAATTTCCGTCTTGATGGTGTCGGAAATCATTTTGCCGTCGATGATGGTTGCCATAGTACCTTATTTTTGCAATGTTTCCAGTTCTGCTTTCTTCTCTTCAGTAGTTCTGGCATTGGTTTCCAGCTTGGAGGTGATCTTGGCGAGATCGTTGTTCAAGTTGAGCAGTGATTTCTGCAGGTTGGTCTGGGATTTCTGAAGATTCAGCTTCTCTTTCTCTGCGGCGGAAATCTGTCCGGCCAAAGCCTCATCGTGGTTTTGGCTGTACTGCCCTTTCATTGTTTCCAAATCGCTGGTCTTTTTCTCTATTTCACTAGTTACTCTTGTGATTTCGCTATTGGTGCTTTCGATTTTGTCAAGCACTTTTTGTTTGTCTTTTTCCAATCCTTGACGTTCTTTTTCAAGGTTTGCCAGGTCGTTTTTGAGTGTTTCAATGCGGAGCTTGGTTTTGTAGGCTTCCACATCGTTAGGCAGTCCTTCCATGAACGTCACGATGTTGCGAGAAGTGCGTGGGTCATTGGAGAAAGTGACACAGTTCATGTTGCCGGTGGTAACCACGAGTGTCACTTGCGTGCTTTTGTTGTTTTTCTTGCCTACCTCGTTGGTGGTATAATAGATGTCATAACGAGCTTCGCCGAAGGCAATGCATTTTTGGTTTTCATAGACATGAAAACCTTTCTTTTTAGAGCCTTTCAAGCCGTATTGGCTTTCTAATTTGTAGGCGATGGCGTCGTCGATGATGTTAGCGGCTGTGTTGTCAATGTTTATGGTGAAACCGTGGAGTTGTTCTTTACCAAACATGATAACCGTTTCACTCGCTTTTTGTGCTGAAAGTGTGCATACTGCACATACGAGAACCAGAAATGTTGCAATTTTTTTCATAATGAACAATATTTTTTTTGATATGATAATTTCCAGACGGCAAAAATAAAAAAATTATCTTTGCAGCCCGAAAATGTTGACAATAAAAGAGCTTTTAAAACCATTTGAGTTCCCTGTCTATTTGGCCCCGATGGAGGGGGTGACGGACGGAGCGTTCCGGCGTATCTGCAAGCAATATGGCGCGGATGTGCTGATTTCGGAGTTCGTTTCGTCGGATGCGCTCTCCCGTGCGGTAGAAAAGAGCATTCGCAAAATGGATTTTGCGGAAGAGGAGCGTCCTTACGGCGTACAGATCTTCGGAAGCACCGAAGCGGCTTTGGTGTCGGCGGCGCAATTCGCGGCAGAGAGCCACCCTGATTTCATCGATATCAACTGGGGTTGTCCGGTCAAGAAGATTGTCAGCAAGGGAGCGGGTTCGGCCATCTTGCAGGACATTCCGAAGATGGTGGCCCTGACCGCAGCGGTGGTAAAAGCTGTGGCATTGCCCGTGACTGTGAAGACGCGGTTAGGGTGGGAGAGTTCGAACAAACCCATCGTGGAGGTGGCTGAGCGATTGCAGGACGTTGGTATCCAGGCCATTGCGATTCACGGGCGCACGCGGGCGCAGCAGTACGGCGGCGAAGCCGACTGGACGCTTATCGGTGAGGTGAAGAACAATCCGCGCATGACCATCCCGGTGATCGGGAACGGGGATATCAACAGTGCCGAGCGTGCGGTCGCCTTCCAGAAACGCTATGGCGTAGATGCGGTGATGATTGGGCGCGCTGCCATCGGAAATCCATGGATATTCCAACAAATCAAGGATTTAAGGGCGGGAAGACCGCTTCATGAGCCGACCTACGAGGAGCGAGTGGAGCTCGTTTTGCAACATCTTCGTGAAAATGAAAGAACAAAGGGAGAGCGTGTCGCCGTGCTGGAAATGCGCACCCAATACGCCGGATATTTCCGTGCAGTACCGCACTTCAAACCGCGTCGCATTCAGTTGATGAGCGCCACGACCATCGAAGAATGTGAGCAAATTTTACGCGGTTAAAACGCGGTTGAAATTGTTGATTTTTTTTTCGTCAAGCATTCAACTTTTTTATTATCTTTGCCACCTTATTTGTATATTGGTGTTAGGCAGGTTTTCAAGGGAAATGAATATGCCAATTTCAAGTAGGATTGCCATGGTCCAAAGAGGAATTTGGTGTATGTTTAACTTTTTGATAATTAATAAAATAGATAAAAAATAAAGATTACCAATATGAAAAAATTATTATTTGTTTTGGCAGTAGCATTGGCCCCTGTTATCCTGATGGCTCAGCACATGGATACGGTGACCATTTTTACTGAAAATTTTGATGGCGCGACCATTAAGATGACGACTACCTACACGACTCAACCTATGCTGGGTGGTCAAGGTGGTGACTGGCGTCTTGTGGGACAGGGAATCACCTATTCCGACAACTGGAATAACCTGCCGTTGTACAAATCTTCCCCGCAATCTTTCCATAGCCCGGTGTATGCCAATTCAGGCAACTCAAAAGGTATGACACAGGCTATACCGACGAGTGGTTCGGGGGTCACTGTAAACCACATCTACTTCGATTTCGACCACATTTGTAAGGTCAATGCCTTGGATAATGCCACCATTTATTACCAAGTGGCTCAAGGTGTGGATGAGGATGGTAACTACAACTGGGGTACCTGGAAGGTGCTGAACTTTAATAGTAACAGCGCAAACTATTATGGTGATGCCAAAGGTAGTTCGACAGCCATTGTGGGTGGTAAATTCACCGATGCCTCTTATTCCAACTGGAACTCAAACAACCCCTCCGCCCAGCCGAATAACAACTGGTGGCACCATGAGATGATTGATGTTACCTCGTTCATTTTGAATGAAGGTTCCAACCCGACACACTTCAGATTTGACTTCCGTTTGAATAGAACGTCTCCTTCTACATCCGGAACGGAAGCGTGCGCAGGTTGGTATATTGATAATCTGGTAGTTAGACTGTCCAACTGTGAGTTGATCAAGCCTACCATTACCATGCAAGCGCCTTTCTATTATAACACGAACGCTTCTTTTGTCAATCAGGTCGGTCCTTTTACTATCAAGGCGAAACTGTTTGATAATGATACTATTGCAGAAAATACGGTGGCTTTCACATACGAGATCAACAGCGGTCCGACCGTTACGGTGTCCAATACGGGCGCATTCACCAGCAATGTGTTGAATGCCAGTGGACATACGATCCAGGCTCAGTGGGAGTTGCCCACCGTTTGTTATCAAGATACGATTCACTATCACATCTACATGGAGGATACGCATGGTAGCTCCACACGTTTCGACACCTTCTTGGTGGCGCACCACAACTATCCCAGTATTCATCAGAACGATATCCGTATTGACAGCTTGAACGGCGGTCAATTACCGCACTGCCTGATTACGGGCGATCCGCAAGAGATCATTGTTTATTTCACCAACCGAAGCGATGCCGAGCATTCCCCCACGACGAACTCCATGACCTCCGGTACTTTCAAGATTGAGGTGCGGGACGAAGCCGGCGTGCTTTTCCACGAACAAACCTGTACTTGGACTGGCGATATCTGTTTCGACGTGCCGTCATCCTTGTCAATGGGATCCTTTACGCCGCACCATGGCTTTAACTATGTGAAGGTTTTTGTGCTTACTCGAAACGGTCAAGTCGATGGTTTCCATGATAATGACACCATGACGGTGACGCCCTATTCCTGCGACAGCTTGATGAGCGGACACTACACGGTGGGGGGTACTAACCCCGACTTTGTTGACATCACCGCCGTTAAGCAATCGTTGAATTATTGCGGTTTGGGAGGCCCGGTGACCTTCCACCTCCGCCCTGGTACCTATTCGAACTTCGTGTTTGACTCCGTGTATATCGGACAATCCTCGGTGAACACCATCACTTTCCAAGGTGACGATGTGAACTCGGTGATTGTCACGAACAACAGGACAGATGCGGGTGCCAATGTCTTCGGTGCCGTGACGCTTGTGAATGTGAACAATTACGCATTCAAGAACTTGACCCTTCAAGCGAACGACAATGCTACGGCATCCAGAGGCGTGGTGCTTCGCGGTAATGGAAGTACCAACATCTTGTTCGACGGATGTCACATCACGGCGCACAATACCCATAGTACCGCGACGACCAGCTGTGGTATCAGCCGTACCACTGCTGCCACGCAGATTCCCGACAGCGTGACGATTCGTAACTGTACGATCACGGGCGGTAATTTCGGTATCCATTATGTGGGTTCCAACAACAGAAAGAATTACGTTGTTATTGAAGGTTGTAATATTACTTCTTGTTACAGAGGTATTTATACCAACTATACCAATGGCGCTATCACCAATAACCATATCAAACAGGTCTCCTCAGTGAACCCGCAGAACTTCAGCGGTATCTATTCCAACTATGTGATAGGTGCCGATATCAATGGTAACACCGTGGATTCTGTGAGCCGTTTGGAGTATGCTATCTATTTGGGCAATGCCACAACGTCGAATTTCTACGTTCGCAACAACCATGTCAAAACGGGTTATGGCAATGTGGGTATCTATGTGACCAATAGTTCTTCTTCGAACACAGTAACGGGTTATCTCTATAACAATGAAGTGATTCTTTACCCTGTGACGGCTGCCAATAGCTATGCTATGCAAATCAATAGCAGTAACAACCTCCAGTTGATTAACAACAGTTTGCTGGCTAAATCTGACGCTCCGTACAGCAACACAGCGGCGTTGTATATCAGCAACAACAATAATACTTATATATACAATAACATATTGTTGAACCAAGTGGTATGTTCAGACAATACGGGATATCCGCTTTATTTGAACGGAACATCCAGAACAACAGGTAGTTATAACGACCTGTATTCTACTTCTGGTGTGGTGGCCTATAAGACGGTTGCCAGAAATACGATCAGTGAGTTGGAGTCGGCAGATACGAATATGTCTCACAACATTTCGATGTTGCCTACGTTTGACAACTCAACTGAAAGCCTTTTGCCCACTTCATACACAGGTTTGGAGTGCTGGCGCAACACCAATGTCCAGAAGGATATTCGTGATCAAAACCGTACTGAGGTTACCTATATGGGTGCCTATGCTGATCAGATTCCTGCCGTTGACGCTGCTTTGACCGCATTGGTGAGCCCGTCATTGGGTGAGTGTCCGCAAAATACGTACAACATCACGGTGGAAATCACGAACAAAGGTTCTCAAACATTGAACTTTGCTCAGCATTCCGCTGTGGTCAATATTCAATCCACGGCATTGAACCTGAACCAGAATGTGAACGTGACCACGGGTTCGGTGACCGCCTTGAACAAGAGCAACGTTGTGGTAGCACAGAATGTGGCTGTTCCTGTCAACCAAGTTGTTGATTTCAAGATCACCATTACGACAAACGGCGATAATAACCATGCGAACGACACGTTGGTTCGTAACTTCATTTTAGAGGCTATTATCCCTGACTATACCGAAGATTTCAACGGAAGTACGCAGCAGACCTGGACAATTGAGCAAGTTTCCGGCGCTGGTAACTGGACTGTTCAAAACGGTACGGGCACACAGCCGACCATCACTCCGGTGTATGGTACCGGTCGTTTGTTCTTCAATTCCAAGAACTTCAGTACTTCCACAGTTTCTCGTGCCATCATGCCGGTGGTGACCCTAAATAATGCCATCAACCCGATTTTGGAAATCTGGTTCGCACACGACAATGTTTCCAATAAACCGAATGAGGGTGTCACCGTGAAGGTCTCTACCGATAATGGTGCCACTTATTCCAACTTGATTCCTCAAGGTCAGACTACCGCGTTGATTAAACGTTACAAACAAACGGCTACCACGCCTGAATGGCAGCTTTATACGTTCGATCTTTCCAACTATGTCTCTGCTGGTTGTGTCTATATCGCATTTGATGCTGCGGCGCAAGGCGGTAACAATATCAACATCGACCGCATCCGTGTGAGAAATCTGTATGACAACGATATCGCAGTTTCTACCATCTATGGTGCGGGTGAGACTCCTGCTCAATACGGTATGCGCGGCGTTGTGAGTGCTGTGGTGAAGAATGAGGGTTCTCAGGCTCAGAGCAACATCCCCGTTTATTTGACTGTGACGGGTGCCAACGAGCAATGGATGGATACTTTGATTGTTCCTTCCTTGCCTTACCATGGTGAAGCGTTGATTACCTTCCCGGATCATCTCTACAATGTGGAAGAAGTGAAGGATGTGGAAGTGCGCGCCGCTAATGACCAGCACAATATCAACAATACGATGCATTGGCGCATGGTGACCACCAATAATGTGGCCAACTATGCAGATACGACTTCTAATATTTTACTGATAGGCGATTATAACGACGTCATCCGTCCTTGCGTGCGTTACAAAATCAACGAGGATTTGGCCGTGACGGCAGTGAAATACTATTATGATCAGACTTACATTGCTGATCCGGACAATGGTTTCCGCGCTTTTGTGGCGGATGCTTCCGGCAATGTGATGGCTACATCCGAAGTGATTGCTTTCAACACGCTGCAACAGAATCAATGGAATACCATTCCGATTCAAAACTTTGCTCTTACCGCTACTTCCGGTGAGTTCTATGTTGGTTTGGAGATGTTGGCACACGGTAATTATCTCTGCGCTCAGGTGGAGACCCCGTTGCGTGACAGTACTTTCTATTATCTGACCAACGGTGCATACGTGCCGCAGCAGACGGGTCGCTTCATGATTGGTGCGGTGGTGGATCATCCTTTCATCCATGATTTGGCATTGTTGAGCCTCACTCATCCAGTCACCAACTGCGACCTCGGTCATGAACATCTCAATGTGTTGCTGACCAACAATGGTACAACCGACATCATTCCTCCGTTCCAATTGCATTATACCATCAACGGTGGTGCTGAGGTGACCGAGGCGTTCACCGACACGCTGCACCGCCACGAGACGACCACTTTCGTCTTCAACAGCAATTATGATTTCACCAACAACCAGATTGATATTGACGACAACTACGTGATTCGCGTATGGGCTACCAAGTTGCCGCAAGACCGTTTGACTTTCAACGACACGTTGGGCGTGACGGTGGTCTCCCGCGGTAAGTCGAATGTTCCTACGGCTCCCGACACGGTGATCGTGAACTACCATACGACGTCCACTCTCACGGCACAACTGCCGTCATCCATTCCGCAGGGTGTTATCGGTTGGTACACCAATTCTGGTTATGAGAACTGGAATCTCTTGAGTTACAGTGATACTTATACCACTCCGATTATCTATTTCGACACGACTTATTACGCTACCGCAACCCCTGGTACTTTGGTGGAGGCGACGGTCGGCAATGGTACCGCTTCCGGTACGGATCCGCTCACGTTCACCAATGGTTATTCGAGAGGTCGTATCCTCTACACCGAGCAGGAGATTGGCTCACACGGTACGTTGACCTCTTTTGCCATCAGTGTTAAGACGGCTTCCAACGCCAGCGCTTCCGCCGGTATCCCGATGAAGATTTACATGAAATGCGTGGATGACAACTTCTACACTTCCACCAGTGTGGACTGGGATGCTGAACTGATCGGTGCTACACTGATTTTGGACGACCGTGTTTATTTCGATCATACGGGCTGGTTCAATTTCGATATGTTGACTCCGTTTGAGTTCAACAGCGGCAATTTGGCAATTTACATGGAAACCAATTGTGCTGACTACTGTACGGGTACGGGTTCACAATGTAACAACTGCGGTGTGAACGTTTCCGGTGCTGCAAGTTATCCGTCATTCTACATGACGGCAACCGCTAGTACACAGTGTCAGAAGAAAGCTGCGAACACGGTGGCTCAGATGACGGGTGCTTATTCGAATGTCGCCCGCAAACCGAATGTTCGTTTCTCTGTCGCCAATCTTGAATGCGGTAGCCAGAAGGTGCCGATCCACATTCACGTTCCCGACATCCCGGACTACGATGTGGAGACTCAGGAACTGCTCTATCCTGAATCAGGTTGTGCGCTCTATGACGAACACATCCAAGTTCAGATTAAGAATATGTTGAACACGCCGATTCCGGCCAACAAAGTGGTGGTTCACGCTGTGTATAACAATACCACGGAAGTGACGCATACGATTGCAGAACCCTTCGGCCCTGAAGAAGTGAAGGTTGTGGAATTCACGAACACCTATGATTTCAGTGCTCCTACAGCAAACAGAACGATCAACTACGTCATTTACACCACGTTGAATAATGAAGCCATTGTCTATACGGGTAATGACACCATTTCCGGTACCATTAACTCCACGAAGACGGCTTATTTCCCGGACAGCATTGTCTATACGGGTGCTTATACGCAACCCTACACCATTTTGGAATCTCAAGATCGTCCTTCCAATGTTACTCAATATGTGTTCTACGATGCCATAGATGCCACAACTCCTGTACATACGACTACCACGGCCGCGCCGTACTACACCACCAATCCGTTGTATGACACTGTTGTGTATTGGGTGACGGGTAAGACTCAGGGTAGTAACTGCGTAACGAAACGCATTAAGGTGATTGTCAATGTGTTCCATCCTCAATATGACATAAGCACCGATGAGTTGGTCTATCCGGTTTCCTATCAGTGCGCTAACTCATTGAATCCGAACCTGCAAGTGAAAGTCACCAATCAAGATACGACATCTTCTTCTGTGGTGCCGAACGGTACGTTCAACTTGAACGCACGTTTCACGGGAGCTGGTAACGTGAATGGTACTCATTTGATCAACACGCCGCTCTCTTCACTTTCACAAGAGACAATTACTTTTGCTAACGGTATAGCATTAGGTTCTGCAACTCAAAACCGTATTTATCAATATGTGATTTACAGTACTCCTGCGAATGCCACGATGCCGGTTTATACACTCAACGATACGATTACGGGTTCAATGTATTTCCCGGCATTGCCGACGGCACCAGAAGCAATGTCCTACACGGTTCCTTACGGTGGTACGCAGACGGTAACCCCGAGCTCTTCCGTATTGAACCACTATTATTTCTACGAAAACTCAACAGGTGGAGAAGCTCTTGCAGAGGGCAACAGCTTCACCACGGAACCCATTTACGAACCGACCACCTATTACTATAGTGGACGTATCGAGTC
The DNA here is from genome assembly GCA_900317715.1 of uncultured Bacteroidales bacterium. Taxonomy (GTDB): domain Bacteria; phylum Bacteroidota; class Bacteroidia; order Bacteroidales; family WCHB1-69; genus F23-D06. The sequence continues at coordinate 20,653 of ONHS01000019.1, read as the reverse complement.
TAATGGCTTCAATGCTGCGATTATTGCCGGAGATCAGACTGTGAGCTCGCAGTCGAATGCAGCTCCGTTCACGCTTACCAACGGTCACTCTTACGCTAAGATTCTCTACAACAAGGAGGATATGGGTGGCTCGGAAGGTCGTATCGACAGTATCTATTTGCAAGTGTGCACGGCAGATAACAATGGTGTGGCTATCCCGATGAAGTTCTGGTTGAAGAATACTGCCGATGCTCAGAATATTGGTACCGGTACTACGCAGGTGAACTGGGTGAACGAGACCTCCACGGCAACGCTCGTGTACGATGGCGAGCTTGTGCTTGACCAAGTAGGTTGGGTCGGATTCCCAGTGAACGGAGGTTTCGACTATGCTGGCGAGGGTCTCTTCCTGTATGCGGAACACAATTGCGGTGATGCAAGCTGCGTGACCACCTATGGTATCAGCCCCACACCGAAGTTCATGAACTCTCAAATGCCAAGCAACGGCAAGAAAGTGCTGACCAAGGCTCAGAATACGCCTCTGACGGGTCAGACGGGCTTCTCCATCTCCAACTATCGTGTGAACACGAAGTTCAAGGTGAACTACACTTGCGAATCTCCGAGAGCAGCGATTACCATCAACACCACGGTCCCGCAAAACGATGTGGGTGTTGTGGCCATCACGGCTCCTGTGTCGCAAAACAACAACTATACCACCAATGAGGCGGTAACCGTTACGTTGCAGAACTTTGGTACTCAAGCTGCTTCTAATATTCCGGTATCTTATCAATTGGGCAACAATGCGCCTGTGACGGAAAACTATAGCAGCTCTTTGGCTGCAGGTGCTACTGCTACCATGACGTTCACCACGTCCTGCGACCTGACAAGCGTCTATTTGTCCACTCCGTTCAAAGCTTACACTGGCCTTTCCACGGATACTTATCATGCAAACGATACGACTACGATTACGTTGAGTGTTGAGGATCCTTGCCCGTCACGTCCGTTGTCTAATGCTACAGGTGCTCATATCACGAATGTCTCCTTCGCATCACTCAACAACGGAGTCGGTGCGCCTTATACGAACCACTCAGCTGCTCCCGGCGATGGTATGTACTCTGATTATACAGCAACCGTGACTCCTGTGGAGGTGATTCTCGGTCAGGAATACACGATGTCTGTGACACACGCATTTACGGGTACGACTACGAAGACCGTCTTCAAACGTGCGTGGATCGACTACAACCGCAACGGTGTGTTTGATGACAATGAGGTGGTGTTCTCCACGGGTGCTATCCCTGCTGGTGATTCGAATGCTGTGAGTTCCGCATTTGTGAACATTCCTAGCGATGCTCAAGTTGGTCTGACCCGCATGCGTGTGATTTGTGCCGCTACCAACCAAACAGATCCCTGTTCGTTCTACAACACCGAAGGAGAAACGGAAGATTATACTGTTCTCTTGAGTTCCGCTATGGATGTTGACTTGGGTATTCCTGCTATTCTGCATCCTCAAGGCGAGGTCTGTGCGGATGATAATGCCAAGATTCGCGTGAATGTCCGTAACTACGGTACGCAGACGCAAACCTTGAGCATGAGCAACCCTGTTACGATTACCGCTACGGTGACGGGTGCAGTGCCCGCTACTTACACGAAGGTGGTGGAAAGCGGCTCTCTCGCTTCGAACAGTGAGATGACCGTTGTCATCCCGAATGTGGACTTCAGCGTGCCGGGTACCTATAATGTCAGTTTCTCCTTGTCATACGATGGTGACCAATATCTGACCAATAACACCAGAAGCAGTGTCGGTACGGTTTCTTCCGTTCCGGTTCTGCAATTACCTTTCACGGAGTCATTCTTGCCTCAAGGTACGGATCCTAACAACCCGCAGCTCTCTTCAGATTGGGAAGTGACGGGTTCACACCAGAACTACCTCTGGAAACAGACGGTGGCGGCTTCCCCGAACAGCAATGTCGGCGGCGGTCCTGCCCATGACCATACCTATGCAGGTACGTTCCAGGAAGATTACGGTGGCTATGTTTGCGTCGGTGGTATCAACGGTAATAACAACCAGAACAAGTGGACATCCTTGACCAGCCGTTGTATCAACATGCACTACAATGCTATCTATCCTGCCGAACTGTACTTCTACAAGTATTTTGCAGGGGCGAATAACACCGAGTTCACCATGAATGTGGAGATTGGCTCTGGTGAGTATTATCAGACCATTGGTGTGCTTACGAAAGCAGATGGCGGTCAGACGGGTAACGACGACCTCTGGAGTCAACATCAGATTGTAATGCTTCCTGTAGATGAAGTGGCACGCCTTCGCTTCACGGTTACAGGCCAACGCAACAAGATTGACCCGAGTATCGATGACATCAACTTGATTGTCGGTTTGCCGGATATGGCTGTCAGCCGCATCGTCTATCCGTTAGATAAGAGCCTTACGACTGAATGTCTGCCTATCAACAGTGTGGTTGTCCCGATTGTGGAACTCTACAATAACGGTAATTCCGCAGTGGAAGAGTTTGACGTTACTTTCTCCGTGGGTGTTGGCTTTGACGTAGTCACCACTACGGAACATGTGGTGCAGCACCTTGAGCCCGGCGATACTATGCAGTACACCAGTACCAACGAGTTTGTGGTGACGAATTTGAGCAATAACTGGGAGGTGAAGGCCACTGTGACTATCCCCGACGATAAGGACAATTTCAACAACACCAAACGTTCACTCTCTTGTACGGATGTGGGTATTGATGATTTCGAGAAGGAAGGAAATGTCTATCTGGGTCAGAACGAACCTAACCCTGCGGTGACGAGCACGAAGATCCCGTATTCAGTGCCGGAACCTGGCAAGGTGACCTTCGAGATTTCCACGACGGCGGGTAAGGTGATTTACACCACCACCCAAGAGGCTGACATGGGTGTCAATTATTTGGATCTCAGTACTGCAAATCTCGCAGTGGGTGTTTATTACTACACCATGCGTTATAATGATATAGTATTAACCAAGAAGATGGTTGTTGAAAAATAATCCTCTTCTTAACAGAAGAAGCTATCCGTATGGGTAGCTTTCTTTTTCAAAATATGATGAAAAGAACGTTGATAGCGGCGATATGCCTGATGACCATAGCATCCACCTGTGTGCGTGCTGAGCATGCGAGGGGGGATGCTGCGGTGCGCACGGAGTCTTCCGTGCGTACGGGTGCTGAACGTATGGATAAGTATCTCCCTTTGCTGGAAGGCAAACGTGTGGCATTATGTGGCAATCAAACGTCTGTGGTAGGGAAAACGCATTTGGTGGACACCCTGCTGGCCAGTCATGTTCAGCTGGTGACGCTTTTCTGTCCGGAGCACGGTTTCCGGGGTCAGGCGGAGGCGGGTGCGAAGATTGCATCGGGCAAGGACGCGCTCACGGGCTTGCCTGTCGTTTCCTTGTATGGCAAAAACAAAAAGCCGACCGCCGAACAGCTGCAAGGGATCGACGTGCTGCTCTTTGACCTGCAAGACGTGGGGTGCCGTTTCTACACCTACATCTCCACGTTGCATTATGTGATGGAGGCTGCTGCCGAGAATCACGTGCCGGTCATCGTTCTCGACCGTCCGAACCCCAACGGATTCTATGTGGATGGTCCGGTGTTGGAGCCAGACTTCACGTCGTTCGTGGGGATGCACCCCGTGCCGGTGGTTTACGGCATGACAATAGGGGAGTATGCCCAGATGATCAACGGCGAGAAATGGTTGGCCAACGGTGTGCAGTGCGACCTGACTGTGGTTTCCTTGGAGGGTTATACGCATCAGACACGCTACGAGTTGCCTGTGGCCCCTTCCCCGAATCTGCAGACTGTAGAATCTGTTTTTCTCTATCCGTCGCTTTGCTTTTTTGAAGGAACGAATATCAGTGTGGGTCGTGGTACAGTTCAGCCTTTTGAGATGTACGGAGCCCCGTTGTTGGAAGAGGGTGATTTCAAGTTCACACCGCACGCCATTCCAGGCGTTTCGGAGAACCCACCCCATAAAGACAAGGAATGTCGGGGTTTCCTGCTTCGCGAAGAGGCAGATAATCTGCTTGATGCACCTGATAAACCTGTTCAACTGAATCTTGAATATCTGTTGACCGCATATAAGTACTATTCTGATAAGGAGCATTTCTTCATCAACTCCAACTTTTTTGACAAGTTAGCTGGAACGAGTTTGTTGCGCAAGCAAATCATTGATGGAATGTCGGAAAAGGAAATACGAGAGTCGTGGAGAGATGGCTTGGAGGAGTTTATGGAGATTAGGGGGAAGTATTTGTTGTATGAGGAGTAGGGTGTTGGTTTAGGGTTTAGAGTTTAGAGTTTAGGGGTTAAGGTTTAAGGTTTAGGGTTTAAGGGTTAGGGTGGTTTGAAAATAAATATGTGTAATATATTGAAAAACAATAGTTTACGGATGTTTTTTGAAAAAGATGAAAAAAATGTTGTTTTAAATGTAACAAAACGGCGAGTTTGTGCGACATATATAAATAGAAGGGGAAGATTATTTGAAGTGTAAAAGTATTAAAATATAAGATTATGAAGAAAATAGTAATGACAATGTTGTTGATGAGTGTGATGCTCATTGGCTTTTCACAGCAGAGACAACAACCTATGAGTAAGTATGTTGTGTCTCAGGATTTGATCCAAAAGCTCTCTTCTGAGAAAGTGGAGCAGATGCGTTCTGAGAACCCTGCTGAGCTTATCCGTATGAACTATTGCTTGATAAATACGGCAGTGGTAACCTCCAAGTTGTGGGATGGTAACATCATGCAAATGGGTACCTTAGAACAATATCTTCCCCAAGGTGTTTCATACGTGGAAGAGGATATTATCCAAAAAGGATATGTAGATCCTTATATCTGGAATCTGCCTCAAGATGACTATCGTTATACCGCCTTCAAATTGCGTCGTAACGGTTGGTATGTAGTTGTGCTTCCCAAGACTCTTCTGGAACAACGCGTTCAGGCTCAGTTAAATTCGTATTCATATTAAGAAAATTCGCCGTTATGAAAAAGATATTATTATCCCTTGTCGTCATTTTAGCTGGCCTTTCTGTTTTGCAGGCCCAAGTGATTACCTTGGGTGTCAGCACACAAACCTCTGTGACAGGATGTTCGGTGTCCGTTTATGATAACGGAGGTTTGAATGGTAACTATAGTGCCAATATGGACAACTATGTGACCATTTGTTCCAATGATCCTAACAACCACTCCGTACGAGTGAATATGGACTTGGCCTCTTTTGATATTGATTGCAGCGATTCATTGATCATTTACGACGGTTCATCTATCAATGATCCTGTGTTGGTGGTGTTGAATAATTGTGTCACCGACTCAGTCACCTCCCCGACTTTGTCGTACGCAGCTACGGTTTATAACACTTCCGGCTGTTTGACGATCCGCTTTGTGACGGATGGTCAGGGTGAAGGTGCCGGTTTCGCCATCACCACCGACTGTGTGCGTCCTTGTCAGCGTATTAACGTGACTTTGGATACCGCAGCATGCAGTAAATATCCGACGATTGACACGACAGATGGTTACCTCTATCTGGATGTTTGTCCGTATGATACGATCCTGCTTGTGGCTCGTGGCGAGTATATCGACAACGATTACAGCTATCACCAATCAGATCCTACGAGTACCTTCCATTGGGATATGAGTTGGGAAACCATCGATACATTAGGCGGTTATATTATGGGATATCAGTTCCCTGAAGGCCGTGGTTATGATGTCGCCATTTCTATCTCCGACAGCGCTGGTTGTCAGTCCTACATTCCTTACACTTTCCGTGTGAGAACTTCCTCCAACCCGATTCGTAAAGTTTTGGACTTCCCGGAGGTTTGTGCCGGTACTGAAGTGGAATTGCAGGTAGGTTATGACTTCCTTTCCGCTTTGCAGGTCGATACCGTGGGTAGTGAGCAGCTGACCGCTCTTTCTGTGGCGGACACGATCTTCCTCCCCGATGGCAAGCCTTGTAACAATGGCGTTGAAATGACGGGTCAACTTCAATACTGTTCATACGTGTCTCCTGTCACGTTTACCAGTTTCTCTCCTGCCGCCACCATTCAATCTGCCAATGACATTCTCTTTGTCCGTATCAATATGGAGCACTCCTACATTGGTGATATTTGGATTAAGTTGACTTGTCCGAACCAGCAATATGTTTCCATTTTGAAGAAATATGGTTCCGGTTCTTCCTCTTGCTCCAGCCAAATTCCCGCTTCTGAATGGGGATGGAATGGTTCCGGTTATGGTAGTGCATATCTGGGCGCTCCTGTGGATGATTCAGGTGGTGGTTGTGCGCCCACTCCTATGGGACAATGTTGGAACTATTGTTGGTCCAACGCTACCAACCAAGGTTATGTTTACTCTAACAACTATTACGTATATTCTGGCAATACCAGTGGTTCTATTGACTCTACCAACACGGCTTTGATGACCAACGTCTATCACCCGGATGGCGCTTTTGACAACTTGATCGGATGTCCTATGAACGGTACGTGGAGTATTGAGGTGCTGGACGGCTTCTCCATCGACAACGGCTATCTGTGCGGTTGGGAGATTGCCCTTGACCCTGCATTGCTGCCGCAAGACTGGTCTTACCAAGTGCTGTTGGATAGCGCATGGGTAGTAGGCCCTGGTGCAAATGGTCCTACCGTCATTCCTGACAGCGCAGGTAGTATTGTTTATCAGCTCTATGTGCAAGATGATTTGGGTTGTATTTACGATACTATCAACCACATGGAAGTGGTGGGTCACCCAGAACCCGATTTAGGTCCGGACTTCAATATCTGCTATGGTTCAACCACGATTTTGGATCCTGGTTATACTCAAGGCGGTGCTGATGGTCAAACTACGACTTATCGTTGGAATACCGGTGATGAGACCGATACCATTGAAGTGTTGACTGCGGGCGATTATTACGTGAATATCGTCACGACCAGTGAATCTGGTTTGTCATGTGAGGGTTCTGACACGATTCATATTGACATGTTCGAGAAGCCAGTGTTTGACATTGACATCCCTGAACTTGAAGGATGTGCGCCGATGAATCTCCGTATTGAGAACAACTCTACGCCAGAGGGCGGTTCGTATGAGTGGTATATTCTTTCATACGATGAGTATGGCAACTATCGTGTGACCAACAGTTCTCCGCAAGCATCTCCAGTGTTCCAGTTGGAAGAGCCGGGTACCTATTCTATCCTGGTGAAGGTGACCAGTCCGGATGGTTGTAAGGATTCCTTGGTCATGTGGAACGCTCTTTCCGTGAATCCGCAGCCTATCGCAGAGTTTGAGGCAGATCCCGCTATCTCCATGCTCAGTGAGAGCGGTGGCGTGGTGAACTTCATCAACTATACAGATCAATCTATGGTGACTGGTGGTAATGGTAGCTTCTACTGGGATTTCGGTGACGGCACTATCGACTCCACGAACTTCCAAGAGCCGCACACCTACACTTCATGGGGCGACTTCAACGTTACCTTGCACGTGCAGAGCAACTCTGGTTGTAGCAGCGAGATTACGCATACGGTGGTCGTCGAGCAAGATTTGATCTTCCCGAACGTTATCACTCCTAACGGCGACGGTATCAACGATGTGTTCGCTATTGAGAACCTTAATACGAACATTAATCCTGAGGATCCCGATGGTTATCGCAACAACCGCCTGAAGATTTACGATCGTTGGGGCAAGATAGTGTATGATGCTCAGAATTATGACACGTACGCTAAGAGCGGCACCATCTATCCTGGTAATCAGATGTTCGATGCTTCAGGCCTCCAGGACGGTGTCTATTACTACTCCTTCGAATATAAGGGTAAAGCAAAAACGATTACTTTCAACGGTTCCATCACCGTTTTAAGATAAAAAGGTTAGTGATTTATCAACAAGAAACGGAGACTCTGGTTGCAGGGTCTCCGTTTTTTTGTTGATTTAGGCAATAGGGTCGAGGGTCGAGGGTCGAGGGTCGAGGGTCAAGGGTCAAGGGTCAAGGTTCAAAGTTCAAAGTTCAAAGTTCAAAGTTCAAAGTTTCAGGTTTCAAGTTTCAAGTCACAAATCACACGTCACACGTCTAATTATTCCCAATCAAGAAGTGCAACCGATTGAATACATTGGCTTCTGAGGTGCCGCCGTCGAAGTCGAGGAAGAGGAGGTTGACGTCGGGGTAGAGTTTGCGCATCTTCTTTTCAATGCCTTTGGAGATGATGTGGTTGGAGATGCAGGCGAAGGGTTGCAGGCTGATGATGTTCTTCACGCCTTCTTCGGCCAGCGAGGACATCTCTGCGGGGATGAGCCAGCCTTCGCCGAAGTTGGCCGCCATGTTGATGATGCGGGAGGCCAGTTTGGCTTCGTGGAACATGTCGGCAAAGGGTCGGTAGTAGGGGAACGCTTCGCACGCCTTGTCGTAGGATTGGGCGTAGCGGTAGATGATCTTATAGACGGCATCCGTGAGGAAGAGCGGCAAATCCACGGGCTTGATGTGGTTTTCCTTGTTGATGTGGCGGTTCACGAAGCTGTTGATGAAGAAGTTGTAGATGGACGGTGCCACCACTTCCACGCCTTGGTCGGCGAGCCACTCCAGCACGTTGAGGTGACCGAAGGAGTTGTACTTGATGTAGATCTCACCTACCACGCCGACGCGTTGTAATTTTTTGTCGAGCAGGATGTTGTCTTTGAACTCTGCGGCGGCTTGTTGCAGCAGCCTCTTCATGCCTCGGTAGTCACGCTGCTCGATGAGCGGCAGACAGAGGTCGATGTATTTCAGATGCAGTTGTTTGGCGATGCCGGGTTGCTTTTCGCGCGGGCGCGATGCGTAATAGATGCGCGACAGGCAGTCGGCGTACAGCATTCCGCAAAGTGAGGGCAGTGCCAGACTCTTGGTATCCAAGTGGAACCCTGGCTGTTCATTGGCGAGCGTTTTGCCCAAAGCCAAAGACAGAACAGGCACATTTTCGAAACCCGCTGCCACTAATGCCTTTTTGATCAGCATGATGTAGTTGGTGGCACGGCATTGTCCGCCCGTTTGGGTGATGATGACTGCCGTTTCCTCCAGCGGGTATTGTCCGCTGCGCAGGGCTTTGAGCAGGCTGCCCACCACGATGGTGGCAGGGTAGCACACTTCGTTGTTGACGTATTGCAGTCCCAGTTCCACGCATTCGCGGTCGCCGAGCGGCAGGTTGATCATGTTGTAGCCCGCCATCTTGAGTACCGTCGGGACGAATTCGGAATAACCACCGGCGAAATAGGGCGCCAGGATCGTGCGTCTTCGATCCGCCTCGACAAAGGGTGGGGTGGTGACGAACGGTTTGTCGATTTTCTCCTGATGGCTGAATTTCAGGCTCTCCACCATGGAACGCACGCGCAAATGCAACGAACCGATGTTGTTGACGTCATCGACCTTCAGCAACGTGAAGCTCTTGCCTTTGCGGTCGAGAATGTCGTGGGTTTCGTCGATGATGAAGGCATCCGGGCCGCAGCCGAAGGAGGTGATCATCATGAAATGGACGTTGTCGGGGGAGTTTGCCACGTAGTGGGCCGCTTTGAAGATGCGGTTCGGGTAGGTCCATTGGGTCACGGACATCAGTTCCCGATAGACCGCCATATCCTTTTCACCTGCGATGAATTCCGTGACCACATCGATGCCCATATCGGCGATGCAGTCGGAAATCTTATGCTGGATGAGCGGGTCGGAGTGATAGGGACGGCCTGCCAGAACCACGACCATACGGCCTTCTTTCTTGGCTTTGGCCACAACCTCCATCGCTTCCACATGCATCTCTTCGAGATACTCTTTTTGGGCGGTCATGGCCGCCTGGATGGCCTTGTCGGCGACAGACTTGCTGATGCCCAATGATTTGAGGTACTTGCGGCAGCCTTCGTGCAGGTAATCCTCGTTGTTAAGGGAGATGATGGGCGCGTCGGTGGGAATGCCGAAACGTTCCTCCGTGTCGATGGCATTGCGCACCACATCGGAGTAACCTGCCACGATGGGGCAGTTGTAGCTGTTGCGGGCTTGGCTGTCGGCGGGTGCTTCCATGACGATGAACGGGTAGAAGATGCGATCGACCCCTTGCCGCGCCAGGTCGAAGACATGGCCGTGCATCAGCTTGGCGGGAAAGCAGATATTCTCAGACATCACCGTGTGGATGCCCTTTTCGTACTGCTTGTTGGTGGAAGGGGAGGAGAGTACCGTACGGATGCCGCAGGTGCGGAAAAGCGTGTGCCAGAAAGGATAAAGTTCGAACATGCCGAGGGCGCGCGGTATGCCGATGACCGGCTTGCCGTTACTCTCGCTCAGCATCGGGCGACGAAATAGCATTTTCAGCCGGCGGTGATGCTGGTTGAACCCTTTCTTCAGCACTTCGCTGTGGTTGGTGTATATTTTTTCGCAGTTGTTGCCAGAATAGAAGGTCTGTCCGTTGGAGAAATGGTATTCCAGCACGGTGCAGTGGTTCGGACATCCTGGGCATATTTGCTGTTTGTTTTCGAACTGCTGGATGGAGAGCAGGTCGTCGAGGCTCATCACCTTGGTGACCTCTTGTTCGCGGGCGTACAGTGCGCAACCGTAAGCGCCCATCAGCTCGGGAATGTCGGCGAAGCGCACTTCCCGTCCGGTAAGCAGCTCCAGTGCGCGTACCACCGCCAGGTTCTTGAAAGTACCGCCTTGTACCACAATGTGGTCGCCCAGTTCCTCGATTTTTCGTAATTTTAACACCTTAAACAGGCAGTTTTTGATGACGGAGTAGGCAAATCCGGCGGAGATGTCCTCAGCGGAAGTGCCTTCGCGCATGGCCTGTTTTACCTTGGAGTTCATAAAGACGGTACAGCGCGTGCCTAGGTCGTAAGGATGTTTTGCCTCGCAGGCGATTTGGGCGAAATCGGCGACCGTATAGCCTAACATCTTAGCGAAGGTTTCAATGAAAGAACCACAGCCGGAGGAGCAGGCTTCGTTAATTTCCAAACGTCTAATCGCTTGGTTCTCAACAAAGATGGCCTTCATGTCCTGACCGCCAATGTCGAGGATGAAGGAGACCTCTGGCGAGACTCGTTTCGCTCCTAAGTAGTGTGCCATCGTCTCCACCACGCCGTGATGTAGCCCGAAAGCGGTTTTTAACAAATTTTCACCGTACCCAGTGACGGCGCTATTGAGGATGTTCGGTTCGAAGTTATGTTCGCGGCAGGCATTGGCGAAACGGTTGAGTGCACCGCGAAACGCCTCGAAGCTATTGCCGTTGTTGGAGCTGTAGTCGGAGAAAAGCATCCGTCCTTCAGTGTCTAACACCACGAATTTGGTGGTGGTGGAGCCGGAGTCGATGCCGATATAGACTTCGTTGCTCTTTAGCTCGTCCCAGTTCACGCGGGAGACGAAGAAGTTCTGTTTTTCCGTTTTCCACTGTTGGAATTTTTGAGGGGAGTCGAAGAGTGCGGGCAGGCTGTTGGCGAGGAGTCGCGATTCGTCGCCCATCGCTTGTTGTTGGATGGTGCGGAGGAAGTCGGTCATGCTCACGGGTTCCTTACAGACAGTTCGGGCCATGAGTGCGGCGCCGTGTGCGGGTACCACGCGAGCGTCGGGAACCGCCACGCAGTCGGCTTCCGAGAGGTGGAGATTGTCGAGGAAGACCTGTTTCAGTCGGGGCAGGAAGGCGAAAGGACCGCCGCAGAAGAAGACGGGCTTTTGCACGTCCACGCCGCGCGAGAGGGTGCCGAGCACCTGCAGACAGACGGCATGGAAGACGGAAAGGACAACATCTGCTTTGCTGACGTTGCGAGCCAGCAGGTTTTGGATGTCGGTTTTGGAGAAGACGCCGCAGCGCGACGCGATAGGATAGACACGTTCGGCTTTTTCGGCCAGTGCGTTGAGTTCGGAGGGATCCACGTTCAGCAGGCTGGCTGTCTGGTCGATGAACGCGCCCGTGCCGCCGGCACAGTTGCCGTTCATGCGGATGTCAGGCATCCGGTCCTTGTCGAAGAAGATCATCTTGCTGTCCTCACCTCCGATGTCGATAAAGGTGCGGGTTTCCGGGAAGGACTCCTTGACCAGTGTGGCTGCGGAGAGCACCTCCTGCACGAAGGGGAAACCCCAGAGGTCGGCGTAGCCCATGCCTACGGAACCGGTCACCGCCATTTGGACGGTATTTTCGGAAAAATTCTCCGATAAAGGCTGCAAAATCTGTTGTACTGTTTCTCGAACGTTAGTATTGTGTCGTCGATAATCGGCGTGAAGAATGGTGTTTTCTTCATTGAGTACCACCACTTTCACCGTCGTAGAACCGATGTCGATACCTATCTTTAATATTTTATGATTCATATTCTTATTTGAGGGCGCGAAAATACGATTTTTTGGTTAAAGGTTAAGGGTTAGAGGTTAAAGATTAGGGTTGGGGGTTATTCGGTTGAGGATGAGGAGGATGTTTTCCGTTTTGCGTCTTTCGTAGAAGCTTTCCACGCGGTCGGGCGGAGCCCATTTTCGGACAATGGGGTCGGCAATGAGAATGAAAAGATTCATGGAGATGATATCTTCCAATAAAAGGCGGGCATTGACAGGGCGTATTTCACCCTTCTCCACTGCGGAGTTGATTTCGCCCTGCAGCTTTTCAAGAAAGTTTTTCATTTCTTCAGTTGTCTTCGCTTGGATGTCTGTGAAAATTTCGGGATAATATTCCATTTCCCGTATTTGGAAACGCAGGTAATCGGCATTTCCCCTAACGAAGTCGAAATGTTTTCCGATTGTGGCCGACAGCTTTTCAAGGAAGTTTTTCCCCGATTCGTCCCAAGACATCATCACAGACTGGCGTAGCAGGTCTATCTTTCGGAACACTACAAATTTGAAAAGTTCTTTTTTTGTTTTGAAGTGGTAGTGCAGCAGAGGGTGTCCCACGCATGCGCGTTTGGCGATGGCTACGATTCTTGCTCCGTCGTAACCATGCAGCACAAATTCTTTTTCCGCCGCTTTCAGGATTTCCTCCCTTTTATTATCGTTTTGAATACGAGTCATTTAATCATTAGATTTGGCCGAATCCTGACAAAATTGTCAGGATGCAAAAATACATTTTTTTCAGACATGATAAAAAATAATGTATTTTTGCGGTTTCAAATGTTGAAGCACAATTGGGTGATTTGAACAGTACACTATACATATTTGTAATATGAATAAATTTTGGGTGACGATATTGTGTATGTTGTGTTTGGGTAGCATTGCTGCGCAGTCATTCCCCTATCGTGTTTCCGTGGAATCGATCCCCGGGCGTTGTTACGACGACGCACGTCTGGTCTTCACCTTGTCGGACAACCAAGGCAGCGAAGTGCAGATTGACCCCCAGACCCACAATGCGGTGAACACTGCCCAATATCCGTTGTACAATGTCCAATATCATTACCAGAATCTTTCCAGCGGCCTTGGTGTGCAGTACGATTATAGCAATGACATCATGCTGACGGCGGGTACCTATTCAGTGGGGGTAAGGGCGAATTTTTCTGCCCCGAACGGAGCATTGGTGGACACCACGTTCAATGTGCAGATCACCACATCCTATAACCATTTGGAGGCCTCTGCCATCTTTGAGCTGGCTTCTGGCACTTGGGAGGGTGACCGGGAAAGGTTTGGCTACAGACCCTCCTTCCATTGTGCCGACATGGGCCGTATCCAGTTGAAAATCACGCAGGGCTTATTCCCGTATGAGGTGACCATTTTGGATGAGCAACAAGATACGGTCAATCATGCTGTGTTCTATCAGCGCGTCAACAATGGCAACGATATGGGTTTCGCGAATTATCGTGACTATTATACCTTTGACAATCTCCCTATAGGCACCTATACGATTACGGTGTCTGACTCATGCGGATATGTGGCGCCCATGATAACGTTTACTATACCGGATGCGCAACCTATCGGTTATCTGGGTCTTGTTCATACTGATTATCCCTACACCGACGAATGTCCTAATGAAACGGTGATCAGATTCGAGATCGAACGCTGGACCAACCCTGAATACAATCAGTCGTGGTACAATTACATGTACCCTTATTTTGACAGTACCTTCCGGTATCGTTTTATTAATCCTGGAAATGATACAACGGCATGGAGTAAAATAATCCCTCCACCGTCCCATTCCTCTTCGGGCGCGTGGGCAACGGCTTACGATACGCTGCCCAACTATTGCGTGATGTTTTATGACACCATCAAGCTTCAGGTTTATGAAATGTGTCATGACACGATAATCACATTTTCATCCAGATATATTCCTCAATTCGCGCTTCTCGACTCTGTAAAGACCATTCACTTCAGTGATTCGACCATTTTGGATACCTGTTCTGTCCATCTTCAGTCGGGCATTTCCACGCAGGCGTACAAGATATGCGGAGATACGTGGGAAGACGCAGGCAAGACCATGGTCGCGGGGAGGTGGAATATTGTTTATTCGGTCCCATTCCGGTATTTTCGGTGTCCTCTTTCGTATAATGTGTGGTCTTTGCCGGATTCCACATTGTTGGGACATATAGAGTCGGATTATTATACGGGATTGGGTTCTTGGGTGACCTTCGATGCGGACACTACAATTCCCGTGCGCGTATCCATAACGGACGCTCAGGGTTGTGAGTTGGCGGCGAAGGACACTGTGTTCGTTTTCCAAACAGAACCCATGGACGATTTGTACTTCTGGTTTGAGTGCCATAATGACAAAGATGATGACGGGAGGGATCATTGTTGCGATGCGCGTTATTTATGGATTCAAGAACATGGGGTCGATGCCAATACTTTCCGCCGCAATATGACGTTGCAATTGGTTGAAAGCCCGTTGTATAATCGTTACAACTTCACGGCAACTCGTCAAGACGGGGTGTGGACCTTTACCCCAGCGAATCCGGACAATCACTCTACCTACGTGGAATTCACTTACGAAGACGGTTGGCGTGCTACCGTTCGGGACTTGGTGTGCCTTGCCCCAGGTCGCTACACTTTTGCGGTTTCCACTGATTGCGGGGACACTTTGATTACTTACGAGTGGGTCGGTTACTATTATGATACCCTTGCGTTCACCTCCCCTCCGCAATATGAGATGCGCCAGGTTTGCGACCGTATTGTGGTCACGCAAGTTTCGACAGGACTAGAGAATTACATCTATTACATTGACCCTTCCGTCAGTAATGATGAACCTATTCAGCAGGAGTGTAATTTTTCACATTATTGTTATTCGCCTTCAGGTATTTCATCTACCAGAGATGCCCAAAGACGAGATGTGTTGGTGTTTTCGGTTCCCGGTACCTATTCCCTCACGACCTATTCCTATAACAATCCGTTTTCCTATAACTCCTATCAATCCGTTTTGGGTTGGTGTTCGCCATACGTGTATTATTACGATACCATCACTGTTGCGTTCTCCTATATTGACTTTGACATGGCGGCTGCTTTGTTGTGCGACCAGTCGTCAGGGACAGGGATAGTGTCTGTACAGGCCGTCAATGGCAACGCGCCATACACCTACACGTTGTATGACCAACCAGGTGCTTCCGGCAACGTTGTCGCCACCAGCACTACGGGCTTCTTCGACAACGTGCCCATGACGGAAGGGCAACAATTCTCCGTGCAGGTGACGGACTCGTGTTTGACCAGTTTCTCCGTCAACCTCACGACGGCATCGCTCACCAATAGTAGTTTGTTGTGGGAACAAGGCGCCTCTGCGGGAACACCACACTGCGCAGGAGACACGATTCATTTCATCGCGTTGAATTTCCCGTCGCCGGCGACGTTCCACTGGACGAGTCCAAACGGACAAACCACTGTCACTCAGACTAATGAAATCCATCTGCCTTTCCATGGCGAGAGTGGTTGGTACAAAGTGGAAATCCAAAACAGTTTATGCGGGGACATTATGGATAGCGTTTATGTTCCCTCGACCCAGCCACCTCAAGTGACTTTCTTCGGGAATGCAGTTGCGTGCCCGGGGTCGGATGTCGCCCTTTCTTTCATCCCGCAAGGTAACGGTCAGGTTTCCTTCGATGTTCATCATTTGTACGGACATAACTCCTTTACAGTCAATGCCGACGACACCCTTATCCATTCTTTCCCCGTTTATTCGGGTAATGTCTTTTGGGTTGACCATATCTCTGATGATTATTGCACCCGTCGTAATCCCATTGACAGTTTGCATGTGAATGTCTATACGGTGAGTACGGAGGTCACGGATTTCTTCGATACCATAGAAGATACCCAGTTGCCGTATCACTTCGCTGGGTTACTATTCGAAAGTGGGGGTGTGTATGAGGTCGGCTTGGCTGACCAGCATGGTTGCGACAGCTTGGTGGCATTGCATTTGACGGTCCACTATAATCAGTTGCCCCCTCCCGAAGTGTCTATTGCAACTCCAAATGATACCATCTGTGTGGGCAATAGTGTGACCTTGCAGGCGGTGATTGAGAACGCTGCACTGTCTACCCCGCCACCTGTGCCGCGCATTGTGCCCGGCGACATTCTCTGTACCGACAGCAGCATCGTGAAACCTTCCGCTTTCGCTTATTCCGGCAAAACGGCGTTGGGCATTGTCTTTTATGTGGATAGCACGGAGGAACACGGTTGGGCCGTGGATTTGCATGATCTGCCGGGTGAGTATCACGATTACAATTATCGTTGGACGACAGACTCAAGCTTATATGTGGATATCCCCACATTGAATAATTATACTTCCTCGCTTCAGGCTATTGCAGATTTTGACGGCTATGGGAATACCGGGATATTGCGTGCACTGGATAATGCAGCCCAATATCCGGCGGCTATGGCGGTGGATTTCGACCACGGTTGGTATTTGCCGGCTATGGGACAGTTGGTGCAGATGTATGCGCAGCTGGTTGTTGTGAATGCTTCTCTGACATTGGTGGGTGGAACGCCCTTCCCATTGGATGATAGAACGTTTTATTGGTCTTCAACGGAAGTAAATAGGTACCGGGCATGGAATTTGGTGTATGGAGGTAGCCCACGAAATGACCATAAGTCGGATTGGTTGTATGTGCGGAGTGTGAGGAGCTTTTGATGTAAGACGTGTGACGTAAGACGTGTGACGTGTGACGTGTGACGTGTGACGTAAGATGTAAGATGTAAGATGTTAGATGTAAGATGTATGAAATTAATCGTAAATCGTAAACCGTAAATCTCAAATCACAAATCAAACGCCCTAGATCCTTAGAATAAAAAGAATAAACAATGATAAAGAAACTCTTTTGGATGATGCTGTTGTGTAGTGCTTGTGTGGTGAATGCGCAGGTGCTGCGGATTGGTGATGTCATCACGTTACCAGGTGGCAGCCAGGGAGTGGTCTATTATCTGCATCCAGACGGCAGCGGTGGTTGGGCAGTGGCGCTGACCGATGTTGCGACCCAAGTCGCGTGGGGTGAAACTACCAATATTGCAGGACTTCAAGATTATGACTCTCAATACCCACAGAATATGTTAAGCGATACGGCTGGTTATACCAACACTCAGATTCTCCGGGCTGCCCAGGGTAGTAATTCAAACTATGCAGCTGGAAAGGTTGACTTCGACAATGGTTGGGTGCTTCCCTCTCCAGAACAAATGTATATGCTCTTTGTCCAATCGCCTTTTGTGAAACCAGCTCTACTGGCAGCTGGTGGAACATTTCTTGCAGAACACAATTATTATTGGGTAAGTGCCGAAGTGAATGACAATGAGGCTTGGGTTATGGATTTTAATAATCCTGGCGGTTATTCCGGCTTTTTCTGGCCGTTGCATAAGTTATCGTATGCTCGTGTCAGGGCCGTGTATAACTTCACATACCCACTGTATTGTTGGAATACCGGTGCGGGCACATCCTCCATCGAGGTGACTCCCGATCATACCAGCGATTACTCGGTGACTGTAAGACCTGGATACAAGAGCCAAGGTTCAGCCGAAATCTCTATAGTCGTCTTGCCTAACGCTTCTTCCGTCACCGAGCAGGCTGCTTGTGGCAGTTACACATGGAATGGGAATTTTTATACAGAGAGTGGCCTTTATACGATGCATCTCACTGCTGCTAACGGGTGTGATAGTGCCGCAACACTGAAACTCTCCATCAGCGATATGTCTGAAGTGGCGATAGTGGCTTCTGACAGCTCTTTATGCGTGGGTGACAGTACAGTTTTGCAAGTCTCTTCGAGTAATTTTAGTTTGAAACCGCCCGTTTCGGAGGGAGATATTCTCTGTACCGATGGAACCATAGTGAAACCAAACAAATTCTTGGCTTCTGGTAAGACGGCCATGGGAGTAGTCTTTTATGTGGATAGCACAGGTATGCATGGATGGGCAGTTCATCCGCACGATCAGGGCGATACGGTGAAATGGTGTGGTGGTTATCTTTATACTGATGATTTGCCAGGCGTGAATGATTACTACAATACATCGAGTAATATCGTATATCCCGATTTTGCGGGATATACCAATACGCAGAGCATTTGGGCTGCTGGAGATTCCAGTGCTTACCCTGCTGCCCATTGCGTGGATTTCCCCAACGGCTGGTATCTGCCCGCTATTGGACAATTGGATATTTTGTATTCTATGATGCCATACTTGATTCCGTCGTTGGAATTGATTGGCGGTGAACCTTTCCCCGCCAACAGTGTATGGTCCTATTGGAGCTCTACGGAAGTTGGAGATATTTATAGAGGCTATGCATGGCTTTTGGATTACAAAGGAATAATGAATTACAATTACAAATTATATGATAACTATGCTTTTTACGACAACGAATATATCTACTACTATTTACGAATTCGAAGCATAAGGGATTTTTGACCTTTGACTTTGATCTTTGACTTTGACTTTGACCTTTGACTTTGACTTTGACTTTGACTATTGACCCTTAAACTTATAAACAAACAATGAACCTTAAACACATACTCTGGACTCTTCTGCTCTGCTGTTGTGCTGTGACGGCGGGAGCGCAGACCTATCGTGTGGGTGACCTGTACACGGCGCCGGACGGTAGTCAGGGAATTGTGTTCTTTGTGTTTCCTGATGGAACTGGCGGTTGGGTGGTGGCGTTGAATGATGCCCCAGAAGGCTGTTATTGGGGTTCATACGTTGATATTACCGATTTGATGGACATAATGCCTACGAATTACCAAGAATTGTTGGCAGATACTTCAGGATACACGAATACCGCCATTATCCGTAACCAACTGAACAACAACAATTATGCAGCGGGGGTGGTGGATTTTGCCAACGGTTGGTATCTGCCGGCTATGGGGCAACTTCGCATGTTGTATTCGAAAAGGTCCATCCTGGATACCCTATTGGTGGCTGCAGGAGGCACCAAATTTGCCAATGGCTCTTACTGGAGTAGTTCGGAGGTGAGCAGTACGAATGCTTGGGTAATTGAATTCGGTAGTCATTATAACCAAGGCCAATGCTATTCTACCTCTAAGTATTTAAGTTGTCATGTCCGTGCGGTGCGTACTTTCACATACGAGCCGACCTACGTCTGGAGTACTGGCGACACGGCAGTTTCTATTACGGTGGCACCGTTGCAGACCACGGAATACACCGTTACGATTTCCAGTCCAGTCGGCTGTTCCAACGACGAGACGTACAATGTGCTCGTCAATTCTTTGGACACCACGCCTGTAAATATCACGGCATGCGAAAGTTACACTTGGAACGGGGTGACCTACGACACTTCTGGAATTTTTCTGGAACACCATCAGAATGCGAACGGCTGTGACAGCATGGTGATCTTAAATCTGACCATCCACAATCCCATTCATCAAAGCATAACGGCAACGGGAATAGAGAGTTATGAGTGGCATGACTCTGTTTATACGCAAGACGGCGATTATCTGTTTTCGCATTTGGATGAGAATGGCTGTACACAGGTGGATACGTTGCATTTGACGATTTACCATGGAACGATGACCCAGTTCGACACGACGGTTTGCGAGAGCGATCTGCCGTTTGAGTGGGGTGGGGTGGTCTTTGCGACAGCAGACACCCATGTGGATACGCTGCATACTTTCGCGGGCGCGGACAGCTTGGTGTTCTGGAATTTGCATGTAGTGGAACTGCCCGTCATTACCCATTCGCCTGACACTGCGGTGCTTGCGGGCGATTCCTTGACCCTGTGGGCTGCCGGTTCGGATATTCTGACTTGGACAGATAGCGATGGCAATCCTGTTGGTGGCGGCGCAACGATATCTGTTCGTCCGTTAACCTCTGGTTACTATTTTGTTACGGGATACAGCAGCGGGGCTATA
This sequence comes from uncultured Bacteroidales bacterium, assembly GCA_900317715.1. GTDB lineage: Bacteria > Bacteroidota > Bacteroidia > Bacteroidales > WCHB1-69 > F23-D06. The sequence continues at coordinate 426 of ONHS01000019.1, read as the reverse complement.
GTGGGCGAAGACTCTTCTGTTCTCCAATGCCCGGCCACGGATTCCATCTGGGTGGAGGTGTTGCCAAATCCCGATACGATGCTGCTAACCGACAGTGCCTGTGTCTATTACGTTTGGTACGGTGACACGCTCACGCAGTCGGACGTCTATTACCACACGATGACCAACCAGTTGGGATACGACTCCGTTGAGGTGCTGACGCTGACGGTGTTTCCTACGAGTACGTTCGACACTTTTGCAATCGCATGCGACCAATTTACGTGGCGGGACAGCATTTATACGGAAAGCGGCGTTGTGGTGTCTTATCTTACGAACGCGGTGGGTTGCGACAGCGTAGTGACCCTCCACTTGACGATAACGAACACAGATTACACAGATTACACAGATGAGGTGTGCGACAGCTTGCGCTGGATAGACGGAAATCTT
>ONHS01000135.1 GCA_900317715.1 uncultured Bacteroidales bacterium | reverse complement strand
CCGGTCATGCCGTAGATGCCGTTGTTGACGAAGATCATGGTGATGTTCTCACCACGGTTGCAGGTGTGGATGGTCTCGCAGGTGCCGATGGCAGCGAGGTCGCCGTCGCCTTGATAGGAGAACACGACTTTGTCGGGCCACACGCGCTTGATACCCGTGGCGCACGCCGGGGCGCGGCCGTGGGCGGCTTCGACGAAGTCAACGTCGAAATAGTCGTAGGCCATCACAGCGCAACCCACGGGGGAGACGCCGATGGTTTTGTCGTCAACGCCAAGCTCTTCGAGCACTTCGGCGATGATGCGGTGGACGGTGCCGTGTCCGCAACCAGGGCAGTAGTGGAATGGTTTGTCCGTCAACAGCTTTGACTTTTCATAGACCAGGTTTTCAGGCTGGATGATATCTTGGATTGTGATTTCTGCCATTTTCTTATTCTCCTATAATTTGTTTCTTCATAGCTTCGAGAACTTCTTCAGGGGTATGGATGATACCACCGACGCGGCCGAAGTGTTCGGCTTTGACGCGGCCGTTGCAGGCCAGCAGCACGTCTTCGATCATCTGACCGCAGCTCAATTCAACTGAGAGGAATCCCTTGACGCCCTTGTCGATGAGGTTGCGGATGGCTTGGGTCGGGTAGGGCCACAGGGTGATGGGACGGAGCAGACCGACCTTCAGGCCTTCGGCGCGGCCGAGCTGCACTGACTTCTGAGCGATACGGGCGCTGGAGCCGTAAGCCACAAACACGTATTCGGCGTCGTCGCAGTCGATCATCTCATAGCGGACTTCGTTCTTGGTCACTTCGTCATACTTGCGCTGCAGGGCGCGGTTGTGTTCTTCCATGCGGGCGGAGTCGAGGTCCAAGGAGGTGATGACGCGGTGTTGCGTGCCACGCTTGCGGCCTGTCAGTGCCCAAGGATACTTGGCTTTGATTTCCTCTTCGGTGAGGCGGGCTTTCTGCCTTTTCCATCATCTGGCCGATGGCACCGTCGGAGAGGATGCACACTGCCATTCTGTACTTGAAGGCCAGTTCGAAGCCCAGCGGCACGAAGTCAGCCATTTCCTGGACGGAAGCAGGGGCGAGGACGATGTTACGATAGTCACCATTGCCACCGCCTTTGGTGTTTTGGAAATAGTCAGCTTGTGAGGGCTGGATGGTACCGAGGCCCGGGCCGCCACGCACCACGTCGGCGAAGACGCAGGGCACTTCGGCGCCAGCGATGTAAGCCAAACCTTCTTGCTTCAGGCACACGCCTGGGCTTGACGAGGAGGTCATGACGCGCTTGCCAGCAGCACCAGCGGCGTACACCATGTTGATGGCTGCCAATTCACTTTCAGCTTGAAGAACGACCATACCGGTGCGTTCGTAAGGGTTCTGTTCCGACAGATACTCGATCACTTCCGACTGGGGGGTGATAGGATATCCGAAATAAGCATCGGCGCCGCAACGGACGGCTTCGGCCAATGCCTCGTTACCCTTCATCAGTTTTAATTCTCCCATTATGTAAGATTTTTTGATTTGTTAGACAATTGGTTGGATTACAGGGCTTTTTTGTAGACCTTGATGACGCCGTCGGGGCAGGTGATGCCGCAGCTCGCGCAGCCTATGCAGGCTTCGGGATTGGCCATAAATGCGTAGTTGTAACCTTTTCCGTTTACTTCTTTTGCCAGTTCGATGACTTTGCATGGGCAGGCTGTGATGCATACGCCGCAGCCTTTGCAACGCTCGATGTCAACGACGATGGCTCCTCTGAATTTTGCCATATTGATTTGATTTTAGAATTTGTTGTGTTCTATTTTTAATGAGCCACGAAATTAGGGAATTTTGGGCAAACATTGTTCGACTTTTCGTTTATTTCTGGGAAAATATACTAATTTAGACGAATTATAAATAACATTACTCTAGTGCCAATCTACATCTTCGCAGATTGAATGGATAATGTTTCAAGGATAAAATGTTGGAATCAAGCGAATAAAAGCATGTTGGTTTCCCAATACAATTATTACATGTTAGTTTTGTTCTTTTGCTTTTTCTGTGTAATTTGTTTTTAGTTCTTGCTCTAAAACGTCGTAAATGTATGCGGGACTTTGAAAATAAAGCCCTGTGTTTAAGTTGTTCAGCGCTGCGTAAGTCTTTGAGTTATAGACAATCCCCATCGCTTCGCGCATCGGGAGAGATTGCTCCTCCATCAAACGCACAATCAACTCGCGCGTCAAAGTCTCCACCATAAATGTCTCTTTCCCGTTCATAGCGCTTTTAATAAACTGATTGCCCTGTCAGTGGCAAACATGTATTGGGTTGTTATAGTGTGAAACTTGATCTCTTCCAAAAACTGCTCTTCGGTGATGATGCCTTCCTCAACGCGACGTATCTGATAGCCAACCACGTCGTCGGCAATGGGGCCGATGACAATGTCATAGCCGTGGATTTGCTGACGGGTTCGGTTCTTGCGATTGTCTAAAACAAACCTGGCCCAGTCCAGCGTGTATTCTTCAAATTTGAGCACATTAAGATTTTGTGTTTCGGCTTCATCAAAACTGTATCTATATACCTTTGCTTCGCCTTCGCCAAATTGCTCAAGTTTGCGGGCCGCTTGACGAATTGCTACTTGCTCGTCTGTCGTCAGATAGAAGCCTAAACCGAAGTCTTTACCGACACGACTTTGGCTAAGGTCGATGTTTTGTATCGTTGCATTTGTGCCGTGATAAAGTATCATGCCAAATTTCCTCCCATCCGTTTGCAGTAGAGCGTCAAATCCTCCACCGTGTTCTCAAAGGAAAAGGTGTGCTCCACATCATAAAACTTCTCCACAAAATCAAGGCCTTTGTACTGCTGTAAATACTGATAGGCTTGCTGTGTGGTAATGTGATGAGCGGTGGCAAACTCCGTTATCAGGGCCACGAAATAATTGATTCTATCGATAATGGACTTGCTCATAATTGTTTCATCGTTGCAAAAATACATAAAAAACTTCTAAATCGGACAGGCTTTTTCGTAAATTTGCACTATGATTGGTTTCAACCTTGGCAAAACGAAACGTCTCTTCATAGAGAAGTTGTCCGAGAAGTTCCCCCAGCGCGAGGCGGAACAGCTGATGCGTATCCTGCTCGAAGACCTCTTCGGCATCGACCTGAAACGCCAGCTGATGGATCCCAACCTCTGCATCGACGAGCGGCAACATTACCTGCTCTCAGAGGCGGTGCGAAGACTTTTGGCTGGTGAGCCGGTGCAATACGTGACGGGCATGGCACGCTTCAACGACCTATTAATAAAGGTGTCGCCCGCCGTGCTCATCCCGCGCCCCGAAACGGAAGAGTTGGTGCAAAAAATCGGCACAGGCTTATCTCGCAAGACAACCATCCAGCCATGTCATTCCAGCATGGGATCAGCAGCCATGTCATTCCAACGAGGGCATGTGCGGGAGAGGGAAATGCCAAGCATTCGACGAAGTCAATCTATGG
>ONHS01000040.1 GCA_900317715.1 uncultured Bacteroidales bacterium | reverse complement strand
CGTTCCTTGTACTGCTCGGCCAAGCGTGCGCCAAAGAGTGCGTGCGGCAATTCGGGTTCCGTATCCGGCACTTTGCCGATATCGTGCAACAGACCTGCGCGGCGTGCGAGTTTGGGGTTGATGCCCAGTTCCGCTGCCATGGCAGCACTCAAATTAGCCACCTCCTTGGCGTGTTGCAACAAATTCTGACCGTACGAGGAACGGTATTTCATCTTACCGACCAAGCGCATCAACTCATGGTGCATGTTGTTGATTCCCAAGTCGATACAAGTACGTTTACCCAATTCGGCAATCTCTTGCTCAATCTGCTTTTTCGTCTTGGCAACCACCTCTTCAATACGAGCGGGGTGGATACGACCGTCGGAAACGAGTTTTTGCAGTGACAGGCGGGCGATTTCGCGGCGCACCGGGTCGAAGCTGGAGAGCAGGATGGTGTCGGGGGAGTCGTCGATGACCACATCCACACCGGTAAGGTTCTCGAGCGTACGGATATTACGTCCTTCACGACCGATGATACGGCCTTTGATTTCGTCGTTCTCGATGGTGAAAACGGAGACGGTGTTCTCCACGGCGGATTCCACACCAGTACGTTGTAATGCATTGACCACCACTTTCTTAGCTTCAAGATTGGCGGTATGTTTAGCTTCATCAACAATTTCCTTAATCATCACAAGCGCGTCGGCTTTGGCCTCGTCTTGCATCAGGGTGATCAGTTGTTGTTTAGCCTGTTCGGCGGTCATTTCAGCGATAGATTCGAGCTTTGTCTTCTGAGAGGCGATTTGATCGTCGAGTTCTTTCTGTTTTTGGGCGACAGCGGCCATCTGTTTGTTGAGATTCTCCTTTTGGGTCGCATTTTCGTTGTTTTTGCGGTTGAGATCCTCCATTTTCTGGTTGAGGGTGTTCTCTTTCTGTTTGATGCGGTTCTCAGCTGCTGCGATCTGTTGGTTTTTCTCGTTGCAGGACTTCTCGTGTTCCGCTTTCAGTTGCAGGAATTTCTCTTTCGCTTGCAGAATCTTCTCTTTTTTGATCAGTTCGCCGTCTTCTTCGGCTTTTTTCAGGGCTTCGCGGCCTGCTTTCGTCAATTGGTTTTTCAGCAAAGTATAGGACACGGCGACACCGACTGCGGCGCCCACCAAAATGCCTATAATAATCGATAATATTGTCATACGTTTATATATATTGTTAAAAATGTTGTCCGACCATTTTCGGGCAACGGGAGGCATAAAAAAACCGCATAAGCTCCATAGGGTTTCGAAAAACTCCTAAGCGATATGGTCGAAGGTGCCATCGTTGCTTCGCGCTTCCCCGGGCTGATCGCCATCCGTACGGATTCGGGCCTGTTCTAGGCATGACAAGCGTCCCCTTCGTTTGTAATTCTGTTGAGTTTAACAAACGTATCTGAACTTATGCGGGATTTCTTCTGTCAATGAACGTCTTAATCAATGGGAAACTCCTCTGTGAGCTTCTTGAGCGACTCCATCATCGGAATCAGCTCTTCGTCATACTCTTTCAGTCTTTCCTTGTCCGCAAGCCCTTTCACCACAAAGTCCAACAGCACCATGTTCGTAAGGTCTTGCTGGTTTTTATATTGCCATTTTTTTGCAAAGTCAAAAAAACTGTCATTGATTACCTTTTCCGCTTCCCGGAAGTAGTGTTCCCACTCTTTCTTGATGATGACTGTCAGCGGGTTCTGCCCGATGGTCACCGTCACTTTTATATTGTCATCCTCCATCTTACTTTCCGTTGAGAAGCTTAATGCTATTATCTATCTCCCGCACCCAATCGTTGATCTGTTTTTTTAGTTCCGTTTTACTTTCTTTATCAATAATGGTACTAGTTAGTTCAACCAGCTTCAACTTTTCTTCCGTTTCAGCGAGCTTCGTCTCCATACTGTTCAGTTCTGTGCGCAAACTTTCGTTTTCCCGCAGGGCCGCTTCATATTTCGACTTCAGCTCTGAAAAACGATAAACCGCCTCTCTCACATTCATCTCCGTTTCGTGGTACAAACTTTCAAAAGACGACATATCTTTTTCACTTAAAACGCTGCAAAAATACAATTTTTTCAGAAATTCCACCGGCATGTTCGCATTCTTTTGCGGATTTCACCGGCATTTCGGCCTTTATTTAATTATCGTACAAATATTTACAGTTTTTTATAAACATGATTTTGTTTTTATTTTTTTGTCAACATCCCCCTGTTGGCAAAAACCCTTTGTTCCCTCTTGACAACCCCTGTTTCGGGATTGTATCTTTGCGGTATGAAAACGAAACTCCACTTTACCCGAGGCGAATGGGCTGCCGCCCTGTTTTTGCTCACCGTGATGCTGGCGAGCAACATCTTCTACTTTTTCTATGAGGACCATCGTGAGCCGCCCTACGATGTTCACCAGTACGAATCCCTGTTCCAGGCATTTGCCCAAGAGCAGCAACGGCTTTCCGACTCCTTGGCGGAGGTCCGGCAGAAAGAGCGAACACAATATTACCAAGGTCGGCCCGACATCCGCTCCGACACGTTGCCGCCGTTCCGAAAGCAGGAGCGGAAACCGATGTACGATATCGTCAAGATCGACCTCAACAGTTGCGACACCAACGATCTGCTCACAGTACCGCAGTTCGGCAGCAAACGCTCCGCCAAGCTCGTGGAGTACCGCGAAAAACTCGGCGGTTTCTACAGCTATGCCCAGTTGCAGGAGGTTTATGTGATGCAGAACATCGACACGGTCAAACTGAAGGATTATCTGTATATCAACAGACAGAAAATCAAGAAGTTGAACATCAACACCGCCACTTACAAGGAGTTGGTTGCGCACCCGTACATCGATGCCTACCTGACCAAGCTGATCCTGCGACATCGCGAGCAAAAAGGCCCCATCCGCGACCTCACCGAGCTGCAACAGATCACCCACGCGTATCCGGAACTGGTGGAGAAGCTGAGGCCGTATGTGGTGTTTTAGTTTGGGAAATAGGGAATAGTGTCAACACTTATAATTTCTTAACCTCATAACCCCTAAACTTTAAACCTTAAACCTTAAACCCTAAACCTTAAACCTTAAACCAAATTTAGTATTTTTGCCGCCGAATTCCAAAACGGCAATGAAACTGACGGAAGAATACTTCATGACCGACGATGTGCTGGGCATTTCGCGCGATTTGCTGGGCAAGTACCTGTTCACGAAGGTGGACGGGCAACTCACGGGCGGCATCATCTGCGAGGTGGAGGCGTACAAGGGTACGACCGACCGCGCGTCGCACGCGTACGGGGGACGGCGCACCCGCCGCAACGAGATGATGTACCACGCGGGCGGGGTTGCCTACGTATATCTCTGCTACGGGATGCACCACCTGCTCAACTTCGTCACCAATGTCGATGGGGTGCCCGACGCGGTGCTCATCCGCGGTATCATGCCCACCCACGGAGAGGAACTGATGCTGCAACGCACCCGCAAGCACAAAATCACCCCCGACATCGGCATTGGGCCAGGCAAGGTTTCCAAACTTCTAGGTCTCACTGTCACTGACAACGGACTTTCGCTCTGCTGCGACAAACTTTGGATTGAGGATCGCGGAGTGCTTGTAGCCGACAGCCAAATCGAAACTACCCCGCGCATCGGTGTAGATTATGCTGGGGAGGACGCGTTGCTGCCTTACCGGTTTGTCACATCGTTCGGCCGTTAGCTGTTAGCTGTTGGCTGTTGTATTAAAGTAAAAGTTATTAACAGTCGAATGGCAAATACGGAAAATGTGTATTTTCGCGCATTCATTATAACGAATGTTATACCGAATAATTCATCAAAAAATAAAGCTTTATGAAACGTAATTTATTTTCCACCCTGCTGCTGATGGTTTGCTGTCTTCTGACCTTCAGCTCTTTCGCGCAGAATTACCACAAGGAGACCTATCATAACGACCCGATGAACGTGATTCACTACACGTTGGACAACGGGTTGCAAGTGTTCATGTCTGTCAACAAGGACGTGCCGCGCATCCAGACCTACATTGCCGTGCGCGTGGGTAGCAAGAACGACCCCGCTGAATCCACGGGTCTTTCCCACTATCTGGAGCACCTGATGTTCAAGGGCACCAACCACTTCGGCACATTGGACTGGGCCAAGGAGCAAGAACAACTCAAGAGAATTGAGGCGCTGTATGAGGTCTATAACCACACCACCGACCCCGAAAAGCGCAAAGCCATTTACCATCAAATTGACTCCGTATCGTACGAGGCTTCCAAGTATGCCATCCCGAACGAATACGACAAGATGATGTCCATGATTGGTGCGCAAGGAACTAACGCTTTCACTTCCAACGACATGACCGTTTATCAGGAGGACATCCCGAGTAACGAAGTTGAGCGTTGGCTGATGATCGAAGGCGAACGTTTCGCCAATCCCGTTTTCCGTTTGTTCCACACCGAGTTGGAGGCCGTTTATGAAGAAAAGAATATGAACATGGCCAACGACAGCCGTACTGCTTACGAAAAGATGAACGAGGCGCTGTTCCCGAACCATCCTTACGGCACACAGACCACCATCGGTACCATCGAGCACCTGAAGAACCCCTCTTTGACCAACATCAACAAGCACTTCTACACCTACTACGTGCCGAACAACTATTGTATTGCCATGGCGGGCGACTTCGACCCTGATCAGGTTATCAAATTGATTGACAAATATTTCGGTAAGATTCAACCGCGCTATATTCCTGACTTCACCTACGTGAAAGAGAAACCTATCCGTCAAGTGAAAGTGGTGGATGTCTATGGTTTGGAACCTGAAAATGTGCAGATCGGCTTCCGTATTGACGCGGGTACCGGTTCTCGTGACGTGCTTCTCGCCGAGATGGCTGACGCAGTGCTGATGAACGGCTCCTGCGGTATCATCGATGAGAACATCAACCAAAAACAGCTGGCTCAATATGCTTCTTCCGGCGTGAGCGACCTCAACGACTACTCTTATTTCCGCTTGACCGGCAAACCGAAACAAGGTCAAACGCTGGAACAACTCAAAGACCTCTTGCTCGAACAAATCGAGATTCTGAAGTCTGGCAACTGGGATGCTGACCTGCTCACCGCTGCCATCAACAACCGCAAACTCAGAGACATGACCAGCCTCGAAAGCAACTCCAACCGCGCTATGGCGATGGCTTTCGCTTACCTTTCTCACCAAAGCTGGCAGGATGTGATCAACGAGACTGAGAACATGAGCTATGTCACCAAAGAAGATGTCATCGACTTTGCCAACCGTATCTTCAAGAAAAACAACTACGTGGTCGTTTACAAACACCAAGGCGAACAACGCAACGTGCAGAAAGTTGACAAGCCGGAAATCACCCCGGTGGTGATGAACCGCGACGTGGAGAGTGCCTTCCTGAAAGAGGTCAAGGACATCAAGGTGAACCCCATCGAGCCTGTTTTCGTGGATTTCAACAAAGACATGCAAAAGGGCAAAGCCAACGGCAACGAGATTTTGTATGTGCAGAACACCGAAAATGGTCGTTTCCAACTGGTTTACCGTTACAACTACGGTTCCTACTATGACAAGAACGCCGGCATCACCAACTCTTTCATCGATCAGTTGGAGAGCGAAAACCGCACTCTCAGCCAGATCAACCGCGAAATGTATGATCTCGCTTGTGACTACAGCATCGGTTTCGGCTCCAAATACGCTACTGTCAGAATTTCTGGTCTTAGCGAAAACATGACGAAGGCTATGGCCATCGTGGAGGACATTCTCAACAACCCGAAGATTTCCGAAGAGTCTGTCACCAACGCTATTTCTGATGTGCTGCAATCCCGTAACGATGCAAAATCCCGCCAAAATCAAATCTTCCAAAAGATGCTCAGCTACGCTTCTTACGGCAAGGACAATCTCCGCAAATATTTCGTGACCAACGAAGAATTGCAGAAAATCAAGGCGCAAGATGTCGTCAACCAAATCAAGACGATGACCTCCCAACCTCAACGCATCCTTTATTACGGCGACCTGAGTCTCAATGATTTACAGAAGGTCATCACTGAAAAGCACAGCGTGCATCCTGCCAAGAAACCCGTGAAGATGGGTCCTGACTTCGACCGTCTGGCTACGAGAGAGAACAAGGTTTATTTCGCGCATTACGATGCTAAGCAGTCCATGTGCCGTCAACTCACGACCTCCATTCCTGCCAACTGGTCACTCAGTTCACAAATTGAGATGTACAACGAATACTTCGGCGGAAGCATGAACTCCATCGTCTTCCAAGAAATCCGTGAGAAACGTTCTTTGGCTTACTCCGCTGCAGCTTATTATGTGGAGCCGAGCGAAAAAGGCAAACTCAACTACAATATGACCCACATCGGCACACAAAACGACAAGTTAATGGATGCTCTTGAGGCTTTCACCGACCTGTTGGACAACATGCCCGTGTCAGAACTGAATTTCGACTTGGCCAAGACTTCCCTCATTTCTCAATACCGCACCAACCGTACCCGCAAGATGAGCATCATCAACTACTATCTCACCTGCGAGGAGATGGGTCTGAAGACTCCGATGGACAAGACCAACTACAATCTCATCCAGAAAATGACCCTGGACGATGTCGTCAACTTCAACAAGAATTACATCAAGGGTCAGAAACGTGTTGTCGTTGTGTTGGGTAACAAAGACGAGGTTGACCTCAAGGGACTGGAGAAATACGGTAAGGTGACAACGTTGTCATTGGAAGAAATCTTCGGATACTAATTAGCTTTTGGCTGTTGGCTGTTAGCTGTTGGTCAAAAGCTAATAGCTAACAGCTAATGGCAATTTTAAAATTCGAAAAACAATGATTATTGTTACTGGTGCATTAGGATTCATCGGTTCTAACCTTCTTGCCGAACTCGAACGAAGAGGTTACGAAGATCTTGTTTCCGTTGATACTTTTGGCACGGATGACAAATGGAAAAATGTCGCAAAACGTTCTTGTGTCTCGTTTGTATTCCCTGACCAAACTTTTGATTTCATCAATAAAAACAAGGATAATATCAAGGCTCTCATTCATTTGGGAGCCATTTCTTCCACTACGGAGAAGGATGTCGATTTGATTGCCAGAAACAACATCCAGTTAACCATGGAGTTGTATCAATTCTGTACCGAGAATCGCATTCCCTTTATTTACGCCTCATCTGCAGCTACTTACGGTCATGGCAAAAATGAAGGGGGCTTCCTTGATGACGAATCCTTGGGATTCCTGCAAACCCTCAGGCCGCTGAACCCGTACGGATGGAGCAAGCTCAGTGTCGACAAACTGATTGCTAAGGACAAAATGCGGCATTCACTTTCGAGTCAGGTGGTGGGATTGAAATTCTTTAACGTTTATGGTCCAAATGAGTATCACAAAGGTGGACAAAAGAGTGTGATCCCCCAATTTTTCAAGCAGTATCAAGAGGTGGGTTACGCCAAACTTTTCATCACGAACGGGGCCAAAAGGGATTTTGTATTTGTGGATGATTGTGTGGATGTGATGATCTGGATGCTCGAACATCCTCAAGTCAGCGGACTTTTCAACGTCGGCACCGGTGAGGCAGCCACCTTCGAAGATGTGGCTGAATGTGTGGCAAAATCCATGGGCATTGAGCCCAACATTGAGCATATCGAGATGCCTGAAGGTCTCGCTCGCCAATATCAGTTTTTCACGCAATCCTCTACCGACAAATTGCGCTCTGTAGGCTATCCCCATCAGATGCATAACATCCATCAGGGGGTTGAAAAATATGTAAAAGAGTTTTTACTGAAAGGCGACGACCTGAAATACAGATAAAAAAGGTCCTCATATTCGTTTTTTACACGAAAAAGTCACCCGCCGAACGTCATTACAAAAGTGGTGTTTGGGCGGGTGCTTAGTGTAAGCGTACCGCCCGAAAGGCGCATGATCTGTCGGGAGATACTCAATCCGATGCCCGAACCGCCGCTTTTGGTGGTGAAGAACGGGATAAAGATGCGCTCCTCGACTTCCGGCGGGATGGGGTCGCCGCTGTCGGTGACTTCGATGACGACATCCTCGCGTTCGTTGAGGAAAGCTCGGACTTCCACCCAGCCGTTTCTTCCCTCTCCTATCGCTTCCACCGCGTTCTTCAGCAGGTTGTTGAGCACGCGCCCGACGAGGTTTTCGTCGGCGTGCAACAGCATATCCTCCGGTATCGCCGACCATCGGAAATCGATACGATGGTTTTCAGGTATCCCTTGTGCCAACCGCACGGTGCGTTCCACCAGTCCTCGCACGTAAAACAGTGACGGCGATGGTGTTGGAATGTGCGTAAACTGCCGGTACGACTCTACAAAACCCTCGATGCCCGTACCGGTGGAGTGAATCACGTCTAATCCTTTGTAAAGCTCCGAAGTCTTGTCGGGCACCAGCTCGCGCAAACTTTCGCTCAGCGAGGTGATGGGGCTGACGGCGTTCATGATCTCGTGGGTAAGCACGCGAGTAAGCGATATCCACGAGTCTATCTCCTTATTGTCCAGCTCATTGCGAATGTCGTTGACGGCCATAATACGGACGTTACGGTCGCGGATGCGACTTTGGGAGATCTGGATGGAGAGTTGACGGGTATTGTCGCCGTCGTGAAGGGTGACGGTGCGGACATCGCCCGCCGCAGAGACGAGTAGCGCGTCCGCCAGCCCGTCACTGACTTGGTCGAGCTGCCGCAGGTGGGTCAGTACGGGGAGTCCGAAAAGCGCGGCAGCGGCCTTGTTAGTCTGCGTGACGAAGCCTTGCTCGTCGAACGCCACGATGCCGGTGCGCACGTTCTCCAGAATCTGCGCGTAGTAGCGCTCCTTGTCGATGGTCTCCTGACGGGTGCGGTTCAGCATGTCGCGGATGCGGTTCAGCGACTCGGCGAGCACGCGGTCGCCCCGCCGTCGGCCCTGCTCCGGGAAGGTGAAACTGAAATCGCCCCCCGCCACCGCCTCCGACAGGAACTTGATGCGGTTCCTATTCCGCCGGTTACGCCGAATCAGAAGCCACGTGGTGGCACCCCACGCGACCACCATTCCTATGACTATAATCGTTATCATCGTTTCATTCATCGTTATTCATCGTACCATTCATCGTATCATTCATCGTATCATTCATCGTCATCCGCCCAGGGCTCGCTAACGCTCACCATGGGCTGACATAGGTCGGGCTTTCAGCCCTTTTTGGAATATTCATCGTATCATCTCATCATCTCATCATCCCATCATCGCATCATCGTAAAAAACGATTGAGCCTGAGCAAATTGTCATTAATCAATGCAGGCGGAAGCTCGTAATTCTTTTGGAGATTGAGGTTTTCGTCATAAACCTTGATGTAACCACCCCCTCCCTTCTCAATAATATGGCCGTCTTCCGTGATAAAAGCATAGTTCAGGTCATTGCCAATGCCAACAATATGCCATCCTCTCGAGGTGCTGTCTTGAAGATATTGTCCCATCGAGTAGTCACTTGGTGGGTTACTGACCCCTAGGGCAAGGTTCAAAAGTGTGGGCACAACGTCGTAGTGGGTAGTACGATACGTGAGTGTCTTTCCCTTCACCGAAGGATAGTGCAAGATGAGAGGCACTTGTATCTGGTATTTCGTATAATTGCCGGCATGTCCCCAATAATTCTTTTTGTTCTCGTTGAATTCTTGCCCATGGTCACCCGTGATGATGAGGATCGTGTTGGTCAACTGATCATGCTCTCGTAGATTATCAATCACCAAACCTATTAAGGAATCGACTTGATAGACACAATTTTTGTAAAGGTTGAAGAAGGGAATAGGGTCCAGATTGTTGTTCAGTATGGAATAGTTGGGATACTCCCAAGCAGGTTGAAAACGGGTGTTTTTATCCAAAGGAAGATACATCGCATGAGCCAAATCGTAAAAAAGGAATGAGAACAAAGGGGTCTGATTCTGCAACCTTTCGGGCAGTTCGTTCAGGAAATTTTGCGTCAGATTACAGTCTCGATCGTAAGGTGATTCTCCCTCTGTGGTTGTGTGGAGATTATCCATTCCTTTGAAAAACATTCGGTCGAAAGGCGGATTCTGGAACGTGGCGGAGGGATAAATCTGGATATTGTAGTTATTGTTCTGCAACTGCTCTATCAGTACCGGCTTCATATTGGAGTATTCAAAGCTTTTCCAATAGTATGAGGGAAGCCCGGTAAAGAGTCCGAAAATACCGCCGCTTGTTCCATTGCTGCTGCTTAAATGATTCGCATAGTGTTCCGATTCCTCTTTGAATTTCCAAAGGTTGGGCATGCATTCCGGAGTTAATGCGGTAAAATTCCAGGAATCGATGACGATGAGAATGATATTGGGGCGTTCTTGTGAAGAAGTGTCGCACTGTAATGCCGTAGCGGGGTATGCCATCTTCGACCAGTTGTCCTTTATATTGACCGTGGATATCTCCTCTTGGTCAATGATCCCCCATTTGTCCAAAAGAGAATTCATGCTGATGGGGAAATAGTAGGGAATGAAGGAGTCGCTCTCCAATATCGAGACACGAAGTGTAGCGGCTCCATAAACGTGGAGACCCTGAGAAACAAACATCACAGCGAGAAACGATAACAGCGAGCCAACATAGAACTTTTGGTGGCGAAAGCTTTTTCTTCCCAAAAACTGAGCCAGACGATACAGAAGGTATATGACAAGACAAACCGTTATGAAAATCAGTACAACCAACAAATACATCCAAAAGGACAAAACAAAAATATCTTTGGCACCTTTGGAGAACAGCATGTCGAGGACAAAACCGTTGATATGAAAATGATAAATTTGGAAAACAAACCGGTTGATGACGAGAATGAAAGCGATAACGACATAAATAGTCCCTAGAATGGCTGCATTGACCTTGGGGTTCACTCCCAACAAGGTAAGGGGCACAAAAAGGAGAAGAAAGGGAATCAGGACAATCATTCCTGCATGCATCAACGAAGAGAAGAAGAAATAAAGCCAACCTGCAAAGTCCATAAAAGAGCTGTCACCTGCTCCCAGGATATACGAAAAGAGCAGCAATCCGATGGCAATAGCGGACAGAAGTACAAAAATAGCACCTGTTAGCAAAATATTCTTTTTGTAATCATTCATCTTTTACCATATTTCGCTTTGATTCCGTAAAATAATCTCAATTTCATCCGGCAACGGATACCCAACGTTCACCCAGACTTGTTTGTCTCTTTCGTTACCCCACTAACTGCTAACTACTAACTGCTAACTGACTATATTCCGTACTTCTTCATCTTGTTATACAGCGTCTGCCTCGTGATGCCCAGCGTGCTGGCCACCGCGGAGAGGTTGCCGCCGCATTTGGCGATGCTCTTTCGGATCATCTCGGCCTCCATCTCTTCCAAGGTGGTAACTTCCTGCATCTTGTCTTTGGACTGCGAGGCGGTCAAGCGGAAGTCGTGTTCGTGGAGTTCGGTGCCGTCGCAGACAATGACCGCGTGCTCCATGGCGTGTTCCAGCTCACGGATGTTGCCGTACCAGGGATGGCCGGTGAGTTTGCGGGCAGCTTCGGGACTCAACCTCAACGCGGGTTTATGGTACTTTTCAGCAAATTGTTGCAGAAAGCGTTCCGCGAAGGGCACGATATCCTCGGAACGCTCGCGCAGGGGCGGAATCTCCAGATGGATGGTGTTAACGCGGTAGTAGAGGTCCTCGCGGAACTCGCCACGCAACACCTTTTCGTCAAGCTTCTGGTTGGTGGCGCAAATGAGCCGGAAATCAACCGGGACGTTCTTGTTACTGCCCACGCGGGTGACCGTGCGGTTTTGGATAACCGTCAGCAGCTTAGCCTGTTGCGGGAAGGCGAGGTTGCCGATTTCGTCGAGGAAGAGGGTGCCGCCGTCGGCCTCCTCTATCTTGCCTGCGCGGTCGGTCTTCGCGTCCGTGAATGCGCCTTTCACGTGCCCGAAGAGTTCGCTCTCGAAGAGGGTCTCCGTAATTGCGCCCAAATCCACATTGACGAGCGGTTTCTCGCTGCGCAATGAAAGCTCGTGTATCGCTTTGGCCAGTAACGACTTGCCCGTCCCGTTCTCACCGGTGATGAGGATAGAAGCATCTGTGGGGGCAATCTTCTCCACCATGAGCTTCAGCTCCTGCATGGCGGCGCTGGTACCCCAGAAGGGGACGGCGGAAACGGATTTCTCCGAGCGTTTCGGCGCGGTGTGAGGGGTGCAGGCGCGGGTGAGGGCCGCGATGAGACGGTCATTGTCCCACGGCTTCACCACGAAGTCGGCGGCGCCCTCCTTCATGCCCGCCACGGCCAGTTCGATGTCGGCGTAGGCAGTGAAAAGCACCACGGGCAGCTGCGGGTAACGGCTTCTGATTTCGCGAAGCCAGAAAAGACCCTCGTTGCCGGTGTTGAGCCCGGCGGAGAAGTTCATGTCGAGCAGGACAACGTCCGGCGGGGTCGCCTCCAGCTGTCGCAGCAGGGTGTTGGGCGACGGCAACGCGACCACCTGCCGGAACTCGCGTTCCAGCAGCAGTTTCAGCGCGGCGAGGACGTTGCGGTTGTCGTCCACTATGATGATGGTATTGAGCATTTCTTTCAAGTTTCAGGTTTCAAGTTTCAAGTCACAAATCACACGTCATACGTCATACGTCACAAAAATCGCGCCAAAAATAGAAAATATTTCAACATCAATGGTATAGCGATGAATTGCCGTTGCAATCGTGTCAAAAAAAGAGACAGCGGTGTCAAAAAATTGGACGGAAGGGGACTCGCCATTTCGTTTTTCCAAAATCAAACAGATTTATTTCTCAACTTGGGTGGCAACACGCTTTTAAGACCGTCGATATGTTCGAAAAGTTGAGGGTCCACATTGGCATTCATAGGGTCAAGAATGAAATCAACACCTTCTCGCCTTGCCAATTTCGCAGCAGGGACGAAATCCGCATCACCTGAAAAGAGCACAATAGTATCCACAAAACGTTTTAACGACAAAGAGGTAATATCTACTCCAATTTTCATATCAATACCTTTTTGCCTGATATTAAGATAGACATCTAGCTCTGACAAGTCGTCAACACTGATTGAGCCATTAAGCAACTCTTTGACTTTAGGAGCATATATTTGCCAACTCCCATTATCCTTCACGGTTCCTATCCGAAGGGCCAACTTTCTCTTCTTCTTAAGCTCTTCAAACAAGTCCTTACGAAAAATGCATTCCTTTGTTTTGCTGAAATCCACCACTTTATTCGAAATAGGATTGTGGAACTTTTTTTCTAAAGGTTGACAATCATAATAGAAAATCCGGTAGAGAATATTGTTTTTTCCAACGTGCGCATGTGCCATAGTGTACATTGCATTTGCAACATCACAAGCAGTCATGCCCCTATCTTTGTTATAAAGGGCATTAAATCGTTTGAGGAAGAAGCCTCCATCTATGAGTACAGCTATTTTCTGTGGTGGTAACTGATTGTTTTTCATTTTGTTCATAGTTAATAAATAAACTCAAGGTTGGGCGTGCCCATTATCAAGGGTTAGCGTGAAATGAAACGCTATCGGGCACGCGTAGCCGTGAGCATAATTTTCGCTGCAAAAATACAAAAATTTCTTTACTTTGTAACACTTCGTAAAAAAAATATCGAACACACCAATTGCAATCTTTCGCATTTTTTGAATCATATAATTAGAAACTTTTCTGTCAAAAAAAAGGGATTCGCGAGAATGTCGCGAATCCCTTTCGTACAAAACATATTCACCCCCTACTGCCGCATCAACTGATTGCAGAACGCCTCCAGCTCCTCCTTCGATGAACGTTCCTTCATGATGAAGAAGCCGCCGGTGCTTATTCCACATTTGATTTCCCAGTCTTGAATCTGCTTGCCGTTAAGGTAAAGTGCAGCATGGTGGCCCTTTATCTCGTTGGTGAATCGGTACCATTGCTGGCTCGCCTCAGGAGTCAACTTCACGTTGATTTGCACCATGTCGGGGTCACTTTGCTTGCTG
Organism: uncultured Bacteroidales bacterium; assembly: GCA_900317715.1. Taxonomy (GTDB): domain Bacteria; phylum Bacteroidota; class Bacteroidia; order Bacteroidales; family WCHB1-69; genus F23-D06. The sequence continues at coordinate 16,544 of ONHS01000040.1, read as the reverse complement.
GGCACCGTCACCTCCACATGTTGCACCATAGGCTTGCCACCCAGGACTTCCGAACTGATGGCCAACGTGTCGGCATCCACGTCCCAAATCTCCAGCTTCTCTTCCGTTACAAAGTTGTCCGTTCCCCGTTCATATTCCAACACATACTTCGATGGACGCCACGCCAGAGGTGTTTTGATGTATTTGGCCACCAGCAGACAAGCCCAAATATCGAGACCGAGAAACACGACAATCATGGCAATGCGGAACCACTTTTGTGTCTTGTCAAGATTCGTTTTCTTGTCCATTGCAGGTTCAGCGGCCTCTATTTGCCGGATAATGTCATCGCAGGCTCTTGTTTTATAGCGTATTTCGTAAAAGCCCACGAGTGCAAAAACCACGAGCAGCGCAAGAAACGACAAAATCACAGCACCGAAATTCGGCAAATTTATATCTTTACCCATTCTGGCAATCACCAGCCCGAAAGCAATGATCATAGCTGTGGAATAATTCAGTGCCGTGAAGAGGGAAAATAGTTTCTTGAAATTTCGGGCTTGATGGGACAAGGTGAGCAAATCGTTGTTTTCCAGCTCCTTGCTTTTCAATTCTCGCGTCAACCACAATTCGATGGCAAAGCAAACCGAGCAGAAGGAGAGCCAAAACAGCATTAACGAAAGGTGGTTGCCTTGAAAGCATTTGACACACACTATGCCGATTATGGCAAATATCGGATAAAGGATAATTTGCGTCCGTCTATACCACCCATAAAAATCGGTGCTGCGCTTGATGGACGACTTCATCAGCCGGTCGTTGACGATTTCCTGTTGGTCGAACTGCTCTTTCAGCGTTTCGTATTGGGCCTTCAGTTGGTCCAATTCGGAGAGGTTGTTATTGTTTTGATTTTCCATGATGATCTCCTTTCATTCTTTTGTTGACATTTTCACCAGTTTGTCCTTGATGCGCATCAGCCTGACCCCCACATTGTTGGGCGTGATACCGATGATGGCTCCGATTTCATCGTAGCTGACCCCTTCCAGCCAAAGCAGAATCAAGCTGCGGTCGATGAGGTCGAGTCGCGAAATGCGGTCGTAGAGTTCGCGGATTTGATGCGTCGAAGGGTCGTCGGCCTCATAGGGGTCGATATCGACGGTCAGCGGCACCGTCTCGATGCGCCGGCGTTCCTTCTTGTCCTGGTTGATGGCCGTGTTGAGCGACACGCGGTAGATCCATGTCTTGGCGTCGCTGCGACCCTCGTAGGTGTCGAAACCTTTCCAAAGCCGGATGAGAATCTCCTGGAAGAGGTCGTCGATCTCGGCTTTGTCGTGCGAGAACATGTAACACACCGTGTAGATGGTCCGCTTGTGCTGCCGCACCAACTGTTCAAACTGATATTCTTTGTCGTTGTTCATAATACATTACTTTCGTTGCAACGTTCATCATGTTAGACAACAAAAGAATGGGAAATATTACATGGAGATGTTTTTTTCTTGTTGCAGCTGCCTGCAGGTGCGCGATAATTATTCAAAGTCGTGCTTATATTTGGAAATTTGTCGCGACTTTTTCCCCGAATGGAGAAATACCACACCGTCATCTTGCATGTAAAGAAGTGCGAACATGTAGGATTTAAGTGCTGAATAGTCTATCAGGAGTTCCGGGGTTGAGATGTTGCCGCCACGGTCTATGCTGCAGTGTGCGGCACATAATCCATCGAATTTGAGATCCGGGGTGAAAAACTTGGTGTCCGCAAAACTGTTTTGACCGGATTGTCCACGATAATTCTCAACGTTATCTGTGAAAAACAGGTGTATCCGGTCATTGTGCATCAGTGCACTATAAGAGAACAGCCTTCCTCGCAAGGATCCTGGAGAATGAGTGGTTTCAACCGATGTTTGGACTTTTTCAATGGTTTTAAACTGAGAAATGTCACCGTTTTTGTCGGCAAGATGGACCAGTATGCTCCCTCCAGCGGAGAAGACCATAGTGATGCTGAACGTGGTGTACATTTCACCTAAAAGAGCCACCGTGCTGTCTGAAAACTCGAAGAAATACGAAGGATAGACAGAGAAATCCTTCGCTTTTTTCCCTGAGGGGGTATGGACATAATTGTAGTATGTACTTGGAAAATCCTCATGGCTGATGTTCGCGCTCGCGAGCGGATTCATGTCGTAACGAATTATATAACAGCCTGTTTCCTTCTCTCCATACTTCGGTGCATAGTAGCCTCCTATCATAACGTTGCCTTGACGGGTGATCAACAATCTGCCGCACGACAGGCTCCCGAACTCCACTTGGTAATCTGTAGAATTGATCTCCCCGTACTCGCTGCTTTCGAACAGGTGAAGGGTCTCATTCTTCCGCGATTTGTCCTTCTCCTTCTCTTTGTTGAACGAAAGAATAGCCGTATATACTTTTGCTTCGTTACTGACAGCGAAGTTAAAAATCTCCAAGGTGTTGTTCTCAAATTCCAAATCCAAAGGATTTTTCCAGAGCAGGCCGTTTTCATCGAAGGTCATCACCATGGAGCCCTTAAGACTGTTTGATCTGGTATTGGTGAGAAAAAGGGCCACAGCAGCTTTGCTTTTGTCGGGGGAACGGGCGGACCAGCATCGGATATCCTCGGTCTTTTCAAGCGGGAACACAAAAACCGCCTCAGGATTCCACTCGGCGGATTCAGCATCTTTGGGGAATACATTCAGGTATATGCCGTAAGTTTTAGTGTCATATTTGTAGCATTTGTAGATGCATCGAATTTGTGTGGCATCTTCGTAAGCCACCAGCAGCTCGTAGTCAGCGGGATGCTGCAGAACCAGCTGTTGTCCTTTCCCATTGTTACCAGGAATACTCACCAAGGCTTCTTTGTCGGTGTATCGGGAGGAAAACAGGATGTAGTGCTGGTTGTCCATGCCATCGAAGTAGCTGTGCACCGGCACCCCTCCAACAACATTATCAAAAACCATCTCCAGCGTTTTTTGCGCCATAAGACTGCATCCAGCAAACAGTAACAAAACTGCGATAGTCAGTGTTTTTTTCATATCATTACGTTCTACTGATTATTTATTCTACTGTAAAAATACATTTTTTGAAAAAAAGAACAATAAAGAACAACGTTTTTAATAATCGAATTGTATTACGGCACCACTGTCTGATGCTGGGCTATATAACGAATATGAATAAGGCGACCGTCGATGGTCAGCATACCGGCGGAGCCTTCGGTGGTGGAGAAGGGTAATGTCAAGCGGTTGTTGCCCGCACCGAGGTTCCACCAACGATTTGGCTCACCAAAATGATCATAAAAGTTCCACCCTTGAGCTAATTCCTTGACACGGGTCAATTCATTGCCGTTCCTTTGGGCAATGAACACTTCATTGTCGCAGCTGACGACATAAAACAGTTGGTCGTCTGACACGAAAGCCCCGTGAAACAGTGTGTCCGTCGGCATTGTGTAAGAATAGTGCCTTCCGATGCAACAACCATGACATATATATCCTCTAAAATACCTACTACCACCCCCATAACCGCTCTGTGGATCGCACCATTTGGAGTTGTTTTGGCATAACAACAAATTGTTGTCCCATATATCTGGAATGATGTTCTTTACCAACGGATTTCCTGGACTTTGGTCGATGCGCAAACTATCCACCCGTTTGGGGTTGATGAAATAGTAGTAATCCCCATGGCGCAGTATTTGATGGAATTCCCCAGTGAAATAGTATTGCCGGTTCACATATTCGTACTGCAACCACCCATTGTGAGCGTCAATATACAAAGAAGGCTCCTTTGCCGTGAAGATGACTTCTCCGTAAAAGATGTCTCGATTGACCGTGTAAAGGTCGTCTTCAAACAAGACCGAGGAATACGGTTTTGACCTTGTCCAATCCCATTTGTCGTTGTATCCGCTGAATGAATAATCGCCCCATTCGATATGATTTCCTGCTAAGAAAAGAGTGTCAACATACACATTGAAAGCCTGTTGTGCACTCACGCTTTGCAGGAGGAGCAGACAAAGGGTAATAACTGCGATTTTTTTCATAACAAATGGATTTGTTCGTTTATGGTGCAAAAATACATTTTTTAGAGACCGGGCAATAGATGCCATCATTTTTCATTACCGAATGCTGTTGCGTCTCTTCGAGACGCTGCCTCGCGCACCCGCAATACCCCACACGGCACTCACTCCGTTCGTTTCGTGTGGGGTTCTAAAATATCGTGCCTTTGGCACGAAGTGTCACACATGAATCAAATCTTCCCCGAGAACAACGGATATTTTGGCCAAGGTGCGCAATGTGAAATTGTGCGTTCCTCCAAGCCATCGCGACACCTCCGCCTCCGTTTTGCCAGTATTCTTCGCGAGGTCGCGCTGGGACATCCCTTTCGATTTGAGCATCCCAATCAATTTCTCTGCAATTAAGTCCGAAAAGCGCAACTGCGTTTTCAAATCTTCTGGTGTCTCGTCCACTATCTGACGAAACAAAACCCGTCCTTCTTGATCTTGTTTCATATATCATAATCTTTGTTGTCAACTCCCACTATTTCAGTCTTTTCTATTCTGACAACTCCATTTCTGATGTCCGCCTTCAGGAGCGCATCCAATTTTTGAAGACTGATCACATATCCGTTCAAATCCTTATCTTCTTCGTATGTTTGGGTATTTTTCACCCCACCGTTGCCCACAATCAACACACTGTCCGACAGACGCAGACAATATAGGCGCAGCCCGCCTTTATACACAGGCAAAGCAGTCACACCGTCGCTCATTTTCCCTTCTGGACGAAAACGGCGTTCCTCAATCCCTTTCACCAACATTGTATCAATCTGGTTGAGTATAACTCTGAGCTCGTTCTTCCTAACCGCATCATCCTTGAACTTCTTGACAAACTTGACAAATTCAGACTGCATTTCGCCTTCGAAAATAATCGTGAACAAACCAACGACTTCTGTTTGTTCCAAAGAGAGTATAGTTGCTTTAGTCATAATAGTTTTTTTGTGGCAAAAATACAAAAAACACAAAACCACTTACCTTTTAAAGTAAGTTTTTTTTTATGAGTAACATATCTATGTTTTCCAGTTAGTTAAGGAATTGTGTCATTGGGAACATGAGAGGGAATAAGTCGGAGAACGAACAAAAATGAGGGATTTTCGGGTGCTTCGAATGAATATATTGACTATCTTTGTGCCCGAATCAAAACCATTGACGATATGAAGAAAACATTAACCGTTCTCCTCTGCGCCGTCCTCTCTGCGCTGACCTCCTTTGCCCAGAGCCCGATTCCGGCGCACTTTGACGAATGTGTGGAGCTGATGGCCACAGTCTGGCGACTGTCCGGCGCAGAAGAATACAATCGGTGCAGAGTTCCGCAATACGCACACGAGGTCGATTCCGTTTTCGGGCCGTACAAAGACCATCCCGTTGTGCAGCTGGCTCGCCAATACCAGAACGAATCGGGAATCAGCTATGCCTGGCGCGACGACAAGACGTTGGAGGTGACTTTCCTCTTAGAGCCGTCGCATCAATACGGTTTCATCGTCATGGGTTCCAATTTTCCCACCAAAGACGGACATAGCGCCGGTAAGAACCAGGAAATCAATTTCACGACGGAGAAATAGGGGTTGAGTCACTACAACGGTAACGAATTTCATATTTAACACCACGAAGTCACTATTCTTGCAGTGTAAAAAGTCAGTGTTACTTCTGTAGCTTTTCGAATTTCAACAACAACTTGGCATCGTTAATGTTGTCAACGCTATTGTCGAATTGATACAGCGTCATCGTATTGTCCGTCAACACGATTGAATAATCCCCCTCTATGCGGGTCGCATCACCGCCTCGTTGTGATCTGACTTCATGATATCCATTGAAAATATAGAAATCATTGTAGGCTGATGTCCAAACCGTTAAACGCGGAAGCCAATATTGTTCTCCAATCCAAAAATGGAATTCGCCCAATGCATCTTCGGGGTAACTCCCGTTCACTGCTACATTAAAATCACCTAAATAATGACAGCTGTCGTTAGGGGCGACGACCGGAGTCCCGAATTTCCAAACGGCACCCACGTATGCATTTTCTTGAATGTTCATCTCACTGAGTCCCGAGCTCCAAGTGCATTTCCATTCACCCACTAATTTCCCGGCATCTCTGCTTGAATTGGGTGTGTCAGGGGTCGGATCCGGAGAAGGATCACAAGACATGAAGGTCATAAAAGATGCCATGCAAAGCACCATTGCCATAAATTTGATTGCCTTTTTCATCCTATTTTCATTAGACTTCTGAAGAAAACTACTTCACGTAGCCGCCGATCTTGTTGCGAAGTCTATTTAACAACAAGGCCGGCAAACAACGCTGCAAAAATACAACAATTCTAACATTAGGATGCAGGAAATCCAAAAGGTTGCACTTTGTTGATATTTTTTGCTTTCTCAAAAATTGGTCACCGCCGCGATTTCAGTAACCGGACGAGGAAGGCGACCGCGAGGAGAGAGAAAGCAAGTATTCCGATGAAATTGCCGAAAGGCCAATTCAATATCTTGAATACCGGACAGGCTACCAAGAACAAACAAGCCACTTCGGCCATTCGGATAACCAGTCGTTCATCCGGGGCGATGCGCAACAAATGGCGTGCAGTCAAGATGACGAACACCAGACCGGCAACACCCGTTGCCATGCAGAAAAGATTGCCAAAAGGCAAGTACATCAGTTTGAGAAAAAGTCCGATAAGGCTCAATACGAGCATGACAATGCTACTCCAATAAGCACCGCTGCGATAATAAACCGGTATCGTTGAGGCATCGTTTCCGTTCAATCGCGAAGTCTGCGCCAAAAGCTCGTCGCTCATCTTGGCAAGACGATCAATATTGCAAATTATCAAGATGATGACTATGGTGAGAATGACCGCTACCATAACGAACGAGCTCCGCAAATAGGGAATCGTCCGCTTTTCCCCAATCTCAAAAATGAACCATAACATCCACAGGCACAGGGCAAACACTCCCGTAATCCATACTAACGAGAAACGGGTGCGAATGTTCTCCATTTTCTGGACGAGCGTCTGTATGTCAGCGTCTTCCGTGTTGATTTTCAGCACTTTTTGGCAGCTGAACCATTCAAATAATCCTATCAGGGCAAAAAGAACGATGGAAATAATCATGAAGGGGAGGCTGAGTTCGAAACGAAAACAGCTCCAACAGACCGTGGCGACCAACAGCCCGTAGGTGAGGACAATTTCTGCGTTCCGGCGTTTGAAATTTCCGATTTTCGTTTGGATCATCTCATGAATCAGGTCGTTGTTGACGATTTCCTGCTGGTTGAACTTCTCCTGGAGCGACTGATACTGCACCTTCAAGTCATCCAGCTCCATTTCTTACATTGGCAACCGTGATGCCCATAATGGCCGCAATTTCGTCGTAACCGATGCCCTCCAACCACAGCAGCACGAGTCCGCGGTCCATCACATCGAGCTGGTTGATGAGCGCGTAGAGCTGTCGGACCTGTTCGAGCGAGGAGTCCTGCGGGTCGTAGGGGTCGATGTCGGTGCTGAGCGGCACAGTCTGCGGACGGCGTTTCGCCCGTTTGTCGCTGTTGATGGCGGTGTTGAGCGCGATGCGATACACCCACGTGTTCACGCTGCTGCGCTGCTCGAACTGGTCGAAGCCCAGCCACAACCGGACGAGAATCTCCTGGAAGAGGTCGTTGATTTCCTCCTTGTCGCGGGAGAACATGTAACAGACCGAATAGATTGTCCGCTTGTACTGTTTTACCAGTTCCTCGAATTGCTTTTCTTTCACGTTTTTCATCTGACCGTTTGGGATTTTATGACGTTAGACAACACCGCCCGAAAATCCTTACAGAAAAATTTCTTCTTCCGCACCGCAATCACCCGGAAGCCGACCAGCGGGGAGGGACCGTTCAGCTGCTCCATATTCTCCACCTGCCAAAGCATATTCTCCATACGGTTGAGGTTTTGGTGTCGCTGAATTATATGTCCAAAAAGTAAAGTTGACCGGCGCATCATTGCTTGGCTACCTGTTTATCCTCATTGTACCCTTCAGAATCCTCCGCCACAAAATAAGAAGCTGATTCAGGGACAACATACCCGACAGCATGTTCGAACTGGAACTGCAAATCCGGAAACGTCCGTCCGTCAGCTTCTTCGAGTTCCTTCATTTCCGAAACAGCCGCATAAAAATCATCTATGGCCTCCTTTTCCGTCTCACCATACCCGGCAAGCCCGAAACCATAGTCGTCAGAGGGCATATAGGCGGAATAGAGTCCGTCCGTGCTTACTTCTATTATCACTTTTTCGGTTTTCATATTCTTTGTATTACAATGCAACACCTGATTTTTTCGCAATATCTTTTAATGTTCCCGAAGCCACTTCTTTTGCAGTATGGCGTGGTATCGGAAAACGTCTTTGTGTGATTGGACTATACCATATATCGTGATAGGTTTCTATATGTAACAACGTGATTTACGGGGTGAATCTCGGGTGGGAGGTGCACCTATTCAATGGTGCAGCAAACTGTGTATGGCATCACGAACGACTACAATTCGCTCGCCGTCAACACAGTCAACCACCTCGAACGCGAAGTAAAAATTTTCTATCACCAATTCACGCCAACCATTGGCTCTCCATTCTTGGTTTAACCTTGCTTCCGGAAATCCTTGAGTCATGTTTAGAACTTGCAAACCTTTGAACATTCGGTTCGCTTTTTTCAATACAGTCTCTTCACTGAGAGACGGATGATTCCGCATGGCGGCCTTATAGAATTCGTTGATTTTAATTCTTACAGTGGGGCTGATTATGACTTTCATGGTTGGATTGATAGTGTTCATGGATAATTGTCGTCAGTTCGGATTCCCACTCCTCAAGCGTGATGCATCCCGCCAGTTCGTCTTCATCAACTGTGCGAAAATCACTGCAAGGAGAGGCATTGTACTGAGCTTGATGCTCGTTAACCTCCTGTTTCTTAATGTCTTCTACAGAATAATCTTTTGCCATTTTTCTATTTTATTTTCTGTCGCAAAGATATACAATTATTTGAATTGTTCAATACTATTTCTTGTAAAAAAAATTAATGCTTCCGCACCGCAATCCACCTAAAGTATGTATTCGTAGATTATCCGTGCAGATTCGCGTGATACGTGGAGATAAAATAATCTCCGCGTATCGCTCGTATCTGCACGTATTCTTTCCTTGTCATTCTTCATTCTTCATTCTACATTTCCACCACCTCCCGCACCGGCACATCTCCCAGCTCCATCTCCACATCCGGCACAATCCCCGACGAGTAATCCCGGTCGTTGAAATCGTAGGTCTTGAACGTGTTGATGAAGCAGACGATTCCCGACGGCAGGGGCACCAACAGCGGCTGTCCGGTAGCACCAGAGGTTTTCTTCCCCACCGTCACCGTTTGAGGGTTTTGGGTGAGCATCGCGGCAAAGCCCTCCGCCGCAGATGCGGTCTTGGGACCGATCAGGAGATAGATACGGCCGTGGAAACGCTCGCCAACAGGCACCGTGTTCGCCGCCGTGTCGGGAGAGACGGTCTCAAAGGCGGTGTGGCTGTAGTAGGGATAGTAGAACGCTTTCTCCTGTTCCGAGACTTGCTCCGGACTGTAATACAGCAACCGCACGCTGGCACGCGCCATGTACGTGGCATTATGTATCGGTGTCTGCATCTTTCCGGACAACACAACCATGTCATTGTCAACAAGATGTGGAACTATCGGGGAGTATGCCCTGCCGTCTCCGCCCATATTGTAGCGTAAATCAATGATGAGGGCGGAATGTTTTAGGATTTCCGGCAAATGCTCCAAGAAGACCTGCGTCGTAGCCTCATTGCAATCGTCAATCCGGAAATAGACGGCATCGTTTTCCTCATCCGTGATTATCAGATTGTTCTGCTCGTTGGTGAGGACCTGCGTAGTGTCCACCCAGTGGTAGCGTTCCTGACTTTTACGCTGCCGTTCCGTGGGCGCGAAGAACCAGTCGTAATGGACTTTCACCGTCTTCTTCCTGTTGCCGGACAACACCTGCAACGTAAGCGGTTTCAGGTTATCGCGATGCTGGAAAACAAGCGGACTCAGCCCTTGGGGAGTGAACATGGCGTAATCCAAAACAGCCTCGGGATTGCTGCACGACACATACTGCCCGATATAATCCCTGAAATAGGTCACTGCTGGCATTCCGTCCACCTGCAGAATCTCGTCACCGGGCTTTATCTCCTTCTCGTACCTGGAACTGATGTTCTTCACGAATATCCTGCCGTCCCTCACCTCCGTAATCAACCTGACCATCGCCAATTCAGGAATCAGGTTCTGCGGTAACATACAGTATGTGTGACTGTTATGGAAGTTCGCCGCGAACCGCTGCATCGTAAGATAGTGCTCGAAATTGTTCCGCGTCCGCATAACCAGCGGAATGTAAGCCTGATAGAGGCTGTCCAAGTCCACTTCCGAACAATGATCCCTGTTGGCGAAGTTGTAGGTAATTTCCTTCCACGGCACGGCGAGTTCGTAGGCTTTCTGCTCGGGGGTGAGGGACTGGCTCTGTGCGAAAAGTGGCACCTGCAGTAGCAGTGACAATATGATGGTGATGAGCTTTTTCATGTTGTTATGGTTTTTGAAGTTTAAGTATGTATTAGGGAATTATACGTGCAGATCCGCGCGATACATGGAGATAAAATAATCTCCGCGTATCGCTCGTATCTGCACGTATTATTTCATCATATTTCATCGCATCATCCCATCATCCCATCATCGCATCATCGCCTTTCATCGTTCTTCATCCCCTCACCTCTTCCTCAATTATCAATTATCCCGCACCGTCTCCACCGGCTCAAACCTCAGCGACAGCGCTGACTGTACCGTGACGACCAACGCCGTGAGCGCAAGCAGGATAACGTATGCAAGGAGGAATACCCAGACCGCGATGGGGGCGTGGGCGACGAACAGCTTCAGCCACTGGCGGAGCAGCAAGATACTGACGGGCACGGAGAGCAGGAAGGCGACAGAGCAGATGAGGGCGTACTTGCCGTTGGCGCGGACAAGCAGCTGTCCCGTGGAGGAGCCGAAGATCTGCCGCAATCCCAACTCGGGACGACGGTAGGTCATCTCCAACAGCAGCATCCCCGCCACGCCCATCAGCGCGAGCAACACCGCGATGCCGCAGAGGATGAACAACCCCTTTGAGAGGCCGGCTTCCTTCTCGTAAAATCCCGCTATGTCGTCGTCCAACGTGCTGACCTTCAAATCGGTTTCGTGACCATAGTCGCTCGTGATGCGACTGATTTCCCGAATCAGCGCAGCAGTGTCGGCATTCTCTTCGTACTTGATGAAGAATTGGCGCAACACTTGACCGTATTTCCCGACCTCAATGCCCAACGGCTGGATAGTGTCGAACAGCGGACGGAAATGGAAGTCTTCCGCAATGCCAATCAAAGTCGTTTGCGAAGAAGAACTGAACATTCCTCTATATGACCAGCTCGAGCCCAATTGAGAAGCATCCAACCGATTCGTGGAATCCGCAAGCAATGGCTTGTAATAAGAGTCAATGTTTAGGTGATAGACATCTTGCAATTTCTTGTTGAAAATCACATACCGCTGATTATCAGACGATATATCACAATTTTTGAACGTGCTGCCATCCACCATCTTAATTCCGAAAAACTCCATGAAATTGGGATAAACCGACATGGCATTGAATTCAAGGTCGCAGGTGTCCTTACCGTCGGAAGAATAGAGCCGGCGCCCAAATAAAACGTAGCCAGTGTTGCGCACGATGTTGCACGATGCCGCCGTAATGTCTTCAACACCAGGCAATTGTTTAACCGCATGGATATAAGACGGTATGCTGTCCGCCCAACGAATATCCGCAGTGAAATTCAGAATGTTATGCGTCTGATAACCCATGTCATACGTCTTGAGGTAACGGTTTTGGACAGCAACATACAGCGTGCAGGACAGGATGACAGAGGCGAGGAAAAATTGCAGCCCAATGAAGAGTGTGCGCAAACGGCGGCCCGTTTTGGAGTAACCGTAGCTACCTTTCAGTGCGACATCCGGGGAGACAACGGTAACCATTCGCGTCGGGTAAATGGAGACGACAACGCCGACAACGATGGACAACAATAAGGTGGTCAGGATGATAGAGAGATTGCCGGATAGGGTGACGGGATTGGTCAGCATGGGGATTTCCGGCAGGCGGGTGCAGAGCAGGAAGACGAGGAAGGCGATGAGGAAGGCCATAAGCGACAGGGTGATGTAGCCTTTCGCCATTGACCACCAAATTCCGCCATCCGACTCACCAAGCACCTTGCGGGTGTTCACGCGCCGCATGCGCAAAGGTGCCTCCGCGATGGCGAAATTGGCGAAGTTGAGGAAGGCGATAATCAACACCACCCATGCGATGCTGGCAAGACAATTCACCACGAAACGACTGACCGCATCAAGATTGCTAAAGCCCGTGGCATCGGTCTCGAAATGGATATCTTTGGCAGCTACCAACCGAACTACATCCGACGGAGCGGCTTCCCATAACTTTTCGGTGTAAAACTTATCCTTTAGCATAGCGGCCAGTGTGTCAGGGTTAGTGCCGGGCTTCAGTTTGCAATAGATAGACCCCCAAGGCTTGGGTTCTTTCCTTACACATTCAGCCAAGATGGGTGCAGGATGGGAAGAATCGCAGGAAACTTTGATTTTCAAGAATTTATCCTTTGACGGTTCTATCGATTCATAATTCGTTGCGCTCATCATATCGGGCATCTCAGTGAAAAGGTGAACGTTAGCAAATAAAGAATCTTCCTTGCCTCCGATACCAAATACTTCCGCATAGCATTTTTCGGGACCGCCCCACAATGCCTGAATCGAATCCTGGTCGATTTTCACCACTTTATAATCCCAATAAGGCATCGTGATGAAAATCAGTGGATTACCAAAGGTATTATTCTCAGGCATATCCTGATACACCGCCACGATTTTGCGGTTCAGGATGGTGTCTCTTCCTCGATAACTGTCTCTCAAGGAAAGCGTTTTCCCGACAGCACTTTCTTTCGGGAAGAGTTTCTTAGCCAACGAAGCGGGCACCACGACCTCTTCATCGTCATCCAGCTCACTGAACGCGCCATCAACGCTCTGATAACCGAAAAAGTTGAAGAACAGCATGTCATAGAGAGTTATGCTCGACAGGCTTCCCACTCCTTCCACAGGATGTTCCAACTTGAAGTTATAATCTACATAGTTGGTGGCAAACTGACAAACGGACTCCGCCTCGTCGAGACTGTCGAGGTAGTCGGTTATCTCGCTATCGGACATCCAGTGGGAATAACCCTGGTTGTCGGTGTTTTCCTCCACGCGGTATAGCCGTTCGGAGTCCGCGAAACAGCGGTTGTAGCGGCGGTCGTAGCGGACCTGCGCCATGAGGATCATGAAGACGGCCAGGGCCACGGCGAGGCCGAGGATGTTGAGGATTTTTGGGGTTTTCATATCTGATTTGGTTTTTCATTACAACTGCTAACTACTAACTGCTAACTACTAACTTCATCGCTTCGTAGCACGCGCAAGGTCTGCCACGCGGTGATGCCGAGGGCGAGAAGGGTGACGGTGAGGAAGGCCGCCAGGAAGGGCCAGACAGGGATGTCGGCTTTGTAGGCGAAATGCTGCTGCCATTTGTGGAAGAGGCTGACAGCCAAGGGCGTGGCGGCGGCGAAGCAGACGGTGCAGATGATGAGTTGGTTGCGGATCATCTTCCAGAGCTGGTTGCCGGTGGAGGCGCCATACACGCGGCGCAGACTTATCTCCCGCCGACGGTAGTGGCAGTCCAACATCACCATGCCCAACAAGCCGGTGAGCGTGACGAACAACGTGACCGCCCCGAAAAGCGCCATCAACTTGGCGAAATCGTCCTCTTTCTCGTATTCTTTGTCGATGGCATCCTTCAGCGAGGTGAACGGGCATAACTGTCCCATGTGGGCGCAAGCGGCGTCCATTTGGCTTACTAAAGACGCGTCAACTTTTTGTTTGCCAGCATCTTTCAGTTTGATGTAAATATACGGATCATTCCACACGAGTTCGTCATTGACCTTCGCAAAATAGATACAAGGTTCAATCTCATTGATGAGTGGCATATTATGAAAATCTTGCACAACACCATCAATGCCTGAATTGCGCCGATTCGAGTCTATTTCCCACTGCTTTGTCAATTTCAGAGCCGACTTGTTAAGGATTCTGCCATTACGCGATGCATTACAAACCTCTTCAAAGTCTTTGCCTTCCAGCATTTTGATACCAAAGAATCGGAAGAAATTGGCTGAAACCGTGCGGTCGCAAATCGACACCATTTCATCTCCGGCTTTAAGCGTCACCATGCCGTAGGAGGCCCCTTGTCCCAGTATGGGATTCTCCGCCCAAGTAACATCCGCAATTTCTCCTAACTTTTTCCATTCGCCTTTCAAAGAGTCCAAAGTCTTACACTGAAAATCTTCCTGATACCCTTTGAGAGCAGGATTCGTAGTGTTTGGAACTGACTTCTGAAATTGAGATACATAGATATTATCCGTTTCAAAGCCCACATCGGCGGTCTTCATCTGATGGTTCTGTACAAAAACCAATGTCATGAAGAGAATGATGGCGAAAGAGGCGAAAAACTGCACAACAGAGGCCGGGGTGGTCTGCATACGAAGCAACATTTTGCGCCACTTGCCGTATTTCTGCGGGGTGGCGAGCTGACTCTTCAACGCCGATTCCACGTTAGCAGCGGCGGTGGTGTAGAATACCGGATACAGCGAGGCGACCACGGCCACCAAGAGGGTGACGGCGGCGGAAATCCACACCACAGGCAGGTTGTCCGCCAATTTCAGACTGATTTCCACGAACGGGATCACCTTCGTGCGGGCGCACACCTCCACGATGACTAACGCAATGAGGAACGCTATTACGGCGGAGAGCAAGAAACGTCCGAACATCTCCCATCGCAGCTGCGCATTGGAACAGCCCTCTATCTTTCGGATGTTCGTCTTGCGCAGATAGAGCGGCACCGTAGCCACCGCGTAGTTGGTGAAGTTTAGGAAGGCGAGCAGCAACAGCACGACTCCAAACACGCTCAGCACTTTGGAAACCGTAGTGAACTGCTTTGCTTCCAAATTCCAGAAATTGTTGGGCGAAGAATAGTTGTCATGCAAAGAGCTAATCATCACATTGTCGATTTTCTGCGGTGCATCTTTATACTTTAGTTGATATTCCACATGGCTTAATGCCTCGTCGCCGGTGGTGTCAACATTGTCCCAATAAGCTTGATATGCTGTTTGATAACGATCCAACATCTTTTTCTTCAAGACATTAACCATCGTTGTATCTTTCACTTTTACATATAAATTACCGTAAAAGATGCCAGATGGATAGTGACGAACCACCTCGTAATCATGCAGGGAACTATTCTGCGGCAGGTCTTTGAAAACAGCTATCACCGTAAGGGTATCGAGATCTCGCACTGAACGTTCTTGACCATCATTCTGACTTAAGATAATCCGTTGTCCGACAGCGCTTCCGTGCGGGAACAGAATCTTTGCTAATCGGCTGGAAATCACCGCATTTCTAAAATCGGTAAACTTCTCCAAATTTCCCTCTTTAATTTCAACACCAAAGAAGGGAAAGAAAGACGGAATGGTCATTTGTATCTTAGAGATGGTGTCGGGTGCGGTGCTATTCTCCGCGGCCACCCGCTGCCAACCATAGCCGTAACCGCTCAATGTGCAGACATCCTCAATCTCTTCTAAAGGTTGCTCCGAGGATTGGATTTGGCTGTTACTTTTCATAGGAAAGCCTGTAAGCAGCTGATAATCTGCATCACCGGATCGTACAGAGCTCTCTATCGTATCGTTGCCGAGGTACATGGTTTTCATGAGCCACACCGAGTAGATGCGGTCGGCACCGGGGTACGACTTGTCATACCGGAGGTCATAGTATCTTACCATCGCCACCACCATGAAGGCGGCGATAGCCACGGCGAGGCCGAGGATGTTGAGGATTTTGGGTGTGTGTTTCATATCATTTTGGGGGTTTGGTTCTTAACTATCCCAGGGCTCCGCTTCGCTCCACCCTGGGTTGACACGTGTCGGGCTTGTGACCCTCTTGGATGCCCTATGGCTCGACTTCGTCTCACCCTAGGTTAGCATAGGTCGGGCTTTCAGCCCTTTTTGGAATGATATTCATTATAATGGAGGTTCTTTCGTTACAACTGCTAACTACTAACTGCTAACTGCTAACTACCGTGCCGTCCAGCAGTTTCACGATGCGGTGGGCGAAGCTGGCGTCGTGGGCGGAGTGGGTGACCATGACGATGGTGGTGCCGGAGGCGTTGAGGTCGCAGAGGAGGTGCATGACGTCGAGGCCGTTTTGGCTGTCGAGGTTGCCGGTGGGCTCGTCGCAGAGGATGAGCTGCGGGTTGGAAACCACGGCGCGGGCCACGGCGACGCGCTGCTGCTGTCCTCCGGAGAGCTGCTGCGGGTAGTGGCCAGCACGGTGGATGATGCTCATCCGCTCCAACACCTCGTTGACCTTCGCCTTGCGCTCCGAC
>ONHS01000044.1 GCA_900317715.1 uncultured Bacteroidales bacterium | reverse complement strand
ATTCATATAAAAATATTTCACATAAGACTTTAGCAAATATAGGAAATATATTATACAAAATGTACTATCTCCCTAAAAAGATGCATTTGTAAAAAAAAACAGGAAATAATTCCTGTTTTTTTTCTATTAAACCGTCTCGTTACAATGCCGTTTTTGGATTAGATGACATTCTGTTCCGACAAACCAACAGCCAAAAGCCAACAGCCAAAAGCTAAAAGCAAGCCGCCAGTTTCCCCACCAGACGGTCAATATCCCCGGCACCGATTGTCAAAAGCACGTCGGGGCGGTGAGATTGTACATAAGAGACAACCTCTTCCTTTTGTAACAGCAACTTACGCGGGTTGCGCATCTTTCCGAGAAGAAATTCCGAGGTGATGCCTTCTATGGGTTTCTCGCGGGCAGGATAAATCGGCAATAGAATTGGAATATCCAGCAAATCAAGGACTTCCGCAAAACCGTCGGCGAAGTCTCGAGTGCGCGTGTATAGGTGCGGCTGGAAAATCCCGCATATCTGTTTGTCAGGATAGATACTACGCACAGCCGTGATGAACGATCGCATCTCATTGGGATGGTGGGCGTAATCGTCAATATATACGAAGTCGGGGCGGCACACAATGTAGTCGAAACGGCGTTTCACTCCGGCAAAGGTACTTATTTTCTGGCGCAACCGTTGTTCGTCAACTTTCTGGAAGCCAAGCGCTTCGATGACGGCGGCGATGGCTGCCGTAGCGTTCAAGACGTTGTAGCGACCATGCGCAGGCAGCTGCCAATCGGGCAAATCCCCATAGGGGGTACGTAAAGAAAATATCGTAAACTCTTGCTGATAGTCGATGTGATATGCGCAATAGTCGGCATTAGGTCCCGTACCATATACACGTTTCCCTGAATGCGTAATATACTGTGCCACCGCTTCCTCCACAATCAGAGCACGCTTTGTCTGTGCCGCGAACTGTTGGAACGCGCCGCGCAAGTCCTCCACATCTCGATAGATGTCCAAATGGTCAGCGTCCATGGAGGTGATGACGGAAACTTCGGGATGCAAGGTCAGGAAAGAACGGTCGAACTCGTCAGCCTCGACCACGGCTGTCCGCGGATTGGGCGCACATACGTAGTTGTCGTTCAGGTTCTTGGCTATGCCGCCGATAAAGGCTGCCATCGGCTC
Organism: uncultured Bacteroidales bacterium; assembly: GCA_900317715.1. GTDB lineage: Bacteria > Bacteroidota > Bacteroidia > Bacteroidales > WCHB1-69 > F23-D06. The sequence continues at coordinate 31,907 of ONHS01000044.1, read as the reverse complement.
CTCAGGCCACAGCAGATGCGAAATCATCGAAGTAGTGGTGGTCTTGCCATGCGTGCCCGCCACCGCCAACGTCCTTAACTCATCCGTTATATGCCCGAGTACCTGTGACCGCTTGTAGATCGGGGTACCCTTCTCAACAAAATATTGGTATTCAACGAAATCCTTCGGAACAGCGGGCGTAACGACCACAAAATCGACCTTCTCGGGAATCTGCGCAATATCACCTTCGAAATGGATGGTTGCCCCTTTCTTCTGGAGCATTTCCGTCACGGGCGACGGTGTGAGGTCATAACCGCAAATATCATCCCCGTTTTGCATAAAATACTGTGCCACAGCACTCATCCCAATGCCGCCAATACCCAAAAAGTATATCGTTCTATTTTTCATAAATCAGAAAAACGGTTCTACGGTTTTTGGCGCGCCCCTCCTCCGTTGTGTTGGGAGCGATAGGTTGCGACTCACCGTATCCCTTGTATCTCAATCGATTAGCAGGAATTCCCTGCGATACCACATAATCATACACCGACTTGGCGCGGTTCTCCGACAACCGCAGATTGTCGGCATCGCGGCCAATATCGTCCGTATGTCCCTGAATTTCCACCTTTACTGTAGGATTTTCCTTCAGGAACTCAATAAAAAGGGCCAACAACATCTTCGATTCCTGCGTGAGACTGAAGTCGTTGGTTTCATAATAAATGTCACGCAAATCACAAACCTTACCGGTCTCCACCGCCTTCACTTCCGCATCTTTTTCTATCACCTCCTCCGTGATTTCCTCCGGCTGAATAATCTGTGTATCAAAAGAATATCCCTCTTTTTTGACATTCAGGATAAGCGGCTGAGGATTATCGTGATGTACCTCCGTAGCCACCGCGTAATGGCCGGTATTCGCGCTCACGATACCCGTGGAAACCACATTGGCATTGGTGTCGCGAATCTCGACTACCGCATTCTCCAAATCACCCTCATCCACACTCACCTTGCCCTTCACGATGACCATCGTGTGCGGACGGGCCTCCTCATACAGCTCAAATTGGTAAATGTTCCAGTCTTTGTCGCCGTAATTGTTCGACGAGAAATAGCCGGTCTTACCATCCAAGCTCACGAAGAAATCAACTTCATCATTCTCTGTGTTAATAGGATAGCCGATATTCTTCGGGGCGGTCCACTGCCGCTTGCTGTCCATCTTGGAATAGAAAATGTCCTGACCGCCAAGACCGTCGTGGCCGTTGGAGGAGAAGTAAAGAGTCTTACTGTCGGTATGGAGGAACGGCGACCGTTCGTTGCGCGACGTGTTGATGGCCGGTCCCATATTGACGGGATCTGTCCACGAACCATCGCTCTTGCGGGTAGAATACCAGATGTCGGAGCCGCCGTAACCACCTGGACGGTCGCTGGCAAAGAACAGCAACTTGCCGTCGGAGCTCAGCGAAGGCTGCGACTCCCAGCTGTCGTTACGATTGATCTTGCCAGGCAACAGTTTAGGTTGCGACCACTCAAATCCGTCATACTCAGAATAATAAAGGTCATAGTTGGGATAGTTGCCACCCTGCAATTTCACCGTATGCCGCTGCGTAAAAATCAGCAGATCGTTGGTGATGGTAATGGTGGGACTCCCCTCTCCTTCCGCATTATTGAAGGGGGCAGGCAGCGCATCGCCTTCCCCGAACTGACCGCCTCTTTTCTTACTGCAGCTGAAAAACTCCTTCTGCACCTTTCCGCCTTGCCCAAACGGGGAATTGTCAGCCACATACTTGCGGCGCGTGAAGTAAAAGAGATGCCCGTCCGGGGACAGAACACCGAGATATTCATCCGCAGAGGTCGAAATATTCGGCACCGGCTTCGGATCGAACGGCACAGGACTATTCAGAATATTGTCGTAGAAAGGGGACTTTTTGAGAATGGTCTGCGCTTTGGCAATCTTTTCTTCATCATACAGATCCTGATTATCCAAAACCACTTGGGCAAACTTCACCGCATCAGGGAAAAACTCGTTGAAATAGGCTATCTGCGCTGCATAAAACATGCACGCAGGCTTGTAATGCGGACACACCTCATAGATACGGTTGAATGCTGCCAACGCCTTTTTCACATCGGACTTGTCCTTCTTCTTGGAATAGAAATCGTTATCCTTCAGCGGAAGATAGATACCTAAGGCATAATAGTAGTTAACATCCAGGTATTCAGGATGTTCCGCCAAAATTTCCTCATACAGCTCGTAAGCCTCATCTTTCTTGCCGGACTTATGGAAATCGCGAGCTTTCTTGTAGATTTTCTCGCTGTTCTTGTCCATCGTCTGCTTACACGGATCCTCGTCCTGCGCGTAGGAGACGCAGGATAGCGCGAAGCATAGTACGAATATTATCAGCGAAAATCTATTCATTTTATTTTTTGTTGGTTTAAGGTTTATGGTTTAAGGTTTAGAATTTTGGGGTAATTATCACTCTAAACTCTAAACCCTAAACCCTAAACTCTAAACTAATTCTCCTTAATCACCGTTTCCGCTGCTTCAATAATTTTGAAGAACTCATCGGCTTTGAGGGATGCACCGCCGATCAGGCCGCCATCCACGTCGGGTTGACTGAAGAGTTCGAGGGCGTTTTTGCCGTTGCAGCTGCCACCATATAAAATATAGGTATAAACGGCGAGCTCAGTGCCGAACTTCTTCTCAATGAGCGAACGGATGAACTTCAGCATTTCCTGTGCCTGTGCGGGAGTGGCAGTTTCGCCAGTGCCGATGGCCCAAATGGGTTCGTAAGCAATCATGGTGCGCTCCAGCTCTTCAGGAGTGAGGGTGCAAATCGTAGCCTCGATCTGTTTCTGTACCACCTCGAAATGTTTGCCAGCCTTGCGCTCTTCAAGCGTCTCGCCGCAGCACATCACGGGAACGATGCTGTTGTCAAGCAGACGATGCATCTTCTTCAACACGATTTCGTCCGTTTCGCCGAAATATTTACGGCGTTCGGAGTGACCCACGATGCAGAAATCGACTTCCATGGAAGCGAGCATTTCAGCGGAAACTTCACCTGTATAGGCACCGTTCTCGAACTCGCTCACATTCTGCAAACCAGCATAAAATTGGCTGCCTTCATCGCTGGCATGGTCGGTGACCAGCTCGGCATAAATAGCGGGCGGACAGAGAACCACCTCAGTTTGAAGCTGATAATCAGCCAGTTGTTCTTCAATATTGGTAATAAGGTCTTCGGCTTCTTCGAAGTCCTTGTTCATTTTCCAGTTACCGATAACAATTTTAGGTTTTGCCATAATATTAATATTTAATTGTTTGATTTTCTTCTTATTGCATAAAAAGATTAGTCTTTGACACAACGCACGGAGAAACCGTAATACTTGCCATATTCCGTACGACCGAGACTATGTCTATTGAAATACAGGTAACGGTAATAGGCCTCGTCGTTATCCTTTTGCGTAGCTGTCCAAAAGACAGCATCGTATTGAATATTTCCAAAGTTGCTCTCACGGAAATAGCCGCCCGGCAAGGCAGTGAAACCCGTTTTGTTGCGATCGGGGGAGTAATTGCCAGGGGCACCGGGGTCTTCCGAACTGTTCCAGTCGCTGCCACCCGCCAGCACAACGGAATTCCGACCGCGCCAAGCCTCAGAATCATCGAAGACCTCCTCCTGTGTACAAATGCCAACGGTGAGCTCCAGTTCCGCCCAATCCGCATCATTCGGAACATGCCAGCCTTTCGGACAAATGCCTCTGCGACGCACGTCCTTAGGCAGTTGCACCGCAGTCATTCCAGACTTTTCCATACTCAGCTCACCAAATTTCACGTTGAACGTATCCATAGCGGCATTCCAATTGTAAAGCAAGCCGTACTTAGCATACGCCAGTGAATCATTATTATACCAACGGGCGATTTTTCCTGAAAAGCTAAACACTTTCGTATCATTATTGACGATGCAAGTACCTGTGGTCGGGGAAGTTGTAGCGCGCATATTCTCACGTGTCCAACATTGCTCACCAATTTGCACAGTATGGTAAACATTCCCCTCGTGGTCGGTCACAGAAGGAATTCCGGGACAAGACTTTCCGTCTTCGGCCACTTGCGCCCATCCGCCGATTACCAACACGAATAAAAGACTTAACAACCAGTATTTTTTCATCATTTTTTTCGGAATCGATTATACTTCAAAAAACTTGCAAAGATAATCTTTTTTTAGATATGTCTCACATTTTCATACAGATGTTCATAATGCGACGCCTGCTCCTTGCCATCGAATTGGCTCAGCGGATGCAGCCGACTGATATGCTGTTCTATCGTTCCGAACAAATCACTGACATTCAGAATGGTGCGGGCTATATCGTCCGAACTCTTCGGATTCACAGCGTAACCTGCCTGCCCCTCTTTGAAGATGCCGTCACAAACGCTATCGGGCGCATAGAGCACCGGCAAACCTTGCGACAAAGCCTCCGCAAAACGCTGTGTGGAAGGCGTTTTCTCATCCAACTGCAAGAAAATATCATGATTGCGGTAAACTTCGAGAAGTTCTTCATTAGCCAAATCGTCCACAACAGTCAGGGTGACATCGTAGTTCCTGCGCTGCAGCTTTTTCATGGCATGATGCACCGCATCCAAATGATGATGGGAATCCGAAGGTCCAATGTACAGTAACTTAATGTGTACCAATGCGGTAGGCGGATGTATATGGAGGTTGTCCATCCAAAACGGATCCAAAGCCTCCAACAACATCATGGAATGGAAGAAGACGGTGTCAGCGGTTTTGGAAGGCAAATGCTGCGCCAAAAAATCCTGCTGCGACTGGCTGGTGAAGACCACCCGCGCCGCTTCGGCAAGCACATTCTCCGCTCCCCTCTTGCTGAACACGAACAGTTTATGGTACGCATCCAGGTCGCTTTGCATCACCTCCACCACGTATGGCACACCCTTCGCCGCCGCATACTTCGCCGCCGCCTGCCCGCACTCGAACCATCGGTGCGCGTGAATGACATCGCCCTCCGCCGACCCAATTTCCGCCGGCGTGACATACTGGTGCTCAAATCCCTCGGGCATAAAACGCGTCACACGCTCCACCCGGATTTTATCGTTCTCGTTTGATATTACATGTACTATTTTCATCGTCCATTCATCGTTTCATCGTTTTTCTTCGTTTCATCGCATCATTCATCGTTTCATCGTTTTTCATCGCATCATCATATCATCGCATCATCGTATCATTCATCGTTTCATCATATCATTCATCGTTTTTCATCGCATCATTCATCGTATCATCCCATCATTCATCGCCATCCGTTCCAGGGGTTTCGCTATCGCTCACCCCTGGCTACCGAGCTTTTGCCCCTACGGGGCTGCTCAAGGAAGAAGTTTTATAATATAAGGGCTTTCCGTTCCCCACCAACTGCTAACTACTAACTACTAACTGCTAACTAACGGCATGTACACCTCCTCGAAATACGGCCTAAACTCCCGCGTCGTGGTGTGGTTGTGCCAGAGAAATACGAAATCGCCCTCGACGTCGAGGCAACGATGTTTCAGCCGTTGCGTCAGGGCGCGGGCATCCTCTACGGAGAGTTTCATGTAGTCGAAGAGGGTGCCGTCCATGACGATGAGCGGGTGCTCGATAATGTCGGTAACCCTGTCGTGGCGCACGTCGTATAGCGGATAAGGGTGGCAGGTGCCGCAGCGGAATCCGCACCGTTCGGCGAAGCCGAGGGTGTAGTCGTCGGGAGTGCCCGCTTCTTGCCAAAAATCCAGAGAGTTGGGCGTGCCGGTGAAGTGGGCGCGCAGATAATGTTGTCGTACGGATGTAACATCCTCCGACAAAGGCCCAAATTCGGTTTCTAGCCGCTGACGCTCCAAACGTAATCTTCCAGCCTTGTCAGCACTTTCGAGACTGCCGTGCAGGCCGATAACACCGCCATTCTGCCTGATTTCCTTCCATATCTGCAACATCCTCACATCACGAATATCGTAAGTGAAATCCTCATCGCCCTCCACTAAACTTTTGAAGAAGAAAACAGGCTCCAAACCGGCAGCGTGTTCCAACTTGGCAAATTCTATGATAGATTGAATATATGGGTCTTGAAAGATGTCCTCTTTCCATGCGCGGTACTCCTTAAACGATTTCCGCACCATTGTCATATCTCGGTTAATCAGCAAATCACGACCGAAAATGGATTTCAACGCTTGGAATGGTGTATCAAATCGATAAAGCAAATCGATGTCGTGCGTGGGCACAACCTTAGGTTTGCGAGGTGTGGGCGTGAAAGTTTCTGGAGAACAGGCACATAAGTTCCTACGCAAAATCATCGCGTATTCATCCACAATGGGGATTTCCACTAAACCATACTTCTGTGCGAGGCTGTCTTGATAAGGGAATCGCCCGTAAGCATCCGATTTCTGCGCATAAAACTCCTCGTAACGCGACAAAAACGCAAAAGAGGGCGTGATAATATCAAATGGATTATCCTCAGGACCAAACAACGGGATCGGTTCTGTTCTTCCTTCATTAACCCACGGCTGCATTTCCCCCTTCAAGAAGGCTTGCCATTGCGTTTCATTCATTTTGGGCATCGTAATCGAGCTTTGTCCAAAATGGATGCAATACTCTGATTCCGAAGCTTCTATGGTAAAAAACGAGGAATCGAAGTCGGGCAGTGCGACTTTGAGAAGTTGTTGGAAGGTATAGTTAATGGCGTTCTGGCTAATCATAACATTTCAATTTTCAGAAGGTTATGATTCAATAATCCCACCGCCAATCAGATCTTCACCATCGTAGAAAACGGCACTCTGCCCTGGCGTGACCGCAAAAACGGGCTCATCGAAAACGACTTCCACACGGCCATCGTCCAAATGAAAGAGACGGGCAGGTGTTCCGGCACTGCGGTAGCGGGAGCGGCACGTTACTTGAACGCCATCTTCAAATTCAGGGGATTTTGTCAAATTCAGATCGGAGACCACACAGCGGGTATGCTGCAAATCTTCGCGTTTCCCAAGCACCACGCGGTTTGTGTCAGGCTGCAACGCCACCACATACGCAGGTTCGCCGAGCGCGATGCCCAAGCCCTTGCGCTGACCCACCGTGTAATTGTACAATCCTTGATGTTTTCCCACCACTTTGCCATCTGTGGTCACAAAGTCGCCCACCGGCATACGTTCCTGCAAATCTGGGACTTCATCCTGCAGGAAATGGCGATAATCGTCATCCGTCACGAAACAGATCTCTTCGCTCTCCTTCTTTTGAGACAACTTCACAAAGCCGTGGTCCGCCGCAATCTGCCGCACCTCCTGCTTGGTCAAGCCACCCAACGGGAAGAGGGTTCGGCTCAACATCTCGGAGGTCAATTTCCAAAGGAAGTAGGTCTGATCTTTCTGGGTGTCAACGCCTTTTTGGAGGTAAAAACGATCGTTATCTTGCGCAATACGCGCGTAATGACCTGTTGCGATGTAGTCGCATCCTAACTCATCCGCCATCTCTAACACCCTACCCCACTTGATGATAGGATTGCAGAGCACGCAGGGATTAGGCGTACGGCACTGCATGTATTGGTCAATAAAATCCTGGATGACCGTTCTCTTGAAGAGGTCGCGGACATCCAGGATATGGTGTTCGAAGCCGAGTTTCTCGGCCAGGTGTTTCGCTTCGAAGATGGCATCCACGGAACAGCAGCCCTTCTCGCGGGCGAGACAGCTCTCGGTAATCTGGTCGAAGGTCCGGAAGGTCACGCCGACCAGTTCGTAACCCTGCTCCATGAGCAGCATCGCAGCCACACTGCTGTCGATGCCACCACTCATCGCTATCAGCACACGCTTTCCCATCTTCTTCACCTACAATGAATTATTGCACCGTGATTTTACGCACGGATTTACCATTTGGAGTGCTGATTTCCAGCAAATAAAGTCCCTTGGCCATGCCATGGAGGTCCATACGTTGCTGATTCGCACCCGCAATGCCTTCCACAGCATCCTGTTTCAGCACCTTGCCCGTCATGTCCATCAACTTCATCGTAATCTTTTCAGCTTCCGCAAGGGAAAAATCGATGTTGATATAATTCGTGGCAGGATTCGGATAAACATTCAAATCATCCAAGCCGTTATAATCTTCCACTCCAGCAAGCGCATAGTATTCCAATCTGAATCCTTCGCCTTGATCCCAGTTGTCGCTGACAAAATGCACACGCATTTTCTTGAAATTCACCGTATAAATCCCTTCCGGCTGATCATAAATGTCAAAACGCTTATATAGGGTCGGCGAACCGGATGTAATATCATATACATCCACAAAATCACCATAACCCAGATTGAATTTCGGGAAAGTGAAGGCATAACCGGAAATATAGGTATGGTTGATGTTCCATTTACAAGAGGTTTCAGGCAGATATTTGTCGCCATCCTGAGAACCGTCGGTAATCACAGCATTCCAAACGGCATTCAAATTCGAGTTGACATCACATGTACGTGCCTGCAACGTGGATGAATAAGAAATCAGAAAGCCATAATGGTCTGTATTATTGGTAGAGCCCACAAAAGTAATCAATACGCTATCCGCCACCGTGTTAAAGGTTTGAGAAGGCACTTCTGAGCCCGTAAATCTCGCCAATACTCCGCTGGCTTCGGTGGGACCATTATAGATGGTCACGTAATCGCCTTCATTCAAGTCAAGACGGTCAAATGTAAACTGATAGGCCGTTGCACCCTGTGCCGCCACCATCCATGAGCAATCGGGATTCGATTGATAGGGTTTGGTAGGGTAAGATCCGTCAGCCACATAGCCAAAGCTGGCCGTATTGCGCTGATGTCCTTGACAATAGGGCTGAGGAAAGACTTCTGACGGGAAGATATTGACAAGCGTCTGCGAGCCATAATCCCAATGCGACGGTCCCGACACGAAATTGTCAATGGCGTAATAACCATTCGAAGCGCCTCCCCAACCGTAGTTCAACGAGAACCTATCCTCATCATCGTAACCATCCAGCACATAGGCATGGCAAGAAGCGTAAGTCTGCGTACAACCGGAATAATAGACAGGACGATGCTGGTCAATTTCATTTTTCAACAATGCGATAAATTGTACCACTGTGGTATCCAGATAATTACCTCTGTAATGCATGGCCATTCTCTCATCGTATTTAAAAACGCTTTTGAGTTTATTCATTGCCTGCTCGGTATTGGCGCCAGAGCCATCAGCGGTATAGTTCATTTGAATAGCCACACCCATGTGGTAACACAATTTAGCGATCTCGTTGGCGTAGGAATGAGGCTCATTGCACATGGCGTCATAATGGTACTTATGTTGACCGTAATAGACAGTCTGTCTGGGATAACCATGTGGGATATACGTAGTTACGCCAAGACCTTGTTCAGGATAACGGTGATAGTTCATGATTTGGGAACAGGCCAATGCCACACATCCATTCGGCACACGGTAATCGTAATAGTCACCGGATGCAGCATCCCACGGACAGTAGGTATTGTAGTATTTATTCTGGTTCCACGTGGTGGTAAGCAGAGGACCGCCAAAAGTACCGCGGGCTTTCCTCGGGCTGAATTCATCCGCCAAATAACGGTTCCAAGCGGCGGCAGCCTGCGGTTTTGCCTGCCACTGTTCCTTTTCAGCAGTAGCTATTTCCTGTTTATAGAGATGGAAAAGGTCACGCACCGGGGGAATCAACTCGAAATGGTGGTCAAAACCGTATGCCAGCACCGGCGGGGTCGTTGTGGATGCCGACACCACCACGAAACCCGTTTCGGGCAATTGGAAACGATACAAGGCCACATCGCCATTGTCCTGGGTATAGACTTCGGCTAATTTGAAATTCTCCGAAGCTGCCAATTGATTCTTTTCAATCAAGAAACGCCGGCACACTTGCGTCGCCTGACTTTCAGATACACGTTGCGCCGCCAATTGACTGACGAACAGCATTATCAACAAACTAATAATGGATAATTTTTTCATAATATTCTTTCATTTATTCTTACAAAAAACATGGCCGCAAAGGTACATAAAAAAATTCATAATTCACAATTCATAATTCATAATTGCCGTCGCACGTCATTCATCGCCCATTCATCGCCCATTCATCGCCATTCATCGTCATACGTCACACGTCTCACGTCTAACCTAACTGCTATACGGTGCCACATCGTACCCCACAAACTCGCCTTTTTGGTACTTGAAGTAGCCACAGACGGCGACCATGGCCGCGTTATCGGTGGTCAAATCCAACGGCGGGAGGAAGATATTGCGGTGGTAGCGACGTGCGAGGTCGGTCATGGCGTTGCGCAAGCCGGAGTTGGCCGACACGCCGCCCGCCAGCACCAAATCTTTACAGTCGCATTCCTTGAAGGCCTTTTTCACCTTGTCGGTCAACGACTTAACGATGGCGTGCTGGATGCTAGCCGCCAAATCGTGGATATTCTCTTCTATGAAATTGGGATTCTCCTTGAGATTATCACGCACGAAGTAAAGGAACGACGTTTTCAGCCCACTGAAGCTGTAATCCAGACCCGGCAAGTGCGAAATGGCAAACTGGAAGCGGTCAGGATCGCCTTCCTGCGCATATTTGTCAATGACGGGACCGCCGGGATAGGGCAACCCGAGGATTTTGGCCGCCTTGTCGAAGGCCTCTCCCGCCGCATCGTCGATGGTACCGCCCAACTTGACCATGTCGAAATAGTCGTTCACCTGCAACAAAAGCGTGTGTCCGCCCGAAACGGTGAGACAGAGGAACGGGAACTGCGGCTTCGGCTTCGTTTCGCCGGGCTTGTCGAGGAAGTGCGCGAGCACGTGCGCCTGCAGGTGGTTGACCTGCACGAGCGGGATGCCCAGCGTGTAGGCCATCGACTTGGCGAAGGAGTTGCCCACCAAGAGCGAGCCCAACAGTCCGGGACCGTTGGTGAAGGCGATGGCCGCGAGCTGCTCCTTTCCGATGCCGGCACGCTTCAACGCCGTGTCAATCACGGGGATAATGTTCTGCTGATGCGCACGGGAGGCGAGCTCCGGCACCACCCCGCCGTATTCGGCGTGGATTTTCTGACTGGCAATCACATTCGACAGGATGACGTTGTTCTCGATTACCGCCGCCGAAGTGTCGTCACAGGAGGATTCAATACCTAAGATATACATACTAACTTTATTGTTTTTGACTGCCCCCACACTGCGCTTCGCTTGTGTGGAGTTAATTGCACTACGTGCGTTTTGCCTCTTCGAGGCTGCTTAAGGAAGTGGTTTAATATACCACCACGCCCTTCGGGCACCCCTCCAAAGAATGGGGATGGGCTGCTCAGGGATTAGTCTTGGCTGGTACGCACCGCACGGACTGAATACCCGCAATAGCGTTCTCCTCCGTTGTCCATGGATAGGTAGATAGTGTCTAACTCGGAGCGCCACGCGCTATATGGGAGGTTCTGGCTCAGTGTATTCGACCAGTAACAACCGACCTCACCCGCAAAGTTGAGACTCAAACCGTCGCGGATACCGGCGGCGGGCAAAAAGAGGCTATTGCCGTTGGGACCAGTCAGCAGGCGTCCGAATACCCCATTGCGAGTAGTCCAGGTATTGGTAGTACTGTTTATCAATTCCCACCAGTCGCCCTCAGTCGGCATACGAGCACCGTCACCGAGGTTGGCCATAGCGGCATCATCGGATGCCTCCAAGGTGGTCAAGCTGTCTGTAAAGCCATTGAGACCAAAATAAGGGCTACTACAATATTTGGTTATCGCGTCGAGGTTACTTCCGTATGCGTATGTATTCCAGTCATAAACCTCTTTCGGAGTGGTTTCGCCCCAGGCGTAGTAGTTACCATAGTCCTCAGGATTTTTGGCACCCACATTTCGATCAGCCCACAGCAGGCCACTTGGCAGACCGAGGTCCACCCACTGTACCGTGGCGGTGTTGCCTCCGTTGCCACCATCGTTATTGTTTTCTTTGTCGCAGGACTGCAACCCAAAAACCATCAGAATTGCAGCCGCAAAAAATAATACTGATTTTTTCATCGGAATTTTCAATTATGAATTATGAATTATGAATTATAAACTTCTCCAGCACCTCCATCGCGGCCTCCGGCAGCATCGGCTCCGACACCCGCTTCTTGCCTTCATACACACAAACGAGACCGTTGGAGGCGCCCACTAGACCGTAGTCGGCATCGGCCATTTCGCCGGGACCGTTCACGATGCAGCCCATCACGCCGATCTTGAGACCGGGATAGCCGGCAAAGCGCTGTTTCACGGCAGAGAAGACCGACTGTATGTCGTATTGCGTGCGTCCGCAAGAGGGGCACGCCACAAATTCCGTATTCAGGATTTTGATACGGTGCCGCCCGACAGAACCAGCGTTCCTCGTCTTCGGAATCGTCATCGAAAATCAATGTTCCGTCTTGAATATTCAGATTTTCAACATCCAGATTCTCAATGGATTTCACCAGTTTATGACCGAACGGACTCTCGTTCTCGGGCGGTTCGGTGAGGGAGACGCGAATCGTGTCGCCGATGCCCATCAACAATAAAGCGCCGATGCCCGCCGCCGACTTCACCCTACCCTCCCGGTCGTTGCCCGCCTCGGTAACGCCGAGATGCAACGGATAGGACATATCACGCTGCAACATACTGTCGTTCAGGAGTTTGGTAGCCGTCATCATCGTCAGCACATTGCTCGATTTCATAGAAATCACCACCTTGTGGAAATCGTACTGCTCGCAAATCTCCAACCATTCGAGGGCCGACTGCACCATCGCCTCAGGCGTATTACCGTAGCGACTGACAATGCGGTCGCACAGCGAACCGTGGTTGATACCCAGGCGCACCGCCGTGCCGTGTTGCTTGCAAATCTCGAACAACGGCTTGGCTCTCAACGCCATACGTTCCACCTGGGCGGCATACTCGCTGTCGGAGAGGTCCAGCTGCGAGAAATTGCGTTTGTCGGTGAAGTTGCCGGGGTTCACGCGCACCTTGTCCATGAATGTCGCCACAGCCTCCGCCACTTTGGGGTTGAAATGCACGTCCGCCACGAGCGGCACATGACCGTAACCGTCCTTGGCCAGCTGGCTTTTGATGGCCTTGAGCGGTTCCACCTCGTTCAACGAGGGCACCGTCAGGCGCACCATCTGCGCACCGGAATCGATCATTCGCTTGCACTGCGCCACGGAGGCCTGCACGTCGGCCGTATCGGTGTTGGTCATCGACTGCACCACCACCGGCGCATCCCCACCGATGGTCACGTTACCAATTTGGAATTGTCTTTTACTATTCATCGTTTTTCATCATATATTCATCGTTTTTCATCGCCCCATTCATCGCATCATCGTATCATCATATCATCCATCGCCCATTCCCATCCCAGGGTTGCGGCCTGTCGGCCTTACCCTGGGCTACCAAGCTCTTGCCCCTAACGGGGCTGCTCAAGGAAGATGTTTAATATATGGTAGCCCGTTCGTCACAACTGCTAACTGCTAACTACTAACTGCTAACCACTAACTGCTAACTAATTAAATCCTTGCGCCTTCAGCGGCACCTGCACGTTGTCGCCCGTGATAAGCTGGTAGCCTGCCGCCTCCTCCTTGATGTAGCCGATGATGGAGACGTTGTCCACCTTTTTGATCTTCTCGAAGTCGGACTGCTTGATGGTGAACATCAGCTCGTAGTCGTCGCCGCCGTTCAATGCGGCCACGGTATGCACAATGTCCAAATCTTTGAGGGTCACAAAGGTAAGCTCTGTCATCGGAAGTTTTTCTTCAAACAACACACAGCCCGTGTGAGATGCTTTGCATATCTGCATGACAGCGGTGGCCAACCCTTCGCTGACGTTGGCCATGGCGGTGGGCTGGATCTCTTCGCGGCGCAGACTCTCGATGATGTCGATGCGTGGTTCGGGCTTCAGCTCGCGACGCAGGAGATAGTCCTTGCCGGTGAAGTCGGGCTGTACGCCAGGGTTCTTCTCGAAGACCTTCTTCTCGCGTTCGAGGAGCAGCAAACCGGTGTATGCCGCAGCAAAGTCGCCGGAGACGCAGATGAGCTCGTTCTCCGCCGCGCCCTTGCGGGTGCAGAGCTGCGCTGGAGCACATTCCCCTATCGCGGTCATCGAAATCACCAGTTCGCGGGGCGAGGTGGTGAGGTCGAGTCCGGCGAGGTCCGAATGCACCGTCTCGCAACAGGCTACCACGCCGCTCAATATCTCCTGCACCATCTTCAGGTCGAAACGGTCAGAAACGGCGATGTTCACCATCAGCTGCGAAGGCGCGGCGTTCATGGCCAGCACGTCCGAAAAGGCGATGGTGGAGAGCTTGTAGCCGAGGTGGCGCAGCGGGAAGTAGGTAAGGTCGAAATGGACATTCTCCACGAACACCTTCGAGGCAGTAACCATCTGGTTTCCATTAGGTTCCACCACGGTCGCATCGTCGCCCGTGGCCACAATAGTGGAACTGTTCTCCGCCGGGAAGAATTTCGCCAATTCCGCAATCAGTTCATATTTGCCGGGCATTTTCACCGGCTCCTGGGTAGGGGTTTCTGACATATTTAAAAATTTGCGGCAAAGATACGATTTTTAAGCAAAAAAAGAAAAGGCTCCTCTTTCGAGAAGCCTTCCCTCTAATCAGTTTCAAAAACTGAAGATTAGTAAGCGATGCCTTGAGCAATCATGGCGTCAGCAACTTTGATGAAGCCGGCGATGTTAGCGCCCTTCACATAGTTGATGTAACCGTTAGCCTCGGTACCATACTTCACGCAGTTGTCGTGAATGCTGTTCATGATGCCGTGCAGTTTAGCATCGACTTCAGCAGCGGTCCAGCCCAGGTGAGCGGCGTTCTGGGTCATTTCGAGACCAGAAGTAGCAACACCACCAGCGTTAGCGGCTTTACCAGGAGCGAAGGAGATACCAGCCTTTTGCAGTTCAGCAACAGCGTCAGCCGTGCAACCCATGTTGGAGACCTCGACAACGTATTTCACGTTGTTAGCGATCAAAGCCTTAGCGTCGTCACCGTTGAGTTCGTTTTGGATAGCGCAGGTCATAGCGATTTCGCAAGGAACGCCCCAAACTTTCTTGCCCGGGAAGAACTTAGCGCTCGGGAACTTGTCAGCGAACGGAGCAACCACGTTGTTACGGGTAGCGTTCAGCTCATTCATGTATTCGATCTTCTCAGGAGTGCTGATGCCTTCCTCGTCGAGGATGTAGCCATCAGGACCGGAGATAGCGACCAGGTTAGCACCCAGTTCGGCGAGTTTGAGGGCAGTACCCCAAGCCACGTTACCGAAACCAGAGATGATGCAACGTTTGCCCTTGAGGGTGTCTTTCTTAGCTGCCAACATGCCTTCCAAGAAATAGACAGCGCCGTAACCGGTAGCCTCAGGACGGATCAAAGAACCACCCCACTCAAGACCCTTGCCGGTGAGCACGCCAACGTGTTCGCCACGGAGTCTCTTGTATTGGCCATACATGAAACCGATCTCACGACCGCCAACGCCGATATCACCAGCGGGAACGTCGGTGTCGGGTCCGATGTATTTCTGCAGCTCAGTCATGAAAGACTGGCAGAAACGCATCACTTCGCCTTCGGATTTGCCCTTAGGATCGAAGTCAGAACCGCCCTTACCACCGCCCATAGGCAGAGTGGTCAGAGAGTTTTTGAAGGTCTGCTCGAAAGCAAGGAACTTCATGGTGTCTTCCGTCACGGTCGGGTGGAAACGCAAACCGCCCTTGTACGGACCGATAGCCATGTTGTGTTGAACACGGTAACCTCTGTTCACTTGGATTTCGCCCTTATCATCAACCCAAGTCACTTTGAATTTGACGATTCTTTCGGGTTCCAACAAACGCTCCACGATCTTGTAGTGATCGTATTTGGGGTGTTCGTTCACGAAGTCGCAAATGGTTTCGAGGACTTCTCTAACAGCCTGGTTGTACAAAGGTTGGCCAGGATTTCTTTCTTCAGTTTGTTTGATTAATTTTTGAAGATCCATACTATTTATTAATTTAAGTTGGTGTTTTTTTGAATTCTAAATTCGGGTGCAAAAGTATAAAATTTATATGATATGGCACACATTTTAAAAAATATTTTTTGAAGGGTGCTTTTGACGGTCAAGGACAGGCAACTGTGGGCGAATCCACCACACTTTGTGAACATTATTTACCCATTCCAGAAAGCTAAAAGCGACTAAGAAGCCCAAAATCGGGAAGTTATCAAGCGTAAATATTACACTATTTGTCGGAAATTGTCTTTCCTGTCATGTTAAAAAAAATATTTTAACTTAAACGTAATCATAAATAAGCCAATTAGTTATAGTACTAAATAAAAAACAAATCAAAAACGCAAAAGGGTGGAAATACAACATAAAGTAAAAAAACGTACATTTTTTTTCACTTTATTAAAAAATTTAGTATTTTTGCGCAATTGATTTTCGAAAACGCATTAGAGTCTTGAAAGCGGTTTATCTCGTAATAAACATTATATGAAGTTAATTCATTAGATATAGGGGAAATAAGAAAGAAAAAATTGACAATATGAAATTAAGAAAAGAAAAAGTAATGTTAGTGGACAGCAGTGACAATCTGCGTCATGTAATTAAGGATTATTTGGAGATTTCCGGATACGATGTCACGGACTACAAAGACGGTGCCGAGGCTGACAACGGATTCAACAAAGGAATGTTCGACATCTGCATCATCGATGTGGCGTTAAAGAACTACGATGGTTTCAAATTGCTGCACAATATGCGTAAGTTGGACAAGCTTGTCCCCATTATCGTCCTTTCGTCATTCGCCTCCAAGCAATACCGCATCAAAGGTTTCAACTTGGGTTGCGACGACTACGTTACAAAACCTTTCAGCATCGAAGAGCTGGAGTTGCGTATGCGCGCTATCCTGCGTCGTTGCCAAGCCACGGCTCCGCGCGAATACGACACCGACGATGAGATCATCAAGTTCGGAAACTTCGAGCTCAACTACACCGAAATGCAGCTCGTCCACCCGAAGATCATCCGCACCCTCACCCGCAAGGAGTGCGAACTTCTGAAACTGCTCCTCGACCACAAGAACAAGCTCGTCCCCCGCGAAATTATCCTCCGCGAAGTCTGGGGCGAAGACGACAACACCACCTCCCGCAGCATGGATGTCTTCATGACCAAGCTGCGTTCCTACATCCTCGTCGATTGTGAGGACAAGGTGCTGCCCAAGAGAGACGGTCAACGCAAAGTGAAATACGAGGACGGATACCAACCGACCGTCGAAATCTGCAACATCCACGGCACCGGCTTCATGCTGAGAGTGCTGGAGAAGTAGGACGTAAGACGTAAGATCTCATCAAACTTCACAAGTCACAAATCAAAAGACAAACTGTAATCAAATATAATATGTCAAAAAACATAGACAAGTTATTCGCAAGCGTGGCCCAGAAGGGTCACGTTTGTGTTGGTTTAGATACCGACGTCACCTATTTGCCTGAAGCACTGGCCCAGCAATTCCCGAACATTGAGGACGGGCTTTTTGCCTTCAACAAAGCCATCATTGACAGCACTTTGGACGTGAGCGCCTGCTATAAGGTGCAAATCGCCTATTACGAAGCATACGGCATGGCCGGACTTCGCGCATACGCCCGCACCCTCGCCTACCTGCGCGAGAAACAGGCGGTCATCATCGCCGATATCAAGCGCGGTGACATCGCCAAAACCGCCGAAATGTACGCCAAGGCGCACTTCACCGGCGAGTTCGAAGCCGACTTCATCACGCTGAGCCCGTACATGGGTCTCGACAGTCTGTCGCCGTATATGCCTTATCTTAAGGACAATGGCAAAGGTGTGTTCGTGCTCATCCGCACCTCCAACGAAGGCGCGAAAGACATCGAATATCTGCCCACGGAGAACGGCAAGCGCGTCTATCACGTGGTGGGTGAGAAACTTCAAACGTTAGGTAAAGATTATATGGGCGAGTGCGGCTACTCGGCTATCGGCGGCGTGATGGGCTGCACCCATCCCGACGAGGCGGCAGAAATCCGCAACATGCTGAACACCACCTTCTTCCTGATTCCAGGTTACGGTGCCCAAGGCGGCAAAGCGGAAGACATCGCCAAGTACCTCCACAACGGCAACGGCGGCGTGGTCAACTCCTCCCGCGGCATCCTCCTCGCCTACCGCAAACAGGAAAACGGCGCCGCAAACTTCGCCGACTGCGCCCGCGCCGAAGCGATCCGCATGCGCGACGATATTTTAAAATGGTTATAGATATTCGTGATTTGTAGAGACGCAAAATTTTGCGTCTCTACGACACCCGTAAACATTAATCATCCCCTTAAACCATAAACCTTAAACCCTAAACTAAAATAATGGGAATTTCCATGCAAATCCTCGGCCTTCTGGCCAGCTTGACGTTCCTGGTCGTCACGCACGAACTGGGTCATTTCGGCTTCGCGAAACTTTTCAAGACCCGCGTGGATCAATTTTACGTCTTTTTCAACCCGTGGTTCTCCATCATGAGGATGAAGCGCTTCGACGGGAAGATGCACTTCAGCTTCTTCTCCACCAAAGCACCCGAAGAGTGGGCCAACCATCCCGAATGCACCGAATGGGGACTCGGCTGGCTGCCCCTGGGCGGCTACTGTTCCATCAACGGCATGGTCGATGAGACCACCAAGGCCAGCGACCTGAGCAATGAGGTGCATCCGTGGGAGTTCCGCGCAAAACCCGCTTGGCAACGTTTCTTCATCATCATTGGCGGTGTGCTCGTCAATTTCCTCACAGCTATCATTATATATATATTAATGTGTTTCACGTGGGGCAACGACTACATCCCGCTGAGCAGCGCCAAATACGGTCTCGAATTCTCACAAGAGATGTTGGATGCCGGTTTCCAAAATGGCGATAAGATTTTGATGGTCGATACGACCCACCCATTGACTCTCGGCGACTTCGCCAACACGGTGCTTTTGGACAACGTGAAGACAGTCACCGTGGAGCGCGACGGCGAAGAGGTGGTCATCAACATCCCGAAAGACCTGCCCAGAAAAGTGGTGGGTTCCGGCTCCTCGGGTCTCTTCTGCAACTACCGCATCCCGTTCGTCATCGACAGCGTGCTCGCAGGAACGCCTGCCGACAAAGCGGGATTGATGAAGGGCGACTCGCTCGTCGGCATCAACGACTCCGCGATGTTCTGCTTCTTCGATTTCAAGAAAATCTTCAACGAGAACAAAGGCAACGAACTGCAAATCGACTACATGCGCGGCGACAGTCTCTGTCATACGCTCGTCACCCTCGACTCCATCGGCAACATGGGTGTGGCCTATTGCCAACCCTCCGACTTCTTCGAGGTGGTGCATGTCGATTATAACTTCTTCCAGTCCATTCCAAAAGGTATCTCTCTTGGATTCAGCACGTTGGGCAACTACGTAAAGCAGTTCAAGATTGTGTTCACGAAGGAAGGGGCCACACAACTCGGCAGCTTCCTGACCATCGGCAGCATCTTCCCGAAAGTGTGGGATTGGTACCGTTTCTGGAGCATGACTGCCCTGTTAGGCATCATCCTCGCCTTCATGAACATCATCCCGATTCCCGGTCTCGACGGCGGCTACATCCTCTTCATCCTTGTGGAGATGATCACCGGCAAGAAGCCCAGCGACAAGTTCCTGAGCGTCGCCAACACCATCGGCTTCGCCCTGCTCATCGCCCTGATGGTCTATGCGTTAGGGCTGGATTTCCGACGGTTCATCTTCAAGTAAATGTTGGAGAGTAAATGTTAATGAGTGAATGTTGATGAGTGAATGTTAACACGAAGCTCACCAACACGAAGTCACCAACAGCCGAAGGCTAACAAACACGAAGTAATCAACAGCCGAAGGCTAACAAACACGAAGTTACCAAGCAGTATGAATAACGACGAACTCAAAACCGAAATCGCTCGCCTGAAGCGCGAGAAGAACGCCATCATCCTGGCGCATTATTACACCCTGCCCGAAGTGCAGGAGGTGGCCGACTTCGTGGGCGACAGCCTCGGACTGGCCCGCAAGGCCGCAGAAACGCAGGCCGACATCATCCTCTTCGCCGGCGTGCACTTCATGGCGGAGACGGCCAAGATCCTCAACCCCACGCGCAAGGTGCTCGTGCCCGACATGAGCGCGGGATGCTCCTTGGCCAACAGCTGCAAAGCCGAAAAGCTCGCTGAATTCAAGGCAAAACACCCTGACCACAAGGTGCTGGCGTATGTCAACTGCACTGCAGCGGTGAAGGCCCAGTGCGACCTGATCGTCACCTCCGGCAACGCCCTCAAGCTCGTCAATCAGCTTCCCAAGGACGAAAAGATCATCTTCGTGCCCGACGGCAACCTCGGCGACTATATCAACCGGATGACAGGCCGCGAGATGCTCCTGTGGGACGGTGCCTGCTGCGTGCACGACCACTACGAAGTCGAGGATTTGGAGAAGGCCAAAGCCGAGCATCCCAACGCATTGGTGGTGGCGCACCCAGAGTGCCGCCGCGAGCTATTGGAGAAGGTCGATTTCATCGGTTCCACCGCCGCGATGCTCAACTACATCGGCGAGAGCGATGCCAAAGAGTTCATCGTCGTCACCGAGAGCGGCATCATCTACGAGATGCAGAAGCGCAACCCCGACAAGAAGCTCTACACACTCTACAACGGCGCGGTCAAGCACGACTGCGTGAACATGAAGAAAAACAACCTCCTGAACATCTACGCTGCCTTGCTTGAGGAGCAGCCCGAGCTCATTATGGACGAAGAGCTGCGAAAGAAGGCACTGGTGCCGATACAGAGGATGCTGGAGATGAGTTAGCAGTTAGAAGTTAGTAGTTAGCAGTTGAGGGCAACCGCTATTGTTGTCGGTTTCCGGACGCAATGACTGTCCTCGGCACAAACTATTGCCTATTCCCTATTGCCTATTGCCTAAAAAATACTATCTTCGCGGCCTGAAAATTCCAACCGTAAGATGAAGAAAAACGTGTTCCTGACCGGCGCGACCGGCACTATGGGTTGGGCGGGGCTCAAAGAGCTGCTCCGCTATCCCGAACAGTACAATGTGACCATTTTAGCCCGGAAGAGTCCAAAAAACGAAAAAAAATTAGCCCCGATTGCGGACAAAATCCGCATCGTGTGGGGTGATTTGATGAACTACGATGACGTGCTGCGCGGCGTGACGGGCGCGGACATCGTGCTACACGTGGGCGGCATGGTCTCCCCGAAAGCCGACTACTACCCCGAGAAGACCCTGAAGGTCAACGTGGGGAGCGCTGAGAACGTGGTGAAGGCCATCCTTGCGCAACCCAACGCAGACCAAATCAAGACGGTTTACATCGGCTCTGTGGCGCAAACCTCCGACCGCAACGCCCCGCTGCATTGGGGGCGCACAGGAGACCCCGTATGTGCCAGCGAGTTCGACTTTTACGGTGTGAGCAAAATCCTCGCCGAGCGAGTCTTCGCCGACTCCGGCCTCAAACACTGGGTCAGCCTGCGCCAATCGGGCATTCTCTACCCCGAAATCCTCAAGAACTTCGACCCCATCATGTTCCACGTCCCCATCCACGGCGTGCTGGAGTGGGCCACGGTGGAGGACTCCGGCCGGCTGCTGGAGCGTGTCTGTCGAGACGAGGTGCCCGACGAATTCTGGAACCGCTTTTATAACATCAGCAGCGGCCCCGACTACCGCATGACCAACTACACCATGGAATGCCGTGTGTTGAAGGCCACCTACTGTCCCCCGCCCGAAAAGATCTTCGAAACCAATTGGTTCGTAATCAAGAACTTCCACGGCATGTACTATCAGGATGCCGACGTGCTGGAAAACTACCTGCACTTCCGCGCGAACGTGCCCGTGGACGACTATTTCCAACAGCTGAGCGAGTCGGTTCCGGGATTCTTTAAGTTAGCCAAAATCGCTCCTCCCTTCATCATCAAGGCGGCGCTGCGGAATCTGGCCAACAAGAAAACCTACGGCACGCAATACTGGATCAAGCACCACGACGAGGCCAGAATTCGCGCCTACTACGGCAGTATGGAGGCTTACAACGCCATCCCCGACTGGAAAGACACTGACTTGTCGGATCCCGCTGGACAAGAGCAGGCCGTCTATATTGACCACGGTTACGACGAATCCGTACCGTTGGAAAAGCTGACGGTCAACGATTTACAGAAGGCAGCCGAATTCCGCGGAGGCAAGCTGCTCTCATCTGAATACGATGGCGATCCTGCGAAAAAGTTGACCTGGCAGTGCTATGCCGGCCACACCTTCGAAGCCTCCCCGAAGCTTATTCTTGAGGGTGGTCACTGGTGTCCGGAATGCATGCCGCCGAAATGGAACTATGGGGAAGAGGCGGCACACAATCCGTTCTTCGCGCAGGTGTATAGAGGATAGCGGTTGG
Organism: uncultured Bacteroidales bacterium; assembly: GCA_900317715.1. GTDB lineage: Bacteria > Bacteroidota > Bacteroidia > Bacteroidales > WCHB1-69 > F23-D06. Next base: position 9,577 of record ONHS01000044.1, on the reverse strand, counting down.
CGGTTGGCGGTTAGCTGTTGGCTATTGGCTGTTGGCTATTAGCAATGGTCTCACGTCTCATATCATTTTGCGGATGCAACGCTTTAAAACCGACCATTTTCATACATCACTCGCTTCAATATTTTTATAAAAAAGCGAGTGTTTGTTTTTTAAAACACTAGTTATCAAAATATTACAGCCAAACAATAAAAAACAGAAAGACCGTCAAAGGTAAGCAAAAAAATACTACCTTTGCGGGCTAATTTTTGAATATTAATGTATAACTAAAAATAAAAAAAATCTATGGCAGCAATTGGCGCAATTCGTAAGCACGGTGTGCTTTTATTGGTAATCATCGGTTTAGCCTTGTTAGCATTCATTTTGGGCGACCTTTCTAATGTAACCCGCACATTCTCAAGCAAGTATGTGATGGCTAAGATCGATGGCAAGAAGATGGATCAGCAGTACAGCAAGCAGTACGAGGAAAACCTCGCCCTCATGAGAATCCTGCAAAAGAAGAGCACCTTCGAAGACAATGAAACCTATCAAATCCATGAAATGACCTGGCAGCAGATGCTTCAGGAAAAAGCTGTGGACAAAGAACTTGAGAAATTAGGTTTGACTTACACTCCTCAAATGATCGAGGATTTCAAAGAAAACATGCTGGCTTCCCTCAGCACCCAGCAACCTAACCAATTCTTGGCTCAGTTCGCCAACGCTTTGGCAGAACAATACGGACCGGAAAACGCCATGAGCATCATCTCCAACATAGAGACCTTAGCCAATCGTGAAGATGCGAAAGACATTTACAACGCTTATCAAGCTCTCGTGCGTTTCGCCCTGGGTGCTGAGAAACAGCAACATTACATGGCACTCGCCCAGAATTCCATCTATTTCTCCACTCCGTTGGCTAAACAACTTGCCAAGGACAACAGCATAGCTTTGGTTTCTTTGATGACGGTCAATCCCGAACTCACCGCTTTCCAGAACTTGAAGCCTGAGGTTTCTGAAAAGGAGATGAAGGAATTCTACAACATCCACAAGAAAGAACTGTTCAACGTGCAGTCTAAGAACCGCGACATCAACGTTGCCGTGTTCCCGATCAACCCCACGCAAGCTGACCTGAAAGCCATCGAGGACAGCGTTCGCAAGGATTTCACCACTTTCACACAAGCTGAATCTATCGCTGAATACAACACCGCCAGAGGTAACGGCGCTTTGGACAGTACCTATTACAAAGAGAGCGACATCACGCTTAACGAGCTGGACAGCCTTATCTTCAAGGTTCCCGTTGGCAGCTACATCGAACCTTTCACCTACGAAAATGTGAAATGGTACTTCGGTAAAGTGTTCGGCGCTTCCAACCGTCCTGACTCTGTGTTAGTGGCCACCATTGAGCTGCCTTTCAAGACCGCTCAAAACCAAGAGGCTCCTTACTCTAAGAAAGAAGCACGTCTGCTGGCCGACAGTTTGCGTCAAGTTATCGCTAGCGGCACTTCTATTTTCAGCCTGCAACCCAGCTACCTTTACGGTCGTGAGCAAGGTGACACCACCTTCTGGCTTCCTGAAAGAGGCACGATGCCGGATCTTTACAACAGCTTGCTGACCACTCCTAACGGTGGCATCTACGTTTACAAAGCAGCTGCCGGCTATGTGGTCTTCCAAGTCCTTGACCGCACTCAACTCATTGAAAAACGTCAATTCGTGATTTACGACTATGATATCAATCCTTCTGAAGCTACCATCAACGCTCTGCGTTCACAAGCCAACGAATTCGCTGCAAGCGTGACGAACAACGAAGAACTGATTGCCAATGCAGCTAAGCAAGGTATCCAAGTGGTGAATGGCGAAAGAGTCAGCTCCATGACCGCCAACATCGGACAACTGCCGAACTGTCGTGACATCGTGAGTTGGGCTTTCGGTGACGATGTGAAAGAAGACGCTATTTCTGATGTGTTCAATGTTAACAAGATGTTCTTCGCTGTCGCTTCTGTGGCCAAAGTTCGTGAACAAGGTATGCAGAAATACAAAGAGGTGAAAGACGACATCAAGACGCTCCTCGAAAAACAAAACAAGGTGGCTTTGGTAGCTGAACAACTGAACAAGGATTTGGCTTCCGGCGACATGGCTGCAGTTGCACAAAAATACAATATCCCCGTGTCTGACAGTGTGACACTGAGCTTCGCAGGCGATTACTACATGAACCGCGGTGTTGAAGGTAAGGCTATCGGTCAAATCTTCAGCCTGTCCGCCAACAAACCGGCTGCAGTAAGCGGCAACAATGTGGCATACGTGGTCAACGTTTTAGACAAACGCGATGGTCAGGCTTCTGAGAATTTGATGCTCGAGAAGAACTATCTGCAGAACGCCGTCCTCGGTCGCGACCGCAACGAGAACACGCTGTTCAACTACCTGGTCAGCGAACTCAACGTGCTCGACAACCGTGTGAGATTCTATCAGAAATAAGAGAGAACGACGCAAGATATAAAAGAGACACCTTTCGGTGTCTCTTTTTTTGTTCATGGCGGAGACTATTTTTGTATCTTTGCCGCAAATAAATATATCCGTCATGCATTACAATACAGAAAGTAAAGTAGAAGAGTATTTCAGCCAATCAGACTCACTTTTTGCCGAAAACTGTGAAGTTTGCAGAACACGAACGCTAGTCACAGACAATTATATCCTGTTGGGACAGCTCACCGCGCTGCGATTCATCGAATGGGTATCCAAAAACCCAGGAGGCGTGGTTGCCCTGCCCACCGGCAAGACACCCGAATTTTTCATCAAATGGCTTGAGTATTATTTGGAGAACTGGGATCGGGAAGCCTCTGATGGAATCCTCGGGAAATTGGGTATCGAACGGCCTGATTTCAGCACCCTGCACTTCTTCCAGCTCGACGAATTCTTCCCCATCAATCCGCAGCACGAGCGCTCGTTCCGCTACTTCGTGACGAAATACTACATTGAACTGCTGGGGTTCGACAAACATAAGACCCATCTGATCAACACATGGTTTCTTAATGAAAGCGAGCAGCGTCTGCTGGGAGGTGCCAAGAACATGGGCGAAGTGTTCACCAATGGCATCGTTGATTTGTCGCTACGCACCCGCACAGCCCTAAGCAAAGAGGAGGAGATGTGCCAGCGCGCCATACAGATTTTCGACGAATGGTGCATGCGCTATGAGAGCAAGATCAGGGAGTTGGGTGGCATCGGCTTCTTTCTTGGGGGAATCGGACCTGACGGCCATATCGCCTTCAACGTTCGGGGCAGCAGTCCCTTCTCGCACACCCGGCTCACCACACTGAACTACGAGAGCCAAGCCGCCGCCGCCGGCGACCTGGGAGGTATCAGCGCCGTGCGCCGCAAGGCGGTGGTCACCATGGGACTGGAAACCATCACCTACAATCCCGAATGCGTGGCCATCATCATCGCGGCCGGTCAATCGAAAGCCCAGGTGGTGGCCGGGTCAGTGCTCAGCGAACCCACACAGCACTATCCCGCCACTTCGCTTCAACGGCTACCGAACGCCAGATTCTTCATCACCAAAGCATCTGCAGTGGAACTTCCTGCTGTCAAGAAGACGATGGTCGCAGACACCGCCGAAGAAGTAACACAAAAAATCGTGAAAGGCCTGCAAATGCCCGAGCAGCAGGTCATCCTGCACACATCCCCTCATCACGACGACGTGGAATTGGCCTACTTCCCCTACTTGCATCACTTGGTGCGTTCCAAAACAATTGTGAACCACTTTGCGTATTGCACAAGCGGATACACTTCCGTGACAAGCGATTATCTGCTCAGCGTTTACCGCAACATGCTGCGCCGTATCAACCCTCAGGAGGCGGCACTGCACGATGAGGATATCGCCACAGTCTTCGGCACCGACTATCAGGACGACCTCACGCACTACCTGCGCGGCATCGCGAGCCTCGACGATTCTGTGCAACACTATGCCGTGGCAAGACGTTTGGCGCGCAAATGGATTGTGGAAAACAACTTGCACAGCACCGCCGACCTCAAGGACTTTGTGTCGGAGGAGGTCCGCAAGCTGGAACAGCTGGAGGCCGGCCGCCGGGAGCCGGAGAGCTTCCACAAGGCCAAGGGATGGCTCCGGGAGATGGAGGCAGAGCTTGTATGGGCCCATTTCGGACTCGGCAGCGACAAAGTCAGCCACCTGCGGTTGCCGTTTTACAGCGACGACATCTTCCCCCACTATCCCGACATGGAACACGATGTGCAACCCATCCTCGACCTGTTGGAACGCATACGCCCCTCCATCGTCAGCCTTGCCTTAGACCCCGAAGGCAGCGGTCCGGACACCCATTTCAAAGTACTCATCGCCCTCGCCACCGCCCTCGACCACTACCACCGGATGCATCCCGAAATCGACCTCCGCGTGTGGGGCTACCGCAACGTGTGGAGCCGATGGCGTATGAACGAGGTGAACACCATGATCCCCGTCTCCCTCAATTCGTTCGCCGTCATCAAAAACATGTTCGACACCTGCTATCTCAGCCAGCGCGGCGCAGAGTTCCCCAGCTATGAACACGACGGACCTTTCAGCGAGCTGGCGCAAAAGGTTTGGGTGGAACAGATGGACAACGTCTGCCAATTGCTCGGCGAAGACTACTTCTACCGCGCCTCCGACCCGATGCTCACCCGCGCCTATGGCATGATCTACCTGAAAGACATGACATACCAGGAATTCGCCGACTACATGGTGCCCATCCGCAGACTGCTGGAAGCGAAAGAGACGATGAAGGCGCAGTGAATCCCCACAACAAAAAAGCACTTCCGAAGAAGTGCCTTTTTGTTGTCTGAATGATTCTCACTGGACGGATGGCGACAGTCCTACGCCTCGTCAATCATCTTCTTGAACCAAGTAGCACGTACTGCACCTTCTCCTGTATTGAGAAGCACGGTTTCGCCATTACGGATCTGACCTTCCTCTAAGGCTTTGTAGAAACCGGCAAAACAGACGATAGAAGCGGGGCCGAGGTAGATGCCGCGCTCGTCCTTGACAATCTTACCGTAGTGAGCCAATTCGCTCTCCTTTACGCGAAGGAATGTGCCGCCGCTCTTGCGCACGATAGGCGCCACAATCGGGTACATGCCCGGATTGCCAGCGGAAAGGATGGACACCATGGTCTGCGGATTCGGGATGACGGGATAGTTCTTCTCGTAACCCTTAGGGAATCCGGCCTTCGTGGCACTCTCCCACCCTTGCACCATAGGGTCGCAGGTGTCTTGCTGGATGAGTAGCATGCGGGGCATCCTAGTCTCCGGAAAGGTGGTCTGCAGGTCGCGGATGCCCTTGTCGAGCGCGATAGGGCCCGTGCCGCCCGCCACCGCCTGCACATAAACGTCGGGCATCTTTCCTAACTGGCGCAGGTACTCAAAGACCATCGTCTTCTTGGCTTCCACGCGGATGGGATCAATGTTGCCAGTGGAAATCAGCACGTGGTTCTTCTCGTGAAAGTCGTTTGCCTCCTTTTTGGCATCGCCGTAATTACCGTCACAAACGACCACATTTTGTCCGTAGGAACGGATGGCAGCCACAGAGTCGGGACAAGCATCATGGGGCATAAACACCGTGAACTTGATGCCTGCTTCTGACAAATAGCGGGCGTAGGCAGTGGCTGTATTGCCCGTGGATGCCACACAGAACTCCTTCACGCCGTTCTCCTTGAAGAGAGAAGCCGCCAACGAAGCAGCAATATCCTTGAAGGTGTTGCTACCGCCGTTCAGGTCGTTGCGATAGACCATCACCTTGCAATCCACGCCGTATTTTTCCTTCGCCAGTTTCTCCAGGAAATCCCACTCCTCGATCGGGATGGCACCCTCGCCCAAGGAGACAATGTTCTTTCTGTCCATCACGGGCAGGAAGTCGAAATAGTGATAGAAATTCGCGGGCTTATGCCCTGGTTTCGTCAACTCCATGATTTTATGATAGTCGGCGCTATACACGACATCCGCGCGTTTGCAACCGCACTTGCACTGCTGGTTCTGTGAAAACCAAGTGGCAAAGTCGGGGATGACTTCGCCACATCGGGTACATTTCAGGTGGTATTTGCTCATTTTTAATTGGGTTCCAGGTTTCAGGTTTCAGGTTTCAGGATTCAGGTTGGGTTGCTCCGCTTGAAACTTGAATCCTGAAACTTGAAACTAAAATTACTTAATCAACGCCATATCCGGAATCGGTTTGTCGTACTCGCCGCGGGCTTGGCGTTCCTTGATGTCGCGGAAGGCGTCCAAGGTGCGCTTCACGTCCTCCATGCTGTGGGCAGCCGTGGGGATGATACGGAAAATGAGCATTCCCGGAGGAATGACGGGATAAGTGACAATTGAGCAGAAGATATTGTAGTTCTCGCGCAAATCGACGGCGATGTTAGCAGCCTCATTAATACCACAACGCAAATGCACGGGGGTGACACAGGCCTCAGCCGGTCCGATTTCGTAACCGAGGTCGCGGAAACCTTTCTGCAAAGCGCGGGTGATTTCCCACAGATGCGCTCTCAGGCGGTCGCCCTCCTCACTGCGGATGATCTCCAGACGTTTCAGACAGCCAACCACGATGGGCATCGGGAGAGATTTGGCGTACATCTGCGAACGCATATTGTAGCGCAAGAAGTTGATGACACTCTTTTCGGAAGCCACGAAGCCGCCGACGGTGGCCATAGACTTCGCATACGCACCGATATAAATATCGATGTCGTCCATCACGCCGAAATGCTCGGAGGTACCTCTACCGTGAGGGCCCATTGCACCGAAACCGTGGGCGTCGTCGATGAGGATACGGAACTGATACTTTTTCTTGAGGGCTGCAATCTGATCCAAAATACCGAGGGCGCCGGTCATGCCGAACACGCCTTCGGTGATCAACAGAACGCCACCGCCCTGCTCTTCTGCAATCTTGCAGGCGTTGCCGAGGATACGGTCACAATCCACGATATCGTTGTGACGGAATTTGAAGCTCTTTCCGAGATGCAAACGGATACCGTCGCGCAGACAAGCGTGAGCCTCTGCGTCATAGACGATGACATCGCGTCTGCAGACCAGAGAGTCGATGGTGGACATGATGCCCTGATAGCCAAAGTTGAACTCGAAAGCGGCCTCTTTATGCTCAAAGTCGGCCAACTCGCGCTCCAGTTGTTCGTGGAGGGCGGTTTGACCGGTCATCATACGGCTGCCCATCGGATAGGCCATACCCCAGCGGGCGGCGCCCTCCGCATCAGCCTTGCGAACCTCAGGATGATTAGCCAATCCAAGGTAGTTGTTGATGCTCCAGCAGAGCACCTCCTTGCCGTTGAAACGCATGTGAGGTCCCAACTCCCCTTCCAACTTCGGGAATGCAAAATATCCATCAATCTTCTCGCGGTATTGCCCAATCGGCCCACCGGATGACTCTTTGATTCTTTCGAAAATGTCCTTCATATTATTGTCGGTTTATTTGTTGTTTATTCGTTGTTTGGTGAATGGTGATTGAGGTATCGCATCTTCACATCATCCCTTCATCGTCATTCCCTCTTCCGTTTCGCCTCCTCAATCTTCTCATACTCCTCCAAGAACTGAGGGATGCTGCTCATTTCGATACGTTTGTTGAGGATGATGACGTGATCCTTGTTCATGATGAACATCGCGGGGTTGCCCATCTCGTAAATGTTAAAATATTCGAGATAGTCGAGGTTTCCCTTATTGCCACCCACCTGCAACCACGGATAAGCATTCTCTTTCACATACTTTTTCCAACGCGGGATGTCAGAGTCATTTGCAATGGCATAGACATCAAAGTTACGTTTGCCAAGCGCCTCGAGGGAATCATACACCGCACGCATTTTCTTAGATTCTTTCTTACAAGTGGGACAATCAGGGTCATAAAACCACAGAATCGTATAAGGTTTCTCCATCTTATAGGAAGAATGCCACTTTGTAATGTCGTCGGTCAGCGTAGTATCAGGGATGAGAAGTTCCGGAGCCACCTTGCCTATCAGGATGGGTTCCAGACGTTTTGTACGTTTTTGGTATTTCGCAAGGACATCCTCATCCAGCCAATAGCACTTGCCAGCCAGCTGATTGGTCTTCGCGATATGGTAGAAAACGGCATCGTGACCAATGACTTTACTCGTTTCAAACTGATAAGAAAGCCAATCCACACAATAATGGAACATAAAAGTATCCGCCTCCGTCTTTTTCAGGAAAATATCGATATACTTGTTGATGGTATCCGATTCCTGATGATAGAGCAGTTTCAGGAAATAATCCTTCATCTTCGGGTCGAAAGAGGGGATATAGATGAAACGGTGGTCGGCGAGGTCGAAGTTATCCCAAAAATGCTGGCGATAGTAGATGGACTGCGCATGATAATCAGGAGTTCCATCCTCATTCTTATACTCAGGAACATCAATGTTTTTATACGATTTCTGCATCTTTGAGAAGAGGAAGTCGGGGTTCTTGGCGATCAACTCGTCGATAAAGGCCGTCATCTCATCGTTGATGCCGACCAATTTCTCTTTGTAATAGTTGGCGCTGTCGGCATTGCCCGCCGCTTCAAAATCTTTGCGTTTCTTGGACCATGCATTCGCCTGCTCAGAGGCTTGGGATGTTTTCTTTTGGAAACGCAACATCTCGGCATTTTCAGGAGAATTCTTCACAGAGAAGTTGTCCACCATGCCGGTGGTGTCCAAATTGTATTCAAAATGCTGGTTATTGTCAAGAATGAAGTTCAGATAGAGCTTTTTATCTCCTGACACCAGGGAATAGAGACCGTCATCATAACGGTTAGTGCCTTTGAAGACGAATTTCTCCTTACCCGCCGGTTTCACAGAATCCTTCAGGATGAGTTTGTCGTTATAATGGATAACGAGATAGACTAGCGTATCCTGCGAGCCTTTGATGTTGAAAATCAGCTCGTGACCGTCCTTATCGCGGTAATTGGCCGGATTGTTCCTCGATTTTTGCAAGTTCTTCGGCGAATCGTTCTGGGCGAATGCCGCATTCGCGAACAAACCGCCCAACACCATCCCGAAAATCATCAAAAAAATAACATTTTTTCTCATTATTTATATCGTTTTATCGTTTCAAACACAATTGGCGTATGCGATTGCATGGTGTATGCGATTGCATGGTGAATGCGATTACAGGGCGTATGCGATACGCCCCTACGGATTTTCACTTATTTTCCATCAACCGCATAATTTCATCTAACGTCGTCTGACGCGCTTTTATTGTATGATTATTCTCATTATCAATCAACAAAATCACCGGTGTGGTGACGATGTCAAAATATTCGATGTAATCCACGCTGGTTTCGCCCATGGAGGTACTCAGGTTGATCCAATCCCCCAAGCCATGTTTCTCTGAGAATGCCTTCCAGCGGTCGTAGTCGTCGTTGACCTCCACCGCAAAGACCTCGAAGTTGAGATGGTCGGCCTCCTTCTGGTAAAGGTCGTGCAGAATTGGGGTCTCCTCCTGACAGTGGTCGCAGTCGGGATCCCAGAACCAGAGGATGGTGTATTTCGTCTGTATCTCGTTGGTGGAGTGCTGTTTGCCATCAATATCGAAAGCGGTGAGCTCGGGAATCTGCGCGCCAGGAGCGAGC
>ONHS01000065.1 GCA_900317715.1 uncultured Bacteroidales bacterium | reverse complement strand
CGGAGCCTGCACGGATACCTTGGTGATTACCTATACGATAGAAGACGATTGTGGCAACACCACGAAAGTCTATCAGCTGCAGCGCATCCACGACAGTCTCGCGCCGAGTTATACGAAGAATATGCTGTATGCAGAAGCTGTGGCTTGTGTGAACGACACGGTTCATGCGGAAACCAACATCAACGCTGTGAAAGCTTTGTATGGTTTGGCCGATTGCAACGCGATGTCGCTGACGAGTGTTACCCGTGAGCTGAAGCATAACGGAGCATGCACGGATACCTTGGAGATTACGTACAGGATAGAAGATCCTTGTGGCAACTTCACGAAAGTCTATCAGCGGCAACGCATCCACGACAGCCTCGCGCCGGTGGCAGTAAAAGACACGATTTATGCGAAGGCAGTGGCTTGTGTGAACGACACGGTTCAAGCAAAGACCAACTTCACCGATGTGAATGCTTTGGGTTATAACTTGACCGATTGCAACACGATGACGCTGACGAGTGTTGCCCGTAGCTTGAAGCATAACGGAGCCTGCACGGATACCTTGGTGATTACGTACACGATAGAAGACGCGTGCCACAACATTAAGCAGGTTTATCAGCTGCAACGCATCCACGACAGCCTCGCGCCGAGTTATACGAAGAATATGCTGTATGCAGAAGCTGTGGCTTGTGTGACAGACACGGTTCATGCGGAAACCAACATCGATGCAGTGAAAGCTTTGTATGGTTTGGCCGATTGCAATGTGATGTCGCTGACGAGTGTTACCCGTGAGCTGAAGCATAACGGAGCCTGCACGGATACCTTGGAGATTACGTACAAGATAGAAGATCCTTGTGGTAACTTCACGAAAGTCTATCAGCGGCAACGCATCCACGACAGCCTCGCGCCGGTGGCATTATATAAAGACACAATTTATGCGGCGGCAGTGGCTTGTGTGAGCGACACGGTCCATGCGGAGGCCAACTTCATCGCTGTGAATGCTTTGGGTTATGGTTTGACCGATTGCAACACGATGACGCTGAAGAGTGTCGAACGCCACTTGAAGTATAACGGAGCCTGCACGGATACCTTGGTGATTACGTACACGATAGAAGACGCGTGCCACAACATCAAGCAGGTTTATCAGTTGCAACGCATCCACGACAGCCTCGCGCCGGCATGGAACGGCTCTTGGCCTGCGGATATCACTAATGTGAACAGTTGTGTGGATGACAGTTTGAAGAATAAACTCTACACCAATGAACAGGTGAAGGCTTTGTTCAGCGATTGCAACAGCTTCACGGTAGATAGTGTGATTACCACGATCAACAACAACTGTGGCTGGACAGTGACCAAGACGTTCACGGTGAAGGATCAGTGTGGCAATATTTACTACACGGATGGCATTTCCACGCTTCCGAAACAGAGTGTGAGCGGCAGCGACAATTCCGCACCGGTGCTGGCGGGCATTTGGCCTGAGGCTTCCCTCGGGCAGAACGCTTGCTTGAGCGGCGCGAATACCTCGGTGTTCTTGAGCAATGAGGAGGCGAAAGCCCTGTTTACGGATTGTTCGGCCATCACGGTGAGCCATACCCAGGATACGATTGTGAATGCATGCGATTGGACGATCCGTCGGATGTATGTGATAGAAGACGCTTGCGGCAAAACGGTGAAGGATACCATCAAGGTGAGCGGACGCGATAACACCGCACCCGTTTTGGCGGGCGCGTGGCCCAATAATGTCACAGGTCAGAACGCTTGTCTGGGTGGAGCGAATACGTCTATCTTCTTAAGTGACGATGCTGCTAAGGAATTGTTTACAGATTGCAGCGAGATAACGGTGACGCACACTCAAGACACGATCATAGACAACTGCGACTGGATGATTCGCCGGATGTATGTGATTGCGGATGCTTGTGGCAACGAAGTGAAAGACACCCTTAAGGTGAGTGGCCGCGACATTACCGCACCGGTCTTGATTGCGCCTGACACTTGGCCTGCAAATCCAGCTGATCAGAACAATTGTCTGAAGTATGCCGACATCAGTGGACTGAAATCGGCTGCGGAGATTGCAAGTTTATATACGGATTGCTCGAATGTGATCGTGACGTACGTTCAGGATACGACGGGCAACAGCTGCTCATGGACCATCACCAGGTCTTACACCATCAAGGACAGCTGCGGCAACACGGTGACGCCGGTTCCGACCATGCGCGTGAGCGGTAATGACAATGTGAAACCGACGATCAGTGGCACGCTGCCTATGCTGACGGTCACGGGCTGTTCACAGACGGTTGCCCCGGCAGCGTATGCTTCTGTGGCTGCTATGGATGGTTTAAGCAGTATCAGTATTAACGATAACTGTTCCGATCTTGATTCTTTGTCGTTGTCTTATAACGATATGATACAATCCCTTACTTGCGTTATCGTGATAAAGAGGTTATATACGATTGAAGATAAATGCAGCAATAAGGATACTGTCTCGCAGAGAATAGAAATTCATAGAGACAGCAGCTTTACGATTTCAGGTGTTCCGACGGACACCAATGTGTATTGTGAAAGCGCGGCTATTGAGGATAACATCACGAAACCTGTGGTGACCGATGCTTGTGATATAGAATGTCAACTCGTGGGAACTCCTGTGGTGACCACCAATATCGTTAATTGTACGGGTACGAAAGCGTTTACCTATACCTATCGCAATTGTGAGAATAAAGATACTACCTGGACCTTTACTTATCACATTGCATTGCCTAACGTGATCGCCGGAGTGCCGAAGGATACCTCAGACGTGGTGTCTTGTTTGGAGGATGCCAGAGGTGTGCCTCCTGCTAGTATTTTGGATAAATGCGGTAGAACGATTATTCCTGTAGCGAAAGACACGCTGGTCGATTTCGATTACGAGCATAATACAGGTAGGGTTGTATATCGCTACACTTACACGGATTGTGCCGGAAATGATTCTATCTACACCTTGACCCGTTATGTGATTCCCGGTTCATTCACGGCAGAACTGGATGACGATACGCTTGTTCATTGCTTGACGGATGTCGTAGAACCTGTGTCGAAACTGCCGATGATTACAAACTGTGGTACCGTCGTAGCTTTAACGCCTTACTCAACATCGAGTACGGGTATGTTGGCGAATGGTTGCGGTGATTCCATCTACACCTATAAGTATAATGTGAATGGTACAGATTATTTCTGGCATTATATCTATCATATTTCTCCCTTGGATTTCGAGATTACGGCTGATCCTGGTCGCGATACAGTGGATTGTCCGGAACTGGCCACGATTGACCGTATTATACTGCCTGCGGTGACGGATGCCTGCGGCAGGAGTTTGACCCCGGTAGATACTACGCGGAGCGCTCTTCCGTCCTGTGAGGGTAATGTGGTCTATACATTCAAATATCAGGATTGCGCTGGACATTATCACAACTGGACGCACACCTACAGAGTCGAGAATCCAGAGTTGCAGATACCGGCCACCGGACGCGATACAGTTGTTTGTCTGGCGGATACAGTAAGACCGATCCCCGCCACGTTGACGGATGCTTGCGGACGGGAGGTGACAGCCACCATCAATGGTTCGCCGGTGTTGAGTCTCTCCAGCGACGGACATGGAAGCGTTACCTTCAACTACCTCTATAGATGTTGTGCAGGCCATACCCATCCGTGGCAGTTTATCTACGCGATAGAACCCGAGAAGTTTGTCGAGGTTCCGAATGGTGATACTACGGTACATTGTGCGGCGGACATCTTCAAACCTGCTACTCCTGTGGTGGATGTATGTGGAAAGATCGCTCCGTTCACCTTTGTCGATTCCGTCGATAACACGGAAGGTTGCGGAAATCGGGTTTACAACTACAGATATACGGTGAACGACACCGTCCACACTTGGAAGTACACCTACACCATTTCACCTGAAGACTTTACAGTGCCGGAATTCGCAGAGGCTACGGTGAACTGTTTGTATCAGGCCAATGTTGCGGGTATCACTATGCCGGTGGTGACGGATGCCTGCGGTAAGCCGCTGACACCGGGCGAGGTGAGTATCGATAGTACTGACTTCCTCGTTAACGGTTGCGAAGGGGCGATGGTGTTCAGCTATCCTTACCAAGATTGCGCGGGCCACGAAAAAGTGTGGAAGTTCACGTATCACATTCAGTTGCCCGAAGAACTGGCGAATGTGCCGGCAAACGGTGGCAGAATCGTGCCTTGCTTGGTCGATGTAGTTGCCCCGGGAGCAGCTACCATCACAGATATTTGTGGCAATACCGTCACGTCTGAGTTGGTGGGTAGCGATACGACGCTTTATGAGAACGGTACGGGCACCGTGCATTTCTACTACAAATACAAAGATTGTGCTGGTCATGACTCCACCTGGACCTATACCTATACTTTGAATCCTGACTCCTTCACTCCTGAGGTGGACAGTGTGAAACAGATAGCATGTTTGAGAGACACGGTTACTCCGCAAACCCCGATTGTCAAAGATTGCGGTAACGTGGTGCCGGTGGTTTACGATTCTGTGCATGTAGCCACGACGTCGTGCGACTCGGCTGTTTACTACTACCATTATAGGGTTCGCGGCGTTGATTATGTTTGGAAATACACCTATAAGGTGAAACCGTTGCCGTTCAGCATACCTGCAGACAGTGTCGTCAAGGTACAATGTGTGGCTGACGCTGTAACGCCGATACCGCCGGTGGTGACCAACAGCTGCGATACCGTGATCGTGCCAGTGCTGACCGACAAAGACTCTCTGTTCGACGGCTGCGAGGGTAGGGTGATCTACAGCTTTACCTACACCGACTGCGCCGGATACAACCAAGTTTGGAAACTCACCTATCAGATTAAGGATACGATTAAACCGGCATTCAAGGTTCCGGCGGACATCGCGATCTGCAGACAGATCGATCATAGCTATAATGCCGATACCACGGTTACGGGCAGACCGACTCTGCTGAGTGACAATTGTTGGGCGGCTGATAGCTTGGAAGTGACCTACTCGGATGTGGCGACTACCAACATTACGGTTCGGGATACGATTACCAGAACGTGGAAGGTGGCTGACAAGTGCAATGACACTGTTCAAGTACAGCATATCTTCATTAATCCAAGTTATGATCTGACAGAGAAAGACACCATCTGCCAATTGGCGGAAGGCGATACTTGGGCATGGAGAGACACTACGTTCGCGGCAGGAACCGTAAGCGGCAACTATGTGTTCCATCGTACTACGATCAACGGCTGCGACAGCGTTGTGACCTTGCAACTGACGGTGAAAGACACCGTGCGTGTGCTGGCCTCTATGCTGACCCAGGAAGTCTGCGTGGGTAATCCTATCGTTGAGGTGCCCATCGAGTACCACAATGCAGCTCTTGTATCGACAGACCTGCCGGCCAACGGGTTGATTCTGACCCAACATCATAACGGCAATGACACGGTCAAGGGTACCATTGCAACTCCTGGCGAGTACTCCTATACGATAACGGCTACCAGCACCAACGGATGTGGTAGCACGGATAAGTCCATGACCGTCAGTGTCACGGTGAAGGATACAGTGAAATTGACCATCGAGCCTGAAGTTCAGACGCTCTGTCTGGGACAGAACATTACTCCGGTCAAGATCAACTACGCAAACGGCCATATCAACACGTTGACGCTCACCTCTGGTTTGAGCATCACAGCACCTGACGGTACGGACACGATCAGTGGCGCGCCGACAACGGCTGGTACGTACGTGTATGAAGTGACGGCCTCCAGTGACAATAACTGCAGCGCTTACAACAAGATCAAGACGATCACCATTGTGGTGAATGACACGCTGGCTCCGACGCTGACCTCCAATTCTCCGGTTTGCTTGGGAAATCCGGTGACGGTGAGCGAGACGGCGGGCAACAGGGGTGATTATACCTACAGCGTTGACTATACCGCAGCTAACGGTTCTCCCGCTAACTCGCCGGACAGCACTGTGACGGTGACCTATCCTGCTGTCGGCAGCTTCAACTTCGCCTTCGTGATCACCCACAACACCACCCATTGCGTGAGCCACATTTCAACGAGTGTGAATGTGATGGATACGCTGGTGCCTGTGGTGATGACCAACCCGGCGAACGCGACGGTTTGTCTGGGTGAACCTGTGACCGTGAGCGAGACGGCGGGCAACAAGAGTGGCTATCACTACAACATCAGCTATACGAAAGCTGACGGCACCACAACGGATGCTTACACGGATAGCACGGTGACGGTGACCTACACGACGGCGGGTGTTTATGCATTCCACTTCACCTTGACGAATGTGGCAACGGGTTGTGAAAGCCATGTCGTGAAGATGGTGACCGTGAATGACACGATTGTGCCTAATTTGGTTACGAACTCACCGGTTTGTCTCGGCAATCCTGTGACCGTAAGCGATATTGCGGGCAACAAGAGCGGTTATACCTACTTGATTAACTACACCAAAGCGGACAGCGTGACTCCTGGTGACCTCGCCGACAGTACGGTGACAGTCAATTACATCAAGGCAGGTAATTACCAATTCAGCTATACTTTAACGAACAATGCTACCCAATGTGTCAGCCACGCTACGACCAGTGTGACCGTGACGGATACGCTCGTTCCGACGTTGGTCACCACTTCGCCGGTATGTTTGGGCGACCCAGTGACGGTGAGCGAGACGGTGGGCAACAAGGGCAGATACTATTATGCGATAACCTACAGCGGCACGCCCGACGTGACGGACGGCGCTGTTAACGACAGCACGATTACGTTGCTCTATGCTGCAGTAGGTAACTATGAGGTGAACTTCACCATGACCGACAACGTGACCGGTTGTGTTGGACGTGCCACCACGACGGTGACGGTGAACAGTTTGCCGGTTGTAATCTTGAGCAACAAGACGATATGTGTCGGCACTGATACGAAGTTGACTGCCGTGGTGAGCGGTGGCGCTGCTCCGTACAGCTACTTGTGGCCGGACGGCGGCACGAACGTGGACACCACGGTTAGTCCGGCTGCCACTACCTCCTACACGGTGTCGGTGACCAATGCGAATGGCTGTACAAACAGCGCCAGCGCAATGGTGACGGTGAATGACACGTTGGTGCCTGTGCATCAGCTACACGGGCAATCCTGTGATGACGGGCGGTGGTATGGCCGACAAGACCATCAGCTTGAGATACCCTGCGGCGGGTGACTATTCCGTGATGTTCGCCGTAGAGGACAACCTCACCCACTGTGTAAGCCACGCTTCTCAGGCGGTGACGGTGAACGACACGGCTCGTTTGGTGGCTGCCAACCTTACGCAGGCGATCTGCTTGGGCAATGCGATTACCGCCGTGCCTATTGAGTACAGCTATGCTACGATTTCTGTTTCACCTGAACTGCCAGAAGGTTTGACCATGACTCATCATGGTCTTGGCAAAGACACCATCTTCGGAACGCCAGTCGCGTTCCAGGCGGCTTCCGATTATATCATCACAGCTACCAATGCCGATGGCTGTGCCAACAAGTCCCTCTCGTTCAGTCTGACAGTGAACGACACGGTGAAGTTAACTGTGGAGAACGAGATGCAGGTGGTTTGTCTCGGAGAGGCTATCGATCCGATAGCGGTGACATACACGAACGCTACCATCACTGCGCTTCCGTTGGTGAGCGGCCTGAGCATCACTGCAGCCGACGGCACCGACACTATCAGCGGTACCCCGGCACTGTCAGGAATCTACAACTACACGATCACTGCGGTCAGTGGCCAGGGATGCGCAAGCAAGACCCACGGTATGCAACTGACGGTGAACCCGAGATATGAAGTGACGGATGCCAAGTCTGTGTGCGCAAGCCAGCTGCCGTACCAATGGAATGGCGTATGGTTCACCGAAGCGGGTGTCCAGGAAGCAACGCTGCAGACCATCAACGGTTGCGACAGTACAGTGACGATGACCTTGACGGTGGAAGACTATGCACGTGAAATCTTGAACAAAGAGATTTGTCAGGGCGAAAGTTACCAGTTCGGAGACAGTGTCTTTACGACCACGGGTGTCCATTATGATACACTTACAAGAAGTGACGGCCTTTGCGACAGCATTGCAGAGTTGCACTTGACGGTGAACGACACGGTGAAGCTGCAGGCCAGCGGATTGGCACAAGAGGTATGCTTGGGCAATGCTATCACAGCTGTGCCGTTTGAGTATAGCAACGCCGTGCTTCACGTGACACCGACTCTTGCACAGGGTCTCGAACTGACTGTACATGGGGCAGGTAAGGACAGCATCAGAGGAGTGCCTTCGGATGCCGGTGCTTACACTTACACGGTAACGGCTGAAAGCACCAACGGTTGCACCGCTTACAACAAGACGGAAACGGTGGAAATCTTGGTTTATCCTGCATTCGCATTAACGGGCAACAATACGGATACGAACTATTGTCTGAATGTGGGAGCGAAGGAGTTGACGGTGAACGTGACCAATGGTTCCATCAACCCGGCGCACTTCCAGTGGTACAAAAATGGCGTGGCCATCAGCGGCGCGAACAGCAACAGCTACACTCCGACTACTGATGTTGCGGGAGAATACAGTTATTCCGTGAAAGTGGACAATGGCTGTGGCAACGACTCTGTCGGGGTGGCTGATGTGACGGTGTATCCTGCATTTGCGTTGAACAACGACAATACCAGCAAGAACTATTGTTTGAATAGCGAGTCTGACGCTCTTGTTGTGAGTGTGACATCCGGTTCCATCAATCCTGCTCGCATCCAGTGGTACAAGGACGGAGCACTCATCAGTGGAGCTACCAGCGGTAGTTACACTCCGACGACCGGAGAGGCGGGAGAACATGACTACAGTGTGAAGGTGGATAACGGTTGTGGTGACGACAGCGTGTTCGTGGCTCATATCGGAGTTTATCCGTTACAAGTGGTAACCACAGTCGGAGAAGACACGGCCTACTGCAAAGACATGGTGGCAGAAATGCTGAGCGTGTTGGCAACGGGTGGTAACGGCAGCTATAGCTACCAATGGTACGCAAACGGCGTGGCTATAGACGGAGCAACAGACAGCCGCTACACACCGAGTACAGCTGATGCAGCCAGCGACACGATGTTCAGTGTGAAGGTGACAGGCAACTGTTCGAGCGACAGCATGGGCGTGGCACGTGTGACAGTGCACGACACGGTGAAACTGTCCGTTGCATCCTCCGACCAAATTCTGTGTCTAGGAAACGCTATCAACGACATTGATATTGAATACAGCAATACGGTAATCTCCGTGGCACCTGTGTTGCCGGAAGGTGTGATACTGACTGGCCATGGTTTGGGCAAAGACACCATCAAGGGCAAGCCCGTTGCAACCCTGCCGGAAACAACATACACCATCAAAGCTACGAGCAACACGGGATGTGCCGCTTACGACAAGACCTTCTCGTTCAAATTAACGGTGAAAGACACGGTGAAATTGATTGTGGAGAATGAAACACAGAACCTCTGTCTTGGTCAGGCTATAGAACCGATACCTGTGGTTTATAAGAACTCCACTGTCAATGCGTTGTCGCTTGCAAGTGGTCTGAGCATCACTGCAGCCGACGGCACCGACACCATCAGTGGTGCACCCGACGCAGCGGGCAACTATGTTTATACGGTAACTGCTTCCAGCAATACTGGCTGCGACGCTACTGACAAGACGAAGACCATCACCATCACGGTGAACGACACGTTGGTGCCTGTGCTGACAAGCAACACACCTGTTTGTCTGGGCGGTGATGTGGTCGTGAGCGAGACGGCGGGCAACCTGTCCGATCAGCTACACGGGCAATCCTGTGATGACGGGCGGTGGTATGGCCGACAAGACCATCAGCTTGAGATACCCTGCGGCGGGTGACTATTCCGTGATGTTCACCATTGAGAATAATCTCTCTCACTGCGTAAGCCACGCTTCGCAGGCGGTGACGGTGAATCCGACGTACGATGTGAACGATTTCCGCTCTATTTGTAGCAGCGAGCTGCCGTACCAATGGAACGGCGTGTGGTTCAATGAAGCGGGTATCAAGGAAGCAACGTTGGCTACCATCAACGGTTGCGACAGTGTTGTGACGATGACCTTGACAGTGGAAGACTACGCACGGGAAATCTTGAATGAAGAGATTTGTCAGGGCGAAAGTTACCAGTTCGGAGACAGTGTCTTTACGACTACGGGTGTCCATTACGATACGCTTGCAAGAGGCGGCGGCCTTTGCGACAGCATCGCAGAGTTGCACTTGACGGTGAATCCGACATACTTCTACGAAGAGGCTGATGTTGCGTGCGAGGGTGTTCCTTACGCATGGGCAGGTCACAGCGGTGTGGAGATTCCGACCACGGTTGGAACGCACATTGTTTGGGATAGCCTGCATACGGTCAGCCACTGCGACAGCGTTTACAAGCTGACCCTGACGGTGAATCCGAAGTACTACTACGAAGAGGCCGACACGACCTGCGAGGGTGCGCCTTACGCATGGGCAGGTCACATCGGAGTGGAGATTCCGACCACGGCTGGAACACACATTGTTTGGGATAGCCTGCGTACAGTCAACAATTGTGATAGCGTTTACAAGCTGACTCTCTTAGTGAATCCGAAGTTTGACGTGCCGGATGCCAAGTCCGTGTGTGCAAGCCAGCTGCCGTACCAATGGAACGGTGTGTGGTTCACCGAAGCGGGTGTCCAGGAAGCAACGCTGCAGACTATCAACGGTTGCGACAGTGTTGTGACGATGACCTTGACAGTGGAAGACTACGCACGTGAAATCTTGAACAAAGAGATATGTCAGGGCGAAAGTTACCAGTTCGGAGACAGTGTCTTTACGACCACCGGTGTCCATTACGATACGCTTACAAGAAGCGGCAGCCTTTGCGACAGCATTGCAGAGTTGCACTTGACGGTGAACCCGACATACTACTACGAAGAGGCTGACGTCGCGTGCGAGGGTGTTCCTTACGCATGGGCAGGTCACATCGGAGTGGAGATTCCGACCACGGCCGGAACGCACATTGTCTGGGATAGCCTGCGTACAGTCAACAATTGTGACAGCGTTTACAAGCTGATCCTGACGGTGAATCCGAAGTACTACTACGAAAAGGTTGACACGACTTGCGAGGGTGTTCCTTACGCATGGGCAGGTCACAGCGATGTGGAGATTCCGACCACAGCTGGAACGTACGTTGTTTGGGATAGCCTGCATACGGTCAGCCACTGCGACAGCGTTTACAAGCTGACTCTTTTAGTGAATCCGAAGTTTGACGTGCCGGATGCCAAGTCCGTGTGCGCAAGCCAGCTGCCGTACCAATGGAACGGTGTGTGGTTCACTGAAGCAGGAGTCCAGGAAGCAACGCTGCAGACCATCAACGGTTGCGACAGTGTTGTGACGATGACCTTGTCAGTGGAAGACTACGCACGGGGAATCTTGAATGAAGAGATTTGTCAGGGCGAAAGTTACCAGTTCGGAGACAGTGTCTTTACGACCACAGGTGTCCATTACGATACGCTTACAAGAGGCGGCGGCCTTTGCGACAGCATCGCAGAGTTGCACTTGACGGTGAACCCGACATACTACTATGAAGAGGTTGACACGACGACCGAGGGCGCTACTTACGTGTGGGCAGGTCACAGCGGTGTGGAAATTTCCACCACAATGGGAACGCACATTGTATGGGATAGCTTGCAGACTATCAACGGTTGCGACAGCGTCTATAAACTGACCCTGACGGTGAACGCGTCCTATTACTTTGAGGAGGCCGACACGACTTGTGAGGGTGCGCCTTACGTATGGACAGACCACAGCAGTGTGGAAATTCCGACCACAGCCGGAACGCATATCGTTTGGGACAGCCTGCATGCCGTCAACGGTTCCGACAGTGTCTATAAACTGACCCTCTTGGTGAACCCGAGTTATGACGTGACGGATGCCAAGTCCGTGTGCGCTAGCCAGCTGCCGTACGAATGGAACGGTGTGTGGTTCGCCGAAGCAGATGTCAAGGAAGCCACGCTGCAGACCATCAACGGATGTGACAGTACGGTGACGATGACCTTGACGGTGGAAGACTACACACGGGAAATCTTGAACGAAGAGATTTGCCAGGGTGAAAGCTACCACTTCGGAGACAGTGTCTTCACGACCACGGGTGTTCATTACGATACGATTAGAAGAAGCGGCAACCTTTGCGACAGCATCGCAGAGTTGCACCTGTATGTACGCGAACTGGATACCACCCGTCTGACGGCTGCGGTTTGTTTGGGTGCTCCATTCCAAGAATATGGTTTCGACACGACGTTGACCACTTCAGGCGTTCATACCATTTCCAGAACCCTCGCTTCTCAATATCATTGCGATAGTACCATCATTGTGACTTTGACGGTGAAGGATACCTTAGTCCCTGTCATCAGTGGTGGCGAGAATGTATGTGTCAGCACGTCGGAAATCAACAACGAGCTCACCATCAGCCAGACTGCGTCAGTAGATAACGCTACTTACCAGTGGTCTGTGGATGGCGGTTCCGTGTTGTCCGGCGAGGGCACATCAACCATCAAAGTCCAATGGTCATCGGTGGGCGATAAGAGGGTGAACCTTACCGTCGTCGCGGATGGTTGCACATCGAGAGCGCAACAGCTTGTCCATGTGAGACCGCAGCCGGAAGCTTCGATAGTGGCTCTAGCCGATGCGGTTTGTCCGAGTGCGGGTACGATCAACATTACGGGCAATACCACCGAAACGACAGCCGACTATATGTACACTTGGGGCGGTGATTTGACGTTCGTCAGCACGAACCCGACCACGGTGAGCGAAAGAACCAACGTTGCGACCGTCACCATTCCTGATGTTGATTGCAACAAGGAGTATGCGGTGACCCTGAATGTGGTTGACCACTATGGCTGTAAGAGCACGACGGCTCAAACGGTAGTGACCGTGCAAGATACGACACGTCCTGCGATCAACGGCACGCTGCCCGAAATTGTTGTGAACGGTTGCGGCTATGAAGACGCTCCTGCGGCATACACTTCCGTGGCAGATCTCAATTCCTTGAGCAGCATAAGCATCAGCGATAATTGCACCGCTCTTGAGTTGATGACGCTCTCCTCCGACTACAACATCGAATCTACTACTTGCAGCACGGTTGTGGTAAGAACTTACACCATCAGCGACAAGTGTCACAACAGCAATACGGTTCAACAGAGAATTGTGATCAAGAACAGCCACTTCGCCGTTACCGATGTGGCAACGGAGACGGATGTGTATTGCGAAAATGCTGCCGTTGAGGAAAATATCGTGAAACCTCAAGTGACCGATGCTTGTGGAACAGAATGTCAACTCGTGGGAACTCCTGTGGTGACCACGAATATCAGTCATTGTTCCGGAACCAGAACATTCACTTACACCTATCGGAACTGTAATGGCAATGATACGACGTGGACCTTCACCTACAACGTTGCATTGCCGAGCGTGATCGCCGGTGTTCCGATGGACGAGGTGGATACCGTGTCGTGTGTGGAAGATGCTACGGGTATCACCCCGGCTTCCATCACGGATGCATGCGACAATGTCATTGTGCCAGTGCCTAAAGACACCCTCAATACGGTGGTACTTGGCACGGGAACGGTGGTGTATCGTTACACGTACACGGATTGTGCGGGACATGATTCTGTTTACACATTGACTCGCCATGTGATTCCTGGATCGTTCTCTCCTGTGGCGGACAAAGACACCACGATTCATTGTCCGTCTGAGTTGCAGGAACCGAGATTGCCGGTGATCGTGAGCTGCGGTCATGAAGCTACGCTGACGCTAGTTTCGACGAGTGCTTCTTATGATGGCTGCGGTGATACGACCTTCACCTACCAGTATGAGATCAACGGTCAACCTTACACTTGGAATTACACGGTTCATTTCGAACCTCAAGATTTCACGATTGAGGCACCGAATGGTCGCGATACGGTGGCTTGTGCATCTGCTATGACCACGCCGACATCGCCCGTTGTGACGGATGCTTGCGGTAAGGTGCTGACTCCGGCCGATACCACGGTGACCGATATTCCTGAGTGCGATGGTAGTGTGAATTACATCTTCCACTATAGGGATTGCTTCGGACACACGCATCAGTGGACGTTCACTTACGTGATTGAAACGCCTGATTTGGTGTTGCCGGCGGCAGGTGCTTCCACGATCGCATGTGTGGGTGATACGGTGAAGCCGGTGCCGAGCACGGTGACGGATGCTTGTGGACGTGAGGTCGTCGCTGAAACGAACGGATTGCCGGAGGTTGACCTCCTGGCAAACGGCCATGGTACCGTTACCTATTACTTTGTTTACAGAAGTTGCTCTGGCCAAACGTTCCCGTGGCAGTATGTCTATACCGTCGCTCCGGAGGCGTTCCAGCCGATCGCCGACAAGGACACCACGGTATATTGTCTGTCGGATGTCTTCGAGCCCGCCACCCCGACGGTTGAGGTTTGCGGAAACGCTTCCATATTCCATCTTGACTCTACGGTGCATCATAGCGTAGGCTGCGGTGAGCAGGTCTATCATTATTCTTACAAGGTGAATGATACCACCCATACTTGGAAATATACCTATCATATTTCACCTGAGACGTTTGCTTTGCCAGCCGATAGCATCGTGAAGGTGCAGTGCCTGGCCGATGTGGCAATGCCTGTGCCGCCGGTGGTGACCAACAACTGTCACGATATTGTTACACCGGTGTTGACGGCTAACGACACTGTGTTCAACGGTTGTGAGGGTACGGTGACTTTCAGCTATACGTACAACGACTGCACGAATGCGCATGCAAGCGTATGGAAACTCACGTATCAGATCAAAGACACGATTAAGCCTGTGATCAACACGTCGGCTTCCACGTGGATTGCTTCTATGCAGGCGTCCCGCACGCATGACGCTTTGAACAACTGTGTCTATACGGTGCCGGATCTGACCACCATGGTCCAGAACAGCACCTCCGATAACTGTACATCCGTCGCTACTGACTTTGAAATCACCCAATCTCCTGCGGCTGGTACGACGGTGACGGCGGAACAGACCGTTACCGTGACGGCCAAGGATCTTTGCGGTCGCATTTCGGATGCGGCTACGGTGACGATTACGGTTCCTGATGCGATTACGGTTACTACACCGAGCAGCTCGTGGAACTATAATGGTCAGAGCCATAGTGCTCCGTACTTCAGTCTGACAAGCGGAACGGTGTCCGTGATGGATCAACCCAGCGGCACCACCGTCACGTTGCCGAACGGTGATCAAGCCACCGTGACGGTGACGGGAGTTGTGACGGAAGTTGCAGAGGGAGATGTTCCCAATACGGCCGTTGTGGTTGTGAATGATGCTTCCGGTAATGATGTGACGTGCTGGTACACCGTGAACAAGAACGAAGGAGTGTTGAAGGTCATCGAATCGGTCTTGTATCTGGAGTGCCCGACCGACGGTGATACTACCCGTGTGTATGATGGTACGCCGCTTGTCCCGCAAGTGACGGCTCATGTTACTTCGGCCACCACCGATGAGGTTACCATCACATACAGTGTGGATGGTGGTGCATGGAGCACCACGCCTCCTTCAGTGACGCATGTCAGCGAAGGCACGAAGACGGTGAAGGTGCGTGCGGTCACCACGAGCCAAGTGATGGAGGAATGTCAGTTCACGATGCACGTGACCTGCCGTAAGGATACGCTTATCAGTGCTGATGGCGGTAAGACTTACGACGGTGAAGCCCTGACGAGCGAGACGGTCACCATGACAGGCGATGGTTTCCTGACGGGTGAAACGCCGACCTTCAGTAACTTCGCATCCCTCACTAATGCAGGAAGCGTAAGCAATACCTTTGATTATGCCTTCCCGTCCGGTGTGGATGAGTCCGACTACTGCATCACGGTGATCAATGGAACACTCTCCGTGAGCAAGAAGACGTTCTCTATCGCTTTCGACTCCACGAAGGCATACGATGGAACGGTATTCTACGTCACCGCGGATCAGTTACATGTGACGGGCCTCTTGGACGGTCATGTATTGGCTACGGGTGAGATGTGGACGGAAAGCGCGAATGTGGGCGAGTACGAAAACAACGACGGCTCCTTCCAGGCTCTGATGGCGGCAGGTGTCATCTATAAGAGTGGCTTCTCTATCGTGGATGCATCCTCTGACGTGATGACGGCCAACTATATGCCTAGCTTCGATGTGAAACTGAGTATCGCTCCGAAGGCCATCACGATTACGGCGGCTTCGGATACGAAACCTTACGATGGAACTTCGCTTACCAACAGTGGCTACAGTATTACGACAGGTGAGCTTGCAACTACCGATCATCTGGCTTCTTGTGATGTTGCGGGCAGTCAGTTGTGTAAGGGTAGCATCGAAAACATCCCGAGCGGTGCCGTCATCAAGAATGGCGACGACGAGGATGTCACGACCAACTATGCGATCACGTATGTGAACGGTGTGTTGACCGTGACGTCAGCCACTGGATTCATCTGTCCTCCGACGGAGACATTCCAATTGGTTGACCGTACTCAGGACGAGATGGAGGTTACCCTTAGCGGAACACCTACGGTGATGAATGTCGCTGCGGGCCACTACACGGTGACCAACAATCTGGCCTCTCTCAACCCGATGAGTGTCGGTACGCATACGGTTACCTGGTCGTTGTTGGATGACTGCGGCAATGTGGTGGCCACCTGCGACCAGACGGTCATCGTGGAAATCAAGCCTTGTACAGGCGTTACATGGCAGGGTTACACCTACAATGCGGTGAGTGTTGGTTCTCAATGTTGGCTCACGGAGAACATGCGTTGGGCAACCGGTAATCACTCGGCATACGGTGACGATGCTGACAATGTCGATAAGTTCGGCTATCTCTACACTTGGTACACTGCTGTAGGTGTGGCAGAGGGCGCTGACGACGCTGTTCCTCAAACCAGACTGGATGACAACGGTCAGCCTTACGTACAGGGTATTTGTCCTGACGGTTGGGGCGTGGGCAGCGCGGCTGACTTTGACCTGTTGAATCTCACCGCTGGTAGTACGGGTGCACTGAAAGACGTGAGTACTGAGTACTGGTTGAGTGGCTACGAAGGCACCTTGCCGAACACGGGCTTCAATGCGCGCGGTAGTGGTTGGTACAGCACTGAAAGAAGCCGTTACGAAGACTTGATGACGGGTTCTCACATCTGGCATTCCGATGTGAATGCGGGTAGCACTATTATCGGCAGCAGCACCGCCTCCAGCAGCACCATCTCCTATTATTGCGATGATATCCTCAACACGGATAGCCGTAAGACGGATAGATTGAGTGTACGGTGTATCCGGAAGAATTGGTAGTTCGGCTGTTGGCTGTTGGCCTTTGGCTGTTGGCCAACAGCTAACGGCCAATAGCCAGCCAATAGCTAACAGCTAATAGCCAATAGCTAGTGGTTAATAGTTATTAGCAAAAAAATGTAATTTTGCACATTCAAAATAATAATAATTGTTATGAAGAAATCCCTTTTAGCAGTTGGAATCCTTTGTGTTTTGGTAGTGGCGTTTGTCACATGCAAAACGAAGATTGACACCCATGCGTTGAACACGCTCACCTCGCTGTCGCAGATTGCCCCGGCGGAAATCAAAACCCGTCCGATGGCGCTGGCCGACTCCGTGACGGTGAAGGGGGTGACGGGCACCGTGAAATTCGACTTGGATTTTCCGGAGTCTGGCAACTTCTTTGTGATCAACAATATTAGAGAGTGGATGTCGGAGCAGTTGGGCGGTACCTACGAAGGTGAAGCCGAAAACGGCGCCCAGATGATGGACCATTACAAAAAGGCCACGCTAGCTGATTTCAAGGAGAATATCATCCCCGATATGCCTCCGGTCCCCGATATCGCTTGCTACAAAGATATTAAAATCAAGAAGATGCACGAGACCGACCGCTATGTCAGCTACCTTTACACGCAGGAGGGTTACTCCGGGGGTGCGCACGGCTGGTATCTGATGCAGGGACAGACCTTCCGTAAATCCGACGGCCGCCGCATCGACTACGACATCTTCCGTGCAGAATCGATGGACGAGCTGACCGAGCTGGTGAAGGACAACATCTTCACGCAGTATTTCGATGCGGACAAAGAGCAGTTTGAAGGCGCTTTGACGATGGAGAACAACGACTTCTTCCCGTTGCCCGTCAACGCGCCCGTATTTCGTGAAGACGGCGTGGAGTTCATCTATCAGCAGTACGAGATCTCCTGTTATGCTGCGGGTCTTCCCGCGTGCGTGATTTCCTACGACCTCATCGAGCCCTTCCTCACCCAAGCCGGCAAATGGCTGGTGAACACGGGGCATGTGGCGGAGAATTAGGTGTTGGCTTTTGGCTTTTAGCTGTTAGCTTTTGGCTGTTTAGAATATAAACACAAAAAATATGAAACGGATTCTTACTGTCTCTTTTGCCGTCATTATGCTTTGCGGCAGTTTGCGCACCCAGGCGCAAAACGATAGCGTCACGCTCTATTTCGACACGAAAGAGCTACCGAACCTCATCTATTGTCTGCCGGCACCGCCCGACACCATTGGGGAGGATTTTGCCCACGACATCATGCGCTACATGTGGGGCAAAACGCAACGGAACGACGCGGCCCGCACTGCCATTGCCGTGCGCGACGCCGTTTGGTCATTCGACGCCCTCATGGACGAACTCAGCGTGCCTTTCGGATTGAAGATCTCGAAAGAAGGCACCCCCGAAATTTACAAGCTGGTGGTCAACAGCCTTTCCACCATCGACCAGATGCGCGTGGAACCGAAGGCCTATTACATGCGCAAACGCCCGTTCGTGCGCTTCCAGGAGCACATGTACACGGTGAATGAGGAGGCCGATTTGAGAAACGAAGGCTCTTATCCGTCAGGACACAGCCAGCGCGGCTATGCGGGGGCTCTTCTGCTTTCCGAGGTCAACCCCGACAACGCCAACGCCATCATGGCTCGCGGCTACATGTACGGCGAAAGCCGCGTCATCGTGGGCGCCCACTGGCAGAGCGATGTGGATGCCAGCCGTCTCGGTGGATCCATTGGCCTCGCTCGCTTGCACACCAGTCCGGAATTCCTCGCACAGCTCGCAAAGGCTCAAGACGAGTTCAAGCGTTTGACGGGAAAGATGTCGCCCGCCGACGATGCTTCCCAGTTTGTGAACCTCGCAGATGCCGTTCCGCTTGCCATTTTGGAAATCCGCTACCACAGCACCTACAACTTCGTGGGCAAGCGCATTGATGGCTATCAGGAACCTGTGGCGCTGATGACCCGCCGCGCCGCCGACAGCCTCCGCGCCGTGAGCGAAGACCTGCTGAAGATGGGCTACCGACTCAAGATTTACGACGCTTACCGTCCGCAGTGCGCCGTTGACCACTTCGTGCGTTGGGCCGCTGACATCACCGACACGCTGATGAAGCCCTACTTTTATCCCGACGTGCCCCGCGACAAACTCTTCGAATTGGAATACATCATGGAAAAGAGCGGCCACACCCGCGGATCCACAGTCGATTTGACCCTCTTCGACATGCGCACCGAAAAAGAGGTCGATATGGGCGGCACCTTCGATTGGTTCGGTTCCGAGAGCCATCCCGATTTCTGCGGGAATCCGAATACAGGCCAATACACGGGTAACAACAGCTCCAGTCCCGCCGGTCGCAGTTTCAAACCTCTCGGCAGCGAATGGTGGCACTTCACCCTGAAGGACGAGCCCTTCCCGAACACCTATTTCACGTTCCCGGTGAAGACGTTGGAATAGGCATTAGGGTGAGATGCGGAGTGTGGAGATGTCATAATATGGCGTCTCTACACTAATCCACAATTATTTTAGCAATTACTCAATCTATAGTGTTATGAAAAATATATACTCTGCCATTATAATATGGATTGCGGTGCTGTGCATGCCGCTTTTCGGCGTTTCAAAAACGACTGAAACACCTGCAAAACAGGCTGATGGACTTGTTTTGAAAAGTCCTGACCAGAAGTTGGAGCTGAGGTTTGTGCTTACGGATGACGGCGTGCCCACCTATTCGTTGTTCCGCGACGGCAAGCCCGTGGTGTTGGCTTCCAGAATGGGCTTCATCCTCGAATGGCGCGAAGACCTTGCCCATGCTTTCGTGTTGAAGGACAAGCAATTTAGCAGCTTCGACGAGACGTGGGAGCCTGTTTGGGGCGAGGAGGCACGCATCCGCAACCACTACAACGAGTTGTTAGTGACGTTGGAACAGCCTGTGGGCTCTGTGGCGAGCATGGACCACTCAACAGAGAAACGGCCTACCGTGATGCAGATCCGCTTCCGTCTCTACAACGACGGCTTGGGCTTCCGCTACGAATTTCCTGACTTGCTGCCCGCCAAGCTGTACCCGGGAAACATCTACAATGCGCTGGTCTGCTTCTGGATCAAGGAGGAACTGACCGAGTTCGCGATGACCGGCGACCACACCGCGTGGTGGATTCCCGGCGACTACGACACGCAGGAGTACAACTACACGCAGTCGAAACTGTCGGAGATCCGCAGTTTGTGGGATGTGAGCCATAAGAACGGCGGCTGGCCGTGGACCGCGTTCTCGAAAACGGGCGTGCAGACGGCTATCCAGATGAAGACCGACGACGGCCTCTACCTCAACATCCACGAGGCCGCCACCCTCGACTATCCGACCATGCACCTCGATTTTTTGGATTCCCAATCGATTAACCCTTGGGATACTCTTTCCTCTGTTCCTCGCCAACAGCTAAAAGCCAATAGCCAACAGCCAAAATACACCTTCCGTGCGTGGTTGTGTCCGGATGCTACTGGCTACAAAGGCCGTATCCAGGCCCCTTGCCATACCCCTTGGCGCACCATCATGGTGTGCGAGAAGGCCACCGATGTACTCGCTTCCCGCCTCATTCTCAACCTCAACGAACCATGCGCTTTGGAGGATGTCTCCTGGATCCACCCCGTGAAGTACATGGGTGTGTGGTGGGAGATGATTTCCGGCAAGAGCACTTGGAGCTACACCGACGACTTCCCGTCGGTGAAGCTCGGTCAAACCGACTACGTTCACGCCACTCCTAACGGCACCCACGGTGCCAACAATGCCAATGTGCGCCGTTATATCGACTTTGCCGCTGCCAATGGTTTCGATGGACTGCTCATCGAGGGCTGGAATATCGGTTGGGAAGACTGGTACGGTAAACAGAAGGAGTTCGTCTTCGACTTCCTTACACCGTATCCCGATTTCGACCTGCCCGCACTGAACAAATACGCCCACGAAAAGGGCATCCGCCTCATCATGCACCACGAGAGCAGCGCTTCCACTATCAACTACGAGCATTGGATGGAGCAGGCTTACACGCTGATGAACCAGTACGGATACGATGCCGTGAAGGGCGGTTATGTGGGCACCATCATCCCGTTTGGCGAGGGTCACTACAGCCAGCCTATCAATAATCACTATCATTACGCTATCGTGGAGGCCGCCAAGCACCACATTATGGTCAACTCGCACGAGGCGGTACGTCCCACCGGTTTGTATCGCACTTGGCCCAACATGATTGGCAACGAGAGTGCGATGGGCACCGAGTTCCGCGAGCGCATCCATCCTGGACACACCTCCATCCTGCCGTTCACTCGTCTGCAGGGCGGCCCGATGGACTACACCCCCGGCATTTTCGAACCCGACATGGGCAAAATCGTGTCGTGGGGAAAGAAGATGCATCACACCATCTGCAACCAATTGGGACTTTACGTTACCTTCTACTCGCCGTTGCAGATGGCAGCCGACTTCCCTGAGCATTACGAGCCCTATATGGACGCCTTCCAGTTCATCAAGGATGTGGCCGTTGATTGGGACACCAGCATCTACATTATGGCAGAACCTGGGGATTACATCGTGACCGCCCGTCACCCGAAGATTTCTACATTGAACAAGGCAGCAGAAGGTGTCGGTACGTTGGCTGACGGCAAAAGAGGGGTGATTTCCAATGCCACACGGTTTGTGTATGCCATTCCCGACACCGTAGAGACGTGCCATGGCGCGTCTCTACAAAACCCGCGCGATGTGTGGTATGTCGGCGGTATCACCGACGAGAACGCCCGCGAGGTCACCGTAAAACTCGATTTCCTGAAGCCCGGCGTGAAATATGAGGCTGTCATTTACACCGATGCAAAGGATGCTTGCGGTCTCCCTGATGATTCCGAATTCCGAATTCAAAATTCAGAATTGGAATACAATCCGCAGGCTTACACCATCACCAAGAAAGTGGTGACGAGCAAAAGCGTCTTGAAACTGAAGATGGCGCCGTGCGGGGGATTTGCAGTGTCGGTGCGGGAAATGTGACGTAAGACGTTAGACGTGTGACGTATGATGAATGATGAATGAAGAATGAAGAATGAAGGACGATGAATGAGGACGATGAATTATGAATTTAATTATGCATTATGAATTGTGAATTATGAATTATAACAAATTTTGGCTTATAGTTTTGGCTTTTGGGGTGTCACTCGCAATGTTTCTGTCTTCCTGTCATAAGGAGCCTATTGAGGAACCGGAGGACAATCCACCGGTAAATCCGTCTGGAGGCAACGAGGATAACACGGATACCACGGCTGCTTTTCTGCCTACGGGGACTGTGATTCACAACGCGGTTGCCGATTTTGACGGGAACCGTTATGATGCGGTGGTCATTGGCAATCAGGTGTGGATGGCAGAAAATCTGGTTACCACCCATTATGCCAACGGGGAGGAAATTCCGTTGACAGAAGGATACTCCATTTCGTACTTCACCACCACAGCACCTTACCGGTATGTTCCAGATGCTGGGACGGCAGATGTTGAGGTTTATGGCTATCTTTACAACTGGCCAGCGGTGATGAATGGAGCGTTTAGCAGCGATGCGAACCCCAGCGGTGTACAGGGGATTTGTCCGAACGGCTGGCATGTGCCCAGTGACTCGGAATGGAAAGAATTCGCAGACACCATCAGTAGCCATCCCGAATATGTGGTTGGTGATGACATCCGTTACATAGACAAAGCTATTGCTTCGACAACGCTTTGGAGGTCAAGTACATATCTCTATTCCGTGGGTAACGACCAAAGCTTGAACAATGCCACGCATTTCGGGCTGTTGCCCGCTGGGTCGTTGCATGGCGGATCTCCCAGCGGATGCGGTTTGGGTGATTTCGCACTTGTGTGGAGTTGTACCGAGTACAAAGACAATCCTGAAAAGGTATGGTACCGTTATATCAACAATCAAAGTTCCAGGGCTTTCCACGTTGATGGCAAAGTCGCCAAAGATCATGGGTTGAGCGTCCGCTGTCTCCGCGATGAGGGCGTGAACGAATAAAGTCCTAAATCAATATCCAACAAAAAAAGCGCGACAACTCCACAAGTTGCCGCGCTTTTTTCATACGTCATACGTCTAACGTCTTACTTCAAGTTCGTGTCGAACCAGTCGATGAAGTTGCGGTGCCACAAGAGGCTGTTCTGCGGTTTCAGCACCCAGTGGGTTTCATCGGGGAAGTAGAGGTAACGGCTCGGGATGTGGCGCATCTGAGCGGCGTTGTAGGCAGCCATGCCTTCAGATGCCACGATGCGGAAGTCGAACTCGCTGTGGATCACGCAAATGGGCGCATTCCATTTATCGACAAACAGGTGCGGGGAGTTGGCGTAGCTCTTTTTGACCTGCGGGTTGTTCCAATCCCAGTACGGACCGCCGATATCCCAGTTGTCGAACCACATTTCCTCGGTTTCAAGATATTGCTGCTCGAAGTTGAACATGCCGTTGTGCGCGAGAAGGGCTTTGAAACGGCGACCGTCGCTATAACCCTTCACATCGTGGTTGTGACCGGCGAGCCAATAGACGCTGTAGCCGCCGAAGCTGGCACCGCACGCACCAAGTCTCTCTTTGTCAATTTGTTTCACGTTGTCTGCGAAATAGTCGGCAGCAGTCATGTAGTCTTGCATACAGAGACCGCCGTAGTCGCCGCTGATCTCCTCGGTCCATGCTTGGCCGAAGCCGACCGTACCGCGACGGTTGGGCGCGATGATGAAGTATTCCGCGCCGCTCATCACCATGAAGTTCCAGCGGGTGCTCCAGAACTGGCCCACCTCCGATTGCGGACCGCCCTCACAGTAGAGTAGGGCAGGGTAGGTCTTCGTGCTGTCGTAGTTGTACGGATAAATCAACCACGTGAGCATGTCCTTGCCATCGACCGTCTTGATCCAGTGTTCTTCCACTTTACCCATGCGCACCTGCGAGAGGATGTCGTCATTGATGGCGGAAACCTTCTTGCCTTCGCCCTTGTTGTCGGTCAGGTTATAGACGTAAATCTCTGACGGATACTGCATGGAGACTTGGTCGGCGTAAAGTTTGCCGTTGACCAGCTCGAAGCTGTGCACGTCGTGGCAACCGCCGGAAACTTGACGGAATTCCTTGGTTTCACGGTTGCAAGCGAAGATTTGATCGGTGCCGCGGTAATAGACCACGCCGAGGATCTCCTTGTCGTCGTCGGTCCAGCTGATGCCGGTGAAGTAGTAGTCGAAGTTCTCCGACATGTTGGTGCGCTCGCCCGTGGTGAGGTCCATGACCATCAGACGGATCAGGTCGCTTTCGTAGCCGTCGCGCTCCATGCTCTCCCATGCGATGTACTTGCCGTTATGGCTGAACACGGGGTTCTGGTCGTAGCCCATAATGCCCTCGCTGAGGTTTTGGGTGGTCTTCTTCTCGATGTCATAGAGGAAGATGTCGCTGTTGGTGGAGTGCGCGTAGTCGTAACCCGTCTTTTTGCGGCAGGTGTAGGCGATTTTCTTGCTGTCGGGGCTGTAGTTGTACTGTTCCACGCCGCCCCACGGACGCATCGGACACTCGAAAGTGCTGTCGATGAGGTCGATAGCATTGGCGATGTCCACCTTTTTGCCGTTATATTCAGCCAGGAAGATTTGCGGGTATTCATCCACCCAGTTGTCCCAGTGGCGGTACATCAGATCCTCGTTGATGCGGCCGGTGGTCTTGTCGAGGCCTTCGTAGAGCTTCTCCAGATGGTTGGGGCGCACGACAGGTTTGGTCGTGATGTAAACGATGGATTTGTGGTCCGGGGCGAGTTTGAAACCCTCGATGCCGCTCTCCACGGTGCCGATAACGGTTTCGCGACCGTTCTTCATGGCCATGGAGATGATGTCGTTGTCGCGGCAGAAGAGCAGGGTCTCGTCATCTTGCCACACGAGGTTGAACTCGCTTTGGGCAGTGGTGGTCAGACGTTTAGCCTCGCCGCCCTCGCTGGGGATGAGGTAGATTTCGGCGTTGCCCTTGTTCTGTTTCATGTCGTAATAGGTGACGGCGTAGGCGATTTGTTTGCCGTTGGGGGAGACCGCCTTGTCGGTCATCTTGCCCAGCGCCCACATCACCTCAGGGGTGAAACGGCCGTCCTGGACCTGGATTTCGGGTTTCCCGATGACGTTCGCATCGGACTTCTCTTGTTTCTTTGTACAGGCGCAAACCAGCGTCAGCAAAGCAATTGCGATAAAAATTTTCTTCATATTGGGGATTTTTGATTGATCCGAATTTGAAAGTGCAAAGGTAGTATTTTTTTCGTTTAAGGGGAAAGGCGATGAAAGGCGATGAAGGACGATGATGGGATGATACGATGATGCGATGAAAAACGATGAAGGGCGATGAAATTTCGGTTAGAGGGTGGGGGAGGGTAAGATATGAATAACCCCGCACTGAGGATGAAGCTGCAGTACGGGGCGTGAGTGTTTTGGGGCGTGACAAGACACGCGAAAAGACATCA
The DNA here is from genome assembly GCA_900317715.1 of uncultured Bacteroidales bacterium. GTDB lineage: Bacteria > Bacteroidota > Bacteroidia > Bacteroidales > WCHB1-69 > F23-D06. The sequence goes on along the minus strand of ONHS01000065.1, from coordinate 7,912 downwards.
AACACTAAAATCGATACGCGAACCCCAAGCCTCCAGTTGCTTTCAAGTCTATAAAGATCCGTTCGTTGTGCCATATGCAAAAACGCAAAAACGGTTCTGCTATTCCAATGACAACAGTATTACCGTTATCCGCCATAGCTAACCCTATCCCAGTTCCCATTGCAAAACGATCGCTAAATTCGTAACCGAATTGTGGTTCGAGGGTAAAGGTGAAATTATCCATATAACCAATACTTCCTGTGCCTCCAACGAACCAAGTCTTTTGAGCTGACGTAAAGAAGGTGGCAAATGACATTAAGACGAAAACAATGGTTTTTTTCATAATAACTGGATTATAATGATTAATTCTATAAATCATCCCCATCAGATCGGTTGTTGTAGTTGTCGTAGAACATTATTATTCTATATTTTCCATATTCATTATCGATAGTAAACCATACAACCTTTTTGGATAATTGTTCTATTTCATCCAATGATTTGTTATAATACGAAGATGCACCTTCTGGTACACCACTTCTTTGACTGATGGTCGTGAGAAAAACCTTGTTACGAAGAAATAGACAACAGTCCACGCTATAGGCACGAACCGTCATACACTCTTGCGTAACTTTGAAAATTTCTCACGTTTTCAGTATATATCAAAAAAGTTATATATTTGCAGCGCAAAAGATATGAAATGGAATGAACTTAAGAAACTGGCAGAATCGAGCGGTTGGTATCTCCTGAAACACGGAAAGAAACATGACATTTATGTGCATCCGACTAATAGAAACCGTCTGATAATTGGGAGACATGTTTCTGAAGAGGTGCCGGTAGGGACCTACACGAAACTTCTAAAGCAGATGGGATTCTAAAATTAATTGAGAAAAACAAACAGTAAAGATATGAGAACTACAGCATTGATAGAAAAGGGGAAGGATGGGCAATACACCATCTACACCCCGGACATGCAATCCACCATTATCGGTACTGGTGATACAGTGCCCGAGGCCAAAGCTGATTTTGAGAACACAATAAAAGAAGTTTTGGAAACTTACGAGGAGACTGGGGAACCAATTCCTGAAGAGCTGAAAAACATCACATTCGAGTATAAATACGACCTCCCTTCTTTCCTGAGCTGTTACAATTACCTCAATATGACCAAATTGGCCGATCGGGCGGGCATCAATCCATCGCTGATGCGCCAGTACAAAAGGGGACAGTATGTATCGGAGAAGCAGGCATCGAAGATTCAGGAGGCCGTTCATAAAATCGGACGTGAACTGCTGGCGATGCGGCTGGTGTAGTTAGCAGTTTGCAATTAGTAGTTAGCAGTTGGCCAACAGCAAACAGCAAACAGCCAACAGCCAACAGCCAAAAAAAAAAGGGGAACCGCAACGATTCCCCTTAAGCTTCTAACTTCTAACTGCTCACTATTTCAGCACGCCGAGTTCCTTGCCGATCTTGGTGAAGGCGGCGATGCACTTGTCGAGGTGCGCGGGCTCGTGAGCGGCGGAAATCTGCACGCGGATACGGGCTTGGTCTTTCGGCACCACAGGATAGTAGAAACCGGTGACGTAGATGCCTTCCTCTTGCAGTTTGGCAGCCATCACTTGTGACAACTTAGCGTCATACAACATCACAGCGCAGATAGCGGATTCGGTCGGTTTGATGTCGAAACCGGCGGCTTTCATCTTGCCGACGAAGTATTCGGTGTTGCTGTGCAGCTTGTCTTGCAGCTCGTTGGTCTCGGACATGATGTCGACCATCTTGCAACCGGCTGCAGCCACCATCGGAGGAATGGAGTTGGAGAAGAGGTATGGACGAGAGCGTTGACGCAACATGTCGATGATTTCTTTCTTACCAGTGGTGAAACCGCCGATAGCGCCGCCGAATGCCTTGCCGAGGGTACCGGTAAGGATTTCAATCTTGCCGCGCAGGTTGTAACGTTCGGTCACGCCGCGACCGGTGTTGCCCACCACGCCTGCAGAGTGTGATTCGTCAACCATGACCATGGCATCGTATTTCTGAGCCAGTTCGTAAATCTTGTCAAGAGGACAAACGTTGCCGTCCATGCTGAACACACCGTCGGTGACGATGATGCGGAAACGCTGAGCCTGAGCGGCTTTCAGTTGCTCCTCGAGGTCGGCCATGTCGGCGTTTTTGTAACGATAGCGGACAGCCTTGCAGAGACGCACGCCGTCGATGATGGAAGCGTGGTTCAGCGCGTCGGAGATGATGGCGTCTTGTTCGGTGAGCAGGGGCTCGAAGACACCGCCGTTAGCGTCGAAGCAAGCAGCGTAGAGGATAGTGTCCTCAGTGCCGAAGAATTCAGCGATTTTCTTCTCCAAAGCCTTGTGCAGGTCGGAGCAACCGCAGATGAAACGCACGGAGGCCATGCCGTAGCCGTGGGTGTCCATCGCTTCCTTAGCGGCAGCGATCAAACGTGGGTCGTTAGCGAGACCCAGGTAGTTGTTGGCGCAGAAGTTCAGCACTTTGCTGCCATCTTGCAGCGTGATCTCACCGCTTTGAGGAGAAGCGATGATACGTTCGTTCTTATACAAGCCGGCTTCTTTAATGTCGGCCAATTCCTTTTGCAGATGTTGTTGAAAGTTGGTGTACATTTGTTTGTTTATTTGTTGTTTGTTGTTTTATTTTAGCTTTTGGCTGTTAGCTGTTGGCTTTTGGCTTCAATAACCCATAACCATTAAATCGGGGGCAAAAGTACAAAAAAAATAAAATGATGGGGAAAATGATGAAAATTATTCTTAAATATCTGAAATATCAAATAAATAGATTGCCATTTCCGCGAAAAATCTGTATTTTTGCCGCCTTTTTTAATGTAAAGTATAAACAGAAAAAAACTCAAAATATTTTATGAAGAAATTTCTCTGTTTTGCGCTGTTGTTAAGCTTTAGTGTCAATATATTCGCACAAAACGTACGGATTTCTGAAAATTCATACGAAAAAGTGTCGATTACGTTTGAATCGGACTCTTTGTTGGTGGAAGAAGTTTCGGCGAACGGAAGCACGTTTTCGCGGATTTCCATGCAAAATTATGACATTTCGAACAATCCGGGTGAACCGCAACTGCCCGTTCTCTCCAAATTGTTGCAGATTCCTGTGTGCGACTCTGTGATCGCCACCGTGGTCGATGCGAAATATATGGAGTATGACGCTTCTGCTCTCGGCATCCGTTATCCGCTTTTCCCTTCACAGCCGAGCGTGTCGAGAAGTGAGACGACCCCGCCGTTTGCATATAATCAGCTGATTTACAATACGAACGAACTCTATGCGTTGCCATTGGTGAGTGTGGAAAAGACGGGTATCCGACGTAGTATCTCCTTGGCGAACATCTATGTTTCACCAGTACAATATAATCCTGTTACACAGACGATTAGAATTTACACCCGTATTGAAGTGGAGTTCTCCTTTGTGAACCCCGATATGGCGATGACCACTCGTCTTGAAGAGCAGGCATCACCCCTTTTTGATTTGGATAACAGTTTGGTTATCAATAGGATGGAAGATGATTCCAAGGATGAGTTTTCCAGTGCGCCGATCAAATATCTGATTGTTGCGAACTCCATGTTTTCCAGCAATACGGATCTAGCTGCTTTCGCGGATTGGAAGCGTCGTTTGGGCTATCTCGTTGAGGTGGCTTACACCAACGATGCCAGCGTGGGGACGACCACGACTTCCATCAAGAGTTTCATCCAGAATAAGTACAACAGTGCCACTTCCGCGAATCCTGCTCCCACGTTTCTTTTGCTTATCGGCGATGTGGCGCAGCTTCCGGCGTTTACAGGCGAAACGAATAACGGACATGTCACGGACCTCTACTATGCGACGCTTGCGGGAAACGACAATATCCCGGATTGCTACTATGGCCGTTTGTCAGCGACCAATAACACGCAGTTGTCCAATCAGATAGCTAAAATTTTGATGTATGAGCAATACACGATGCCGGACCCGTCGTATTTGGGCAATGCGGTGCTGATCGCGGGTACGGACGGCAACGGTTATTCGCCCACTCATGCCGACGGCCAAATCAACTATATCTACAACTACTACATCAACACAAACAGTACCACCCACCATTTCACCAACGTTTATAAGCACAATTACAATTGCTCATCGGATGCCGCTACCATTCGCAGTGAAATTAACGCGGGTGTGAGTATCGCCAACTACACGGCTCACGGCAGTTCGTCGGGGTGGGCCGATCCTGCATTCACTACCTCGCATGTCTCTTCCATGACCAATGCTGGAAAATATGGCCTGCTGATAGGAAACTGCTGTCTCTCAGGTAAATTCGATGATAGTGAGTGCTTTGGAGAATCGCTGTTGCGCGCGGCCAATAAGGGTGCGATGGGCTACATCGGTGCCTCGAACTCCAGCTATTGGTACGAGGATGTCTATTGGTCGGTCGGTGTGCGCAGTACCATCAACGCCAACATGAGCTATAACTCCTCTAAATTAGGCGTTTACGATAAACTGTTCCACACCCACAACGAAGCCTACAGCAACTGGGTTTCTACTATCGGAGGCATCTTGCAGGGAGGTAACTTGTCGGTGGAGTCCTCTTCTTCTTCCCGGAAAAAATACTATTGGGAGATTTACCACTGCTTCGGAGACCCGTCGGTGCGCGTTTATCTGGGCATTCCCAACACGCTGACGGTCACGGGCGATGCTGATATTCCCGTCAGCAGCTCCTCCTACACGGTTCTGACCGTGCCTTACGCATACGTCGCGTTGAAGAAGGGCACCACCCAGTTCATTTCCGCTGTTTTCGCGAATGCCAGTGGTACGGCTACGTTGACATTGCCCTCCTCCCTTGAAATGGGAACTTACGAACTAGTGGTGCTCGCCCAGAACTATGTTCCTTATTTCCAGACCATAGAAGTGGTGGATGATGGCGCTTGTGTATCACCTTCCAACTTGACGGTTTCCAACATCACCCCCTTCTCTGCCAATTTGTCTTGGATGGGAAGCGGCGACCATTACAATATCCAGTGGAAGACGAATTCCATGGATTGGACCACGTTGGCAACGAATGTGACCGCCACCAGCTACTCGCTTACAGGACTTCAGGACAATACCAGCTACCAAGTGCGAGTGCAGGCGGTTTGCAGTGAACAGACCAGCCATTGGAAAGTGGTCGATTTTACCACAACTGTCGCCTGTCCGACACCCACAGACTTGTACTGTTCAGCCTTCACCACCACCACGTCCACGCTTAATTGGACCGAGAACGGTACCGCCAACAGTTGGACGCTGCAATTCGGCACCAACAGCAGCTTTGCGGCGGGAACCTACACGGAAGTGAACGTTACCAACCCTTCTGTCTTTTTGTCCAATCTCATCGCGGAGACCGCCTATTACGCCCGCGTGAGAGCCAACTGCGGAGGCATTTATGGGGTTAGTCAGTGGAGTGCAGTGTGCCTGTTCATGCCTTCTGCTGTCGAGACCCGAGAAATCGGTGACGGCGGTACGACAGGCAGTACATATCTGCCCAGTTACAATTACTATAATTATGGTATCAGTCAGCAGATTTACACCCCGGAAGAAATTGGCTCGGCGGGGACCATCAAAAGCATCTCCTTCAAGAACATAGGAGAAGAAAAGACTCGGACATACGCCGTTTATCTGCAACACACGGATAAAGAGATATTTCACAGTAACTCAGACTGGGTGTCGGAGAGCAGCGATAACGAGGTTTTCAATGGAGAAGTCACCTTTACCCCTGGAGAGTGGACCAAGATCACTTTCACCCAACCTTTTGTTTATGATGGCGAATCCAACCTGCTTGTCACGGTGGCCGACATCACAGGCACCTACACCACTTCTCCCCACATGTCTTGTTTGGTGTTCAATGCTCCGTCAAAAGCCATTTATGCATACCGGGATAACCCGGGAGCTTTCGACATTGCCGCTCCAGGTGTCGCGGGCAACGTGCCGAACGTGAAAAATCAGATCAGGGTGGATATTGTGCCTGCCGACGGTCCCACCTGTCCAAAGCCTTCTAGACTGGTTGCCAGCGGGGTGGATGCCAGTTCCGCCACATTAACTTGGGATGAAAACGGCACGGCTGGTGAATGGGTGTTGCAATACGGCACGAGCAGCACCTTTGATGCCGGTACTTACACCGAAACGACGGTGAGCGGCACCCCTTCGTTGTCAATCACCGGACTTACCGCCGAAACCGATTATTATGCCCGTGTGAAAGCTGTTTGCGGTGCGGCGGACGAAAGCACTTGGAGCGGAACATGCCTTTTTACTCCCACTCGGAAGACGATTGTCGGTTCAGGAATCGCCACCAACGCTTACCTGCCGACCCACAACTACTACAAATATTCCCTTACTCAGCAAATATACACCCCTTCGGAATTGGGCGATACCGGCGATATCGTGAGTATTGATTTCTACAAGAATAATGGTGTCGAATGTAAACGTTACTTGGATATTTATATGGTGAGCACCACGAAGAGCGTGTTCTCTGATGATTCTGATTGGGTTGCTGTCACCGCCGCCGACAAGGTTTTCAGCGATACGGTCTATTTCGCCGACAACGCTTGGACCACCATTACGCTTGACACGCCGTTCGGCTATGACGGCACGCACAATATCGTCATTGTTGTGGATGACAACACAGGAAGTTACAAAAGTAACACCCCATTCCTCGCCTTTTCTGCCCCGAGTCAGGCTATCCGCATTTACAGCGACAACATCAATTACGATGCATTTGCTCCGAGCAGCTATTCTGGCAAGGTGGACAACACGAAGAACCAAATCCGTCTCTTGAAAAACGAGCCCGTACCTTGTCCGGAGCCCACGGAGTTCTCGGCGACGGCCTGCGAAAGCTACATGTGGGACGGGGAGACGTACACCACCTCCGGCAGTCACGCACGGACGTACACCACCGCCGCCGGCTGCGACAGTGTGGTCACCTTGCACTTGACCATCCACAACCCAGTGCATACCGCTGTCTCCGAGACCGCTTGCGAGAGCTTTATCTGGAATGGCACGGAATACACCGAGAGCGGCAAATCTGGAATGGCACGGAATACACCGAGAGCGGCAACTACTTGTTCTCTCACGAAGATGCCCACGGCTGCACACAAGTGGACACCTTGCACCTGACGATCCACAACCCAGTGCACACTGTCGTCTCTGAAACCGCCTGCGAGAGCTTTGTCTGGAACGGCACGGAATACACCGAGAGCGGCAACTACCTGTTTAGTCACGAAGATGCTCACGGTTGCACCCAGGTGGATACCTTGCACCTGACGATTCACAACCCTGTGCACACTGCCGTCTCCGAAACTGCTTGTGAGAGCTTCATCTGGAACGGCACTGAATACACTGAGAGTGGCAACTACTTGTTCAGTCACGAAGATGCTCACGGCTGCACGCAAGTCGATACTTTGCATCTGACAATCTACAATCCGGTGCACACCGCTGTTTCCGAAACCGCCTGCGAGAGCTTTATCTGGAACGGCACGGAATACACGGAGAGCGGCAACTACCTATTCTCTCACGAAGATGCGCACGGCTGTACGCAAGTCGATACTTTGCATTTGACGATCTACAACCCGGTGCACACCGCCGTCTCCGAAACCGCCTGTGAGAGCTTCATCTGGAACGGCACTGAATATACTGAAAGCGGCAACTACCTGTTCTCACACGAGGATGCGCACGGCTGCACGCAAGTGGACACCCTGCATCTGACGATCTACAACCCAGTGCACACTGCCGTCTCCGAAACCGCTTGCGAGTCTTTCACGTGGAATGGCACGGAATTCACGGAGAGTGGCAACTACCTGTTCAGTCACGAAGATGCTCACGGTTGCACTCAAGTGGATACCTTGCACCTGACCATTCACAACCCTGTGCACACCGCCGTCACCGAAACCGCTTGTGAAAGCTTTAC
>ONHS01000055.1 GCA_900317715.1 uncultured Bacteroidales bacterium | reverse complement strand
CCGCGCGGGTTGATGATGAACGGCACCACCTTGCGCGTGCGACGGAGGTCCTCCAACGTCACCACGGAATCCTTTCCGCCTCCGATGGGAACAATCACGGAATCAGTGTCTTGCGCCTTCGGGTAGGAGAGCGAAGAAGAAGCCTTCGTTCCAACCGGGAATACAAAATTCAGAAACTGCAGATGGTCGGTTTCGATGCTGTTCTTGTACATGAACTCACCCAGCCCGTACCAGTAGAGCTTGCGCCACCACCATTGCTGGTCTTCGGTGAGCGAATAGGGCTTCACCACGATAGTCGGACTGCAAGTGCATTTCCAATAGCTGATCAGCTCGATCATACCGATATGGAAGATGATGCCTTCCAACTGCTTGAGGTCGAAGGTGTTCCAGTCGGGAGTATGCTCCCCAGCGGACAGCACCATCTTCGGGGAGAACTTAATTCCCTCCCCTATCGAAAAATGGAAAACGATGTTCAAATTGCCGTTTTCCACGCCATAATCATACCCTTCGTATGTAAAAACGGGATATTTTTCCCGTAAATCGTCAAATTTTGCGTTCATAATCTACATTTTTTCCGGTACCTCAATTCCTAACAACGCCATTCCGCTGCGCAGCACGAGTGATACCCAGCGTGAGAGTTTGAGGCGGAGGAGGCGTTTTGCGGCGTCCTCTTCCTTGAAGATCGGGGTGTCCTGATAGAAGTGGTTGAACTGCTTGGCCAGGTCGTAACAGTAGTTGGCGATGAGCGCGGGACTGAAGTTGTCGCCGGCGGCCAGCACTGTCTTCGGATATTGGTACAGCAGGTTGATTAACGTCTTTTCTTCCTCATTCAGAGAAAGTTGCGGCAAGTTGGCGGAGAGGTCGATGCCGTTCTCCGCGCCCTTGCGCAGCATCGAACGGATGCGGGCGTGCGTGTATTGGATGAACGGCGCTGTGTTGCCGTTGAAGTCGATGGACTCTGCGGGGTTGAAGAGCATGTTCTTGCTCGGATCGACCTTGAGGATGAAGTACTTGAGTGCACCCAGCCCGATCATCTCGTAGAGTTTGTCGGCCTCCTCGGGGGTAAACTGGAACTTGCCCAGCGCCTCGGTGCTTTTCTTGGCCTCCTCGTACATGGCGTCCATGAGGTCGTCGGCATCGACCACCGTGCCCTCGCGGGATTTCATCTTGCCCGACGGCAGCTCCACCATACCGTAGGAGAGGTGATAGACCGCCTCGCCGAAGGGTTTCTCCAACTTCTTGGATAACACCAGCTTAAGCACGTCGAAGTGGTAGTTCTGCTCGTTGCCGACCACGTAGATCATTTTCTGCGGATGGAATTCCTCGTAACGGAGCTGGGCTGTACCGAGATCCTGCGTCATATAGACGGAAGTGCCATCCTTGCGCAGCAACACCTTCTCGTCCAAACCCTCATCGGTGAAATCCACGCGCACGGAGCCGTCCTCGTGTTTGTAGAACGCGCCCTTGTCCAAGCCCTCCTGCACGAGACTCTTGCCCAACAGGTAGGTCTGAGATTCATAGTAGGTCTTGTCGAAGTGGATGCCCAAACGGTTGTAGGTCTGGTCGAAGCCAGCATATACCCAACCGTTCATTGTCGCCCACAGTTCGCGGACTTCCGGATCGCCCGCTTCCCACTTGCGGAGCATCTCACGAGCTTCCAGAATCAACGGGGCCTTATCTTTTGCCTCGTCTTCTGTAAGCCCTTGCTCGATGAGCTCTTTCTGCTCTTGTTTGTAATGCTGATCAAAAACGACATAGTACTTGCCGACGAGATGATCGCCCTTCATGCCGGAACTTTCGGGGGTTTCGCCGTTACCGTATTTCAGCCACGCCAGCATAGACTTGCAGATGTGGATACCGCGGTCGTTAACCAGGTTGACCTGCACTACGGGATGTCCACAAGCCTTCAAGATCTGCGACACGGAATGGCCGAGCAGGTTGTTGCGGATATGGCCAAGATGCAGCGGCTTGTTGGTATTCGGCGAGGAATACTCGATCAGCACGGGAGCCTCATCGCTAGTTTCCAGACGACCATAACCCTCATTATCAGACTCTTGCTCTAACAATTGCAGCCAGAAATCCTCCTTGATTTGCAGGTTCAGATAGCCTTTCACCACGTTGAAATCCTGGATACAATCCAGATTTTCAAGCAGTTGCTGACCAATTTCCGCACCGAGCGCGTCGGGCGATTTTCGGGCGACCTTCACCCATGGGAATACGACCACGGTAAGGTCTCCGGTGAAGCCTTTCCGGGTAGGTTGCACGAGGGCGGGATCGGCCTCGATGTCGATGTTGTAGAGGTTTTTCAGGGCGTTTTGTAACGCATTGGCAATTTGAGTCTCTAGTATCATTTTGGTGGATTATTGGGATTATTGACGTACGACGTATGACGTATGACGTGTGAGGTATGAAGTATGACGAATAAGATTGGATTTATGAATTATGATTTAGGACTTGAGATATTAACCTAAAGTCGACCTCAAGTCCTAAATCCAACGTCTAACGTCTAACATCGAACGTCATACGTCTAACATCATACGTCATAAAAAAATTATTCAAAAGAAATCAGCTCCACATCGAAAATGAGCGTGGCGCCGCCGGGGATCATGCCGCCTGCACCGTTCTCGCCGTAAGCGAGGTTGTAGGGGATGAAGAGACGATATTTGGAACCGGGGGTCATGAGTTGCAGACCTTCGGTCCAGCCACGGATCACCTGGTTGAGGCCAAAAGTGATGGGCTCGCCTCTGTCAACGGAGGAATCGAACACAGTGCCGTCGAGAAGTTTACCCGTGTAGTGCACGGTCACCTTGCTCGTTGCGGTCGGATGTTCGCCTTTACCCTCTTGCAGCACCATGTATTGCAGACCGGAAGCCGTCTCTTTCACTTCGGGGTTTTTCTTGTTCTTTTCGAGGAACTTAGCGCCTTTTTCAATTTCAACGGCGACACCGCTCTTCTTTTGCTCCTGGATATATTGCTGAAGCTCGGCGAAAATATCCTGCATCTGCTGATCTGTGAACTGGTTCGTGCCAGCATAGGCATCCTTCAAACCATTCATAAAAGATTCATAATCCAATTGCTGGATATCCTGCTTCATGTTCATGCCGATGTTAATACCAAGGGCGTAAGCAAATTTCTGTTCTTTTGTCATTTCTGTTTGAGATTTTGCGGAAAAACCCATGCCAACAAGCACTAAAGTCATTCCAATGGTGATAATTTTCTTCATTTTCTTATAATTTTTAATTTTTACCAAGCCAATAGACGCACTTTCCTTGCAAAAGTTTACGTCTTTTTAAACGAGCGGCAAAGATAGTATTTTTTTAGAAACGGGAGTATGGTAATGTGACGTATGACGTATGACGTGTGATTTGTGATTTGTGATTTGTGACGGATGGCTACGTGCGTACGTTGTAAACGTTTCCACGGATGGCGACGTTCTCAACCCAACCGCACACGCATCGTACACCTGACGCGGCGTGCATCATTCACAAAACGTCCGCCGTGTCTTATTTCCAACGTATCCCGTAGGGGTTTACACCCCTGCCTGTGTTATGCCGCCCCTAACGGGGCTAGGAAACCAATAGTTGGCACAATATTTGTAATACAACATTATTTAATACCCCAAAAGATGATCATCGCCATTTTTGTCATATTGACATTGCTGTTACTGCCGGATTTTTACATCTACGGCATGTATTTACGTAATATCCCACTTGTGTGGAAACTCCTTTTCTTCGCGCCGAGCGTTGTGGCCTTGCTCTCCCTATTCAGCGCGAAGTTTTTCGGGCTGAACAACACCATCACCACGATTTTCCTGGTCGTGCTGCTCTGCTTCGCGCTGCCGAAGATGGTTTTCATGGGCATTTCTCTAATAGCCAAGTTATTAGGAATTTGGAGCATCACATCATACCATGTGACCACCATTATCGGTATCGTTGCTGCCTCCCTGGTATCAGTGATGGCTGTGTATGGATTGACTTTCGGCTGGAAACATCTGGAGACCCAGCACGTGGACCTCTATTTCGACAATTTGCCAGATGCTTTTGATGGATACAGAATCGCACATCTCAGCGACTTACATGTCGGCTCGTACGGAGACAAGACCAAATTCATCCAAAAAATTGTGGAGCAAGTAAACAAGGAGAATCCTGATTTAGTGGCTTTCACAGGAGATATTGTCAACACGGAACCCGAAGAATTACTGCCCTTTACGCAGACGCTGTCACAGCTGCATGCCAAAAACGGCGTCGTTTCCGTTTTAGGCAACCACGACTACTGTCTCTACGGCGATCGAAGCCGTTGGTCGGATGTGCGCGAAGGAGGGCTGAAAGTAGCTGAAATCGAACAGACTATGGGTTGGAATGTGTTGATGAACGAATCGTTTGTGGTGGAGCGCGACAGCGAAAAGATCGCTATCGTGGGTGTGGAAAACACGGGAAAACCACCCTTCCCGCAAATCGGCAATCTTCCGAAAGCCGTTTCAGGTATAACCCATTATGACACAGCAAAATGTAACGAAAACATATTCACCATTCTGCTCTCCCACGACCCATCGCACTGGCGCATGGAAGTACTGCCCAAGACGGACATTCCACTGATGCTGTCAGGTCACACACACGCCGCACAGCTCAAAATCGGGAATTGGTCGCCGGTAAAATGGATGTATAAGGAATGGAGCGGATTATATCAATCTGACAATCAGCAGCTTTATATTTCAGAAGGAGTTGGCGGCACTTTGCCTTTCCGCTTCGGTGCTCGTCCGCAAATCATCATCATCACGTTGCATAAGCGCGTAACGAAGTAAAGCGAATCGTTTCTATTGGCAGGCCCTTACGCTTTTTCACTGCGGCGGGCTTTCACAATCTCTTCCTGCACGGCAGCGGGTACACGCATATACTGATAGAATTCCATGGAGTAGTTGGCACGACCGCTGGTAACGTTACGCAACGCGGTAGCATAGCCAAACATCTCCATCAAAGGGATGAAACCGTCCAACTTTTGTGAACCCTTACGGAAACGGCGCATGTTCTCGATGCGACCACGACGTTTGTTGATGTCGCGGGTAATGTTGCCAATGTATTCATCCGGAGTGTTCACTTCCACCTTCATCACGGGTTCCATCAGCACGGGAGCCATCTTGTTGTAGGCATTCTTAAAGCACTGAGCCGCACAGAGTTGGAAAGCCATATCGCTGGAATCCACGGGGTGGTAAGCACCATCCACGAGCACGCAACGCACGTCCACCACGGGATAGCCTGCCAGCGGACTCTTCTCCATAGCGGCGCGCAAACCCTTCTCGATGGAGGGAATGTACTCGCGCGGTACCACACCGCCCTTGCTCACATCCACAAACTCGAAGCCCTTGCCAGGGTTCGGTTCGAAACGAATGACCGTGTGCGCAAATTGACCGTGACCGCCCGTCTGCTTCACATGCTTGTAGTTGCTCTCGTACTCCTGGGTAATGGTTTCGCGGAAAGAGACGCTCGGCGCACCGACTTCGATCGGCACCTTGAACTCGTCTTTCAAACGATCCACGATGATTTCCAAGTGCAGCTCGCCCATACCGGAAATGATGGTTTCCTCGGTCTCGTCATCGTAATGCGCATGGAATGAGGGGTCTTCATTGCTCAATTTGGCCAAAGCTTCGCCCAATTTGTCGCGATTCTTCGTATCCATCGGGGTCACCTTCATCTCGATGACGGCAGGCGGCACATGGATGGACTCCAGCACGATGGGCTGTTTCTCGTCGCACAACGTATCGCCCGTGCGCGTATATTTCATACCCACCAGCGCAACGATTTCGCCCGCGCCAGCTTCGGAAATTTCCTCACGTTCTTTCGCTTTGATGCGGAAAATACGACCCACGCGCTCGTTTTTGTCCTTATTTGTATTGTAAAGGCTCATTCCGCTGGTCAGTTTGCCACTGAAAATGCGGATGAACGTCTGTTGACCCACATACGGATCATTGATGAGCTTGAACGCCAAAGCGGAGAACGACTCGTTGTTAGAGGGATTGCGCGTATAGGTCTTTTCGTCGTCGTAAGGATCGTGGGCAATCACCGCGCCGATGTCAGTGGGTGAAGGCAGGAATTCGATGACGGCATCCAACAGCGGCTGAATGCCCTTGTTTTTATATGCAGCACCGCACAACACGGGCGTAATCAACAACTTAAGTGTGGTTTCGCGAATGGCTTTACGAATCTGTTCTTCGGTCACTTCGCGCTCTTCAAGATAGGCATCGGCTATCTCATCATCAAAATCAGCCAACTTCTCGATGATATTTTTGTGCGCCTCCGCAGCGACAGCAGCAAACTCAGCAGGAATATCGTTTTCGAAGACTTCTTTTTCTGAGAAAGTCAGCGCTTCCATCTTGATCAGGTCGATGCAACCCTGGAACTCACTCTCCTGCCCCATCGGGATTTGGATCGGCACTGCGTTGGTACCCAAGTATTTCTCCATCTGGGCAATCACCTCCGAGAAATCGGCACCGGTACGGTCCATCTTGTTCACGAAGGCGATGCGCGGCACGCGGTACTTGTCGGCCTGGTTCCAGACGGTTTCGCTCTGAGGCTCCACACCGCCCACGGCGCAGAACACGGCCACCATACCGTCGATAACACGCAAGGAACGTTCCACCTCAATGGTGAAATCGACGTGACCGGGAGTGTCTATCAGGTTGATTTGGTGACCTTTCCACTCAGCGGTGATAGAAGCGGAAGCGATGGTGATACCGCGTTCCTGCTCCTGCTTCATAAAGTCCATGGTAGCCTGACCGTCATGCGTTTCACCAATCTTGCGGTTCACGCCCGTGAAGAAGAGAATACGCTCCGAACAGGTGGTTTTACCGGCATCAATGTGCGCGGCAATACCGATATTTCTCAGTTTTGATATGCTTTTTGCCATATAACTATTTGTCAATCAGTTAATTAATTTCTTATAAAACAAGTGGCGAAAATATAAAAATTTGGAATATGCTCGGCGGTTGGAATTCAGCTATTGGCTATTGGCTATTAGCTATTGTTGGCTGTTGACTAAGCTAAAAGCCAAAGGCAAAAAGCTAACTGCTAACGGCCAACTGCTAACTCCTAACTGCTAACTGCCAAAGGTCCATCACCACCATCGCGGCCATGGCTTCTACCACGGGTAACACGCGGGGGGCGACGCAGAGGTCGTTGCGATCGGAGCCTTTCATGATTACCGGATTTCCTTCGAAATCGACGGTTTCGCGGTCGTAGCGCACCGAAGGAATCGGCTTGAAGGCTACACGGAAATAGACATCCTCACCGTTGGTGATGCCACCCTGGATACCACCGTCGTGGTTGGTTTTGAACGAAAAGTCGGGATTTTGGAGGTCGTGGTACTCACTGCCGGACATCTCCGCAGCGCGAAAGCCTTCGCCGTATTCAAAGCCCTTCGCCGCGTTGATGGAAAGCATCGCGTAGGCTAAACGCGCCGAGAACTTGTCATAGACCGGCTCGCCCAAACCCGCCGGCAATCCGCTGATGCGGCATTCCACCAACGCTCCGACAGAGTCGCCCTCGCGTTTGGGGGTGGCAACACTCACCGTTTTCGCAGTGATGCGCACTCCACGCTCGGCGAGCCACAGTTTAGCGATGGCACCCGCCACCACCCGGCACGCCGTCTGCCGCGCCGATGCCCGACCGTACTGCTCGTTGTCAGCAATGCCGTATTTGCGCATATACGTGTAGGAGGCGTGCGACGGTTTCAGCACATAACGATTTGCTTCTGAAACTTTTACATCCACATTAGGGATACGGAAGCGTATCGGTTCACCCGTAGTCTTCCCATCCACAATGCCCGACAAAAACTCCACCCGATCGGTCTCCCGACGTTGCGTGGACAAAGCATCATCGCTGGGCGCACGCCGCGACATCTCCGCCGCCACGTAATCCTCATCCACGCACAATCCCGCAGGACAGCCCTCTATCAAGCCCTCCAGCGCTTCGCCATGGGTGTCGCCCCAATCTGTGAGGCGGTAGAGGATTCCGAAAGTGTCCATGTTGGTTTAGGGTTTAAGGTTTAAGGTTTAGGGTTTAAGGTTTAGGGGTTAGGGATTGGGGGCAAAGTTTATAGTTTATAGTTTATAGTTCAAGGTTTAAAGTTCAAAGTCACAGATTACCAGTGTTAAAAGAGTTTTTTCAGGTTCTTCTGTATCTTGGTCAGTTTGGCAATTTCTTTGGAGTTGGTGGCGGAATCTTTCGAAAGCTGCTCAATCAGTTCGTTGACGGCCATGAAATAGTAGCGGGAGACGCCTTCGGAGGTGTCGGCATTCTCGCCGTATTCCACTGCCTTGCGGAAATTCTCCACCGCCTTCTCGTCATTATTGCCTTTTTCTTCATACATCACGCCCTTGAGATAGTAGTGGAAAATCAAATCTTCCTCTACTTCAGTCTTATACTCGCTGTTATAGAGCATTTGTAACAGCTCAATGGATTGGTCCATGTAATCCTGCGCGGAAGGAAGCATGTCAAGATCGTAAAAGACAATCGCGTTGTTCTTGTACTGGACCGCCGCGCGGTAGGTATTGTTCACATCTCCATCAGCGGAAAGATCCTTCAGCAGCGTTATCATCGTGTCGCGCGCGTCAATGGCGCGATAGTTCCACAATTCTGCATGGGAAGTGTCTATTTCGTCCGCCATCAACTCGTAACAGGTAGCGATTTTGGAATACACCTCCACCATATTGCCCTTGTAGGTATCCACAGCGGTGTCCTTGAACATCACTTCATTCATGGCAAGGCATTTTCGGTAGAGTTCAATGGCTGCCAGCACAGAATCATTAGCCGTATAGGCACGCGCAAGGTTGAACAAACCTCTCAGATAGGGCATTTCCACATCCTCGCCGGCATCGTTCAAGGTGAGCAAACCAGACATGATGTCAATAGAATAGGTCAACATCTCCTCTTTGGAAATCGCGCCACTATTCACCATTGTTTCCGCATTCTGCACCAGTTTTGCAGCATAATCAGTGGAATATCCCTCATATTTACGATAAAAATCGGTCAAACCAGCCACCGTCTCGTAATATTTCTCTGCATTTTGCTCTTGTTTGTAAAATTCTGCCATTACAGACTTGGCGCGCTCGTATGTTTGCAACGGACGGTCAGCGGGTGCCGCCTCATAATAGGCCACACATTGCTCCACCAATTGTCTGCATTTCTTCATATCTCCTTGCTGAGAAGCCACAACCGCCTTGCCCCAATACATCTCGCCCAACTGCTGATAAGCATCATTATTACCCATTGCAACGGACTTCTTGTAGTACTTTTCTGCCGTTTTATACTCTTTTTCAGCTTGTTTCAAATTCTCCGTAGCTCTGTAAACATCTCCCCTATAGTAATAAACACTACCTTTCAATTGCGTATATTTCGGAAGGACAGAGGCTGGAATCTGAGATTCGAAGTCAAGAATCTTTTGATAGGTCAACATCGCCTTATCAAACTGATTCTGATAGAGATGCGCATCACCCATTTGGAGATAGTTTGTCAAATACGGAATCCACAAAGACTCGTCTTGAGGGATGGCTTTCTCATAGAACTCGTTGGACTGCATATAATACGCAATCGCCTCTTCGTACATCTCATCCGAATAGAGGCTTTCCGCCATCTCATTGGCATTTTGTGCCTTGACCACCAAGAACTTCTGAGGATCATTGTCCGCTTTGAGATTGAGCAGACGATCAGTGAAAGCCGAAAGTTCAGTTACCAGCGCAAACTGTTGATTGGCTGTCAGATAACCCTCAATCATGGAATTAAAACGAATATAATGATCGATGAATGATTTCGGGAACTGCGCGTTCACCACGTCAAAGCTACGTTCATACTGACGGAAGGCATCCTGAAGCTGCTCATTGCTACTCGGGTTCAGCAAACGTTGAGCCAACAGCTGAGAGGTGACCTGCACATTTTGCAAAGGATAGAAATCAGGGAATTCTTTAGAGAGTTTGAACTCTAAATCCGCAAGTTGCTCCAAGACTTCCGACCGCGCAGCTTGGGCATCCTCCGGAATGGGGGCCTCCTTGAGCCAACGCAAGGAGCACTCCGACAATTGGAGCTGCAAGAAAAGATTCGTGGTATCTTGATCGTAGTTCGCTTTGGCCGCATGGTACATATCATCATAAATGCGATACAGCAAGGTGTCCGAGATAAAACGAGGATCCGCCGTCACCACAGCCAAAATGTTCTGCATCATTTGGATAATCTGCTGATTCTTAGAATAATCGTCAGAAAAAACAGTGATGTATCGTTTTGAGACAGCCAAGGCGCTGTCGATCGTGTGCGTAGCCGACACGCTATCCTCCAACACCGCATACGTGTAATAGAGGTTTTTGTACACCCAGAAAATTTCGAACAAGTTCGTCAAGTCTGGATATTGTTTGTAGGAGTTTTGAGCCACCTGCAACAATTCTTCCGAAATCGATTTCAATTTCGCATTATCAGAACCATTAAGATATTGGACAAACGAAGGAATCATATTGCAGGCTGCATGTGGATCCTTGTTGTTGTCTTTTTCCAAACGAATGATCGAATCAGCCTTCGGGTATTCGCCATTACGCTCTAAATCAGTAATGTACCAGACAGTAGCTCGGGGGCAATACTGATTCTTGTACAAAAGTTCACTATACGTACACAACGGTTCCTCAGCTTCGGGTGCGTATTCCAGCAACATGATATCGCGATACAAGTCAATCCATTTCAGGTTGTTATAGCTGTTATCCTTGAGATCGATATGGGATTTTGCCATTTCGTATGCTTTGGCGACGTCTCCAGAACGCAGCACCTGCAACACTTCGCTAAAATGAGGTTCATAATACAGTTTGAAATCGTATTTGTTGACAAACGAGGCATCATCATAGCAATTGCTCACGACACTCACATTGTCGAACGCCGCTTCGATGAGTTGGTTGACATGGGTTTTAGCCAACTCTGGGTTTGCCTTCACCGTATCCCGAAACATTTGGCTCACCGGCACCACATCTTCGAGATAGTGATAGCGGTACAATTGGGCAAAAAGATCTTGTTTTTCTTTTCTATATGTCAGTTTTTCAACCATATAGTATTTAATCGTATCCTTGGTTTGGAAATAAGAATAGACACATTCGGGAGCCCGTCCCAAACTCACATAATCATCCAATTTCCAGTTATCCATCACCAAGAAAGCTCCCTTCATGTCGGCAGGGAGTGTGGCAACCGCGATGCCTTGCGCGTTTGTGGTCAACGCAAAGACATTCTGTTTCTCATTCTGAGGTCCCACATACAACTGGGTCTTTGCCCCTTGTATCGGCTGTTTCGTCTCGAAATGCAAAACTTGGAAAACTTGTTTTACCTGCGCAAACACGCAAAACGGAACCACCGTCATCACGGCCATCATCAAAATCTTCACTAAATGTCTGTTTTTCATAATATTGTTGTATTTAATTATTCATTCTTTGTCCATTCATCGTTTTCATCGTTCCTAGGGCTCACTGCGTTCACCCTAGGCTGACACGGGTCGGGCTTTCAGCCCTTTTGGAATATCCCAATTCCCTATTCACTATTCACTATTTCTTTCTCCCTCGACCCAATACCTTCGACCCTACTTCCTCAGTTCAAAGTTAGATCCAAGATAGACTTTCTTCACGATGGGGTCGGCGGCGAGTTCTTCGGCGGTGCCGGCTTTGAGGACGCTGCCTTCGAAAAGGAGATAGGCGCGGTCGGTGATGGAGAGGGTCTCGTGAACGTTGTGGTCGGTAATGACGATGCCTATGTTTCTGTCTTTCAGCTTTCTGACAATGCTCTGGATGTCTTCCACCGCGATGGGATCGACACCGGCAAAGGGTTCATCCAAAAGGATGAATTTGGGGCCGGAGGCAAGACAGCGGGCAATCTCCACACGGCGGCGCTCACCGCCCGAGAGGTTGTTGCCCTTGTTGTGGCGCACCTTCTCAATGTTGAAATCTGCAATCAGGCCCTCCAATATCTCCTTCTGTTCGACTTTGCTCTTGCCGCTGAATTCGAGGATGGCCTTGATGTTATCTTCCACCGTCAGCTGCCGAAAAACAGAAGCCTCCTGCGGGAGATAGGCGATACCCATCTGCGCGCGCTTGTACATAGGTTCTTCCGTAATATCCTGGTCATTCAAAAAAATACGACCGGAAAAAGGCTTGATCAAGCCCACTATCATGTAGAACGAGGTGGTTTTACCCGCACCGTTCGGTCCCAGGAGTCCCACAATCTCGCCTTGCGTGAAATTGATGGAGACCTCGTTGACAACTGTACGGTTCTTGTACTTCTTGACTAATTTGTCAGTGCGAATCGTATATTCCATCTCAGCTATTTTCAATCACGTTTTTGAGTTGCTTCATAGCGGGATCCAAGAATTTCCCAATCAGCCCCTTCACCATGCCCTGCAGGAAAAACGGGATGTTCATGTCCAACTGACCCTTGAGGAGGCTCTCCTCGCCCGCCGGCACGATGTCGAAAGCGACATCCGCAGAGATACCCTTGTCGGATTCCGCACGGTAGGTGACACGCGAATTCGGCACCTGATCCGCCAACGTCAGCTGACAGGTAATCTGATCCTGAACGGTGAAACGACAACCGTTAGGCATTGACTCCCAGTTGCTTACGCCCGGCAGTCCGTCAGGCTGTTTCTCAAAAAAGCGGGTCAACACCGCATATACTTTCTCAGGACTGGCCGAGACTCTCTCTTCAGGGGTATTTAGATGAAGCATATTTTATGTTTTTATTTGAACCTGCAAAAATACATTTTTTTGCTTTTGACTGTTGGATTCTGGCTGTTGGCCGTTAGCTTTTAGCTATTGGCTTTTGGCTATTGGCTTTTTAGGAACTTCGAGATGGAATTATTATCTGAACAAATTATATAAACGCCAGAAGGCAACGATTTAGTATTAATGATCGTACAATTATTCTTCAAAATATCCACCTTCAATACGATACGTCCGTAGGAATCATACACTACGGTATGATTTAAGGGTTGGTCGCTTTCGATGTGGAGAAGGTCCGTGGCGGGGTTGGGATAAACGCGCAAGGTTGGGTTTTCGTGCGCGATGACGGACGTGTGCGCAGGCGGTTGGGTGCCACGGAAAAAGGCCACGCCGCCGGCATAGTTGCCCACAAGCAGTTCGGGTTTACCATCTCCGGTAAGATCCGCCACCGCTGCAGCCACTCTCCTACCCTCCTGCAAAGCCTTCGCCACGCCATAAATCGTCTCCGCCAAATTATGCTCCGCCAGTTCAAAATCGCCGTCCAAATGGCCGTCAATATGCTTGTAATAAGCCACTTCGCCAAGTTCACCCGCACAGAACAACACCGTTCCGTACTGCGCGTCACGATAAAAGCACGGCACACTGTAGCCGAAATAGGACTGGGTAAAATCACGCACATCCACACCGCCTAATGTATCGGTGATTTTCTGAAAATCAGGAATATTTTGACCAATGTTACGGTAATAGGTCAGCAAACCTCGGCGGTTGCCGATAATCAAATCGCGTTTCCCATCGTTATCCAAATCGAAATACTGCGGGGTGCTGCACTCGCCCACATCCACCTGCGCGAAATTCATCGTCAGGTCACCCGTTCCCGTCATCAACCGTTGATGCGGAACCAAAATCAACGTCCCCTCTTGATTACCACACAGCATATCCGTGAAACCATCCCCATCGAAATCGCCGAAAGTCGGATGCAACGCGTTCAATCCCAATGATTTGAGATTCCCAAAATCACGGGCTTGCAATGTAAAAGCGGGCGAAGTAGCCGTGCCTGTATTCCGAAAATAGCTCACCGAAGACGAAAAATAGGAGGTCAACCAACCGTTGACGGTCTTCGCGCTGTCGAATTGTCCATAGTTGCCAACAAAAAGGTCCAGCAAGCCATCGCCGTCGAAGTCGAAAAGCACAGGGTGCGCTCCACTACCCGCATCTATCATTTCTCCCTGCAGAAAATCGGTTTGCGAAAGCGTATATTGCTGTAACAGAGCATCATAATCGTAAACCCACACGCTATTGAGGTCCTGCGATTTGGTCAATGACGGATCCGACGGCGACACGATCATAGAGGACGCAGAATGACCCGGCAACGTCACCAACGAGGGCGCCGGCATGGAGTAGAGATGAATCGGCATATTGACCGGGAAAGCCGTATCCTGTGCCGTCATCCTGGCATCGTCCATCGTGCCGTTGTTGTATAATAATATATTGTATGGCGAATCGACATCGCCCACCAGCAAATCAGGCAGACCGTTGCCGCTGAAGTCGTGCAACAGCATCGAGGAGCCTGTATGCCGCGTATGGTCATCATCTCCTGATTTGTCGTTGCAATCCGTGAAAAGAGTAATCCGGTTGTTGTCGGCGGCCTCCGCGAAATATCCCCAGCACTCATTCTCCAAACGAAAGTCGAAAGGCTCGCCCTCTTCCGCATAATTGCGCATATGGTGGACATATTTCCCTAACACCCAAAAGTTCAGAATATCCAGATGACCGTCTCCATCCACATCATCCACCACCAAATAGTCATCCGGCGAGGCATAGATATTGGTGTATCCGTTGTAATAATAGGCCTGTAGTGGGTCTGCGACTAATTCAAAACGCAACGCTTCGTCAGAAATATTCTCAAATACACGGATCGAGGCCAGTCCATAAGTGAAAATATCCGCTTTCCCGTCATTATTGTAGTCATAAAGTATCACCCAGTCGTGCAACTCGGGAAAAAGTCGGGCATACTCTGGGGCAAATTCGTAATGATCCTCCACCCTCAAGAAGGGCAACAGACGATTGCCGTGCTTCTCAAAGCCCAGCAAATCAGGAACTCCGTCCAAGTCAAGGTCGATTTCGGAAAAGCGCACCGAGTTGATGCCTCCCGCCCACGGCAACGACAAAATGTTCCCGCCATCCATAACAGGGATATGGGAATCTCGCTCAAAGCCGAAATCAAAATAGCTATTCTGCGCCTCCGTCCTATTCAGAAAAAGGCACATCAGGAAAAACAAACTGATAATCAGAGGAAAACGGCACATGGCTTAGCGCACACGCAGTCGTTGGCCTTCACGGATGAAATCGCTTCTCAAATGATTGAGCTTCTTCAGCTTAGAGACTGTTGTATGGAATTTGGCAGCGATTTTACCTAAATTATCACCCTTGCGCACCGTATAATATTGCGGCGTGCCGGAAGGTTTCGGTTTCACGGTCCGATCGGGTTGATCCGGAGAAGGATTCGGAACAGAGACCGTATAACCACTGATATACAGGGTATCGTATTTCAACTTGAAATTATCGAAATCAATCAAACGGTTAGGATTAATATCCATACCGAGATAGCGAACCTCAAAATGGAGGTGCGAGCCGTAAGAGCGACCCGTGTTGCCGCCGAGCCCGATAATATCGCCCGCTTTCACCACTTGTCCCGGGTTGACCAATCGGCGGGAAAGGTGGCCGTAGTAGGTCTCCAAACCGTTGTCGTGCCGGATGACCACCAAATTACCGTAACCGCCAGTGTTTGAGGTACCTTTGGAGATACGCACGATGCCATCCCATGCGGCAGACACCGGGGTGCCTTCGGGATAGCCTAAATCGACGCCGCGGTGCATTCTACGATGACGGTAGCCGTAGTTGGAGGTAATCCGATAGTTTGCCGGATGGTGGTAGCCAGACAAGTCGATGGTGTCGCGCGCGGCAGAACCCTGATGACGGTAGTGAATGGTCACAATGTCAAAATTCTGATACAAATTATATCCCGGCATCCAATTGAAATAGGTGAACAACAACCCGTTACCGTGATCCACGTTATCGAGGTTGGCATCATACATGGAGTTGATGAGATTTCCCAACGAATCCTCTTCAATGACGGCATCAATATGTGCCGTATCGTTCACCACATTGAAACGTATTTCATTCTCCTGCGCGAACATCTGAAACGTCGCCAGCAGAAGCAAAATGGTCAATAATATATTGATTCTAAATACTTTGCTCATCTTATACTAGCGTTTAAGTTTCTTGGAATTATGGTTCTTCTTGGTGGAATGTTTCTTAATATAATAAGTTGTGCTTTGAGAAGTGGTGGAGTTCCAATGAGGCTGATAGCGTGTTTTCACTTTCGTATATTTCGTCGAACGCTGGGTATTACGGGAGGTCTGACAGGCAGAAAAGCACAACAGCACCAAAACAAAAAACGAAAAAGCAATATATTTCAGGCATTTATTTTTCATAACTATTAATTTTTAGAGAAATGCAAAAATACACTTTTTTAGTATAGGCTCGGTGTGTTTTTTTCAATTTTCTTTTTAGAATGCTTAGTAACAAGAGGTTACGAGACGATGATGCGATGAGACGATGAAGGGAGAAAAAGAAGAAGATGATGATGACGAAGTCAAAGTTCAAAGTTCAAAGTCAAAGTTCAAAGTTCAAAGTTCAAAGTCTAAGTCTCTTTCCCTTGCTTTGAAAAATTTTGCATTTTTGCAGGCTGAAAAAACAAATATGGAACCGGTTGTGCAAGAGAAGCTTTGGAATAGTGAATACATCAAGGTGATGGCGGCGAATTTCTCGCTGTTTTTCGCTTTTTATATTCTCACCCCTTTGTTGCCCATCTACTTGAGCGAGCATTTCGGGGCCACCAAGGATGTCATCGGGCTGGTACTGTCGGGTTATGCTGTGGCTGCGTTGCTGTTCCGTCCCTTCAGCGGTTACATCGTGGATTCTTTCAACCGCAAGAAGGTGCTGGTTTTCTTCATGACGGTGAGTTTTATTTTCTACGGACTCTACCTTCTGGCGGGCACATTGCTGCTCTTTGCGTTGGTGCGCACCCTGCACGGCGGACCTTTCGGCGCGACCACCGTTGCCAACTCCACCGTTGCCATCGACGTGCTTCCCTCTTCGCGCCGCAACGAGGGCATCGGCTACTACGGACTGAGCAACAACATCGCCACCGCCATCGCGCCCACAGTCGGCATCGCCGTATATAAGTGGTCAGACAACTTCAACCTCCTGTTTATCATTGCATTACTGTTCGCTTTGCTGAGCGTGGTCATCTCCGCCTCCGTGAAGCTTCCCAAACGGCAAGTTCTCGCCGACAAGAAGAAAATCTCCTTAGACCGATTCTTTCTTCTAAGAGGCTGGTTCATAGGCGTGAACATGGTTTTCTTCGCCTTATGTTACGGCGTGTTGAGCAACTACTTGGCCATCTATGGCAAAGAGGTGTTAGGCATCACCAGCGGTTCGGGCACCTTCTTCCTACTGCTTTCCTTGGGGTTGATTCTATCGCGACTGCAAGGCGGTAAATCCCTGAGAGAAGGTAAGTTGACGCGCCACGCGGGCATCGGGATCCTCATCTCCACGGTCGGATACACCGTCTTCGTCATCTCCAAGCATCCTGTCTGCTTCTACGCCACCGCCATCTTGGTGGGATTAGGCAACGGCCACATGTGGCCCGCTTTCCAGAACATGATCATCTCCGTGGCGCATCACAACGAGCGCGGCACCGCCAACTCCACCCTGCTCACCAGCTGGGACTT
>ONHS01000036.1 GCA_900317715.1 uncultured Bacteroidales bacterium | reverse complement strand
GCTCTCACCTGTGGCTCCGTCTATGTCGGACCAGCTGTCCGTCCCGTTCGGCGACACCTGCCACTGGTAGCTCGGCGTGCCCTCGTTGTTCAGGCTCGTAACCTCAAGTTCTGTCGTCGTGCCACTGCATATTCCCGTGATCGGCGGCGTGATCGTGCCTGACAAAACAGGCCATACCACCACGTCCGTCGACAATGTCAGCGCGTTGCAGCCGTCGGCCCGGCCTGCGTCCGTGATGTTCACTCTGTAGTATACGTGTCCTGCCGCGTCTATCGGTGCAGCATAGCTCTCACCTGTGGCTCCGTCTATGTCGGACCAGCTGTCCGTCCCGTTCGACCTGTGGCTCCGTCTATGTCGGACCAGCTGTCCGTCCCGTTCGGCGACACCTGCCACTGGTAGCTCGGCGTGCCCTCGTTGTTCAGGCTCGTCACCTCAAGTTCTGTCGTCGTTCCACTGCATATTCCCGCGATCGGCGGCGTTATCGTGCCTGACAAATCCGGCCATACCACCACAAACACATAGTTCGTGGGCACAATTTCAGTTCCTGAGGTCACCACTACCCTGTAATAGGTGGTATTTCCTGCAGGGGTCGCTGTAGCGACAAAGGACGCTCTCGTGGAGTCGGCGACATCGCTCCAAGCCTCATGGTCATCGGAACGCTGCCATTGGTACGTATATGAGCCTGTGCCTCCATTCGCCGTAGAGGTTATCGTGTACTGTGCCTCAGCGCAAAGGGTCGCATCATCAGACGTAATCGAAGCCGTCAACGGCACCAGATCCGTCACCTCTAACGTCATCGTCGCCTCTGCCCTATTACACCCCATATCCTCAGAAACAATCACCTTGTAGTAGAAGGTTCCTATCTCGTCTATCGGAGCGTTATAGGTAGCATCATCTGTCGCACCTGGAATGTCTGTGTACGTTGCGCCATTGTCATTCGAGCGCTGCCACTGGTAATGGTAATGGCCCTCTCCCTCACCCGACGTCACCGTCGCAGTGATCGGAGTGGTAGCTGCCTCTCCGCCTTGACCCACCGTCTGGTCGGTTAAATCCGCCACCACCAATTCCTGCAATACCGTCACATCGAACGTCTTGGTTACGCCATTGGTATTACACACATTTCCGACGTCATGTACGGTCACTCGGTAATGCTTGGTACCCGACTCCGTGCTCAATGGATAATAAACACCCACAGTCTGCGATGAGTGGTAGGCGGACACCCATTGATTCTCGGAATTCATCTCCTCCCAATCGTAGGTGTAGTCTCCACTACCCACCGTCGGGACCGCACTCACCGACTGATTGGCCCCGATACACTCTGTCACATTCGGTATATCAGGTACTATCAAATCGTTTGACCACACGGTCACTTGCTGCGTGTTGGAGATAGCCGTGTTGCAAGCTCCATCATAGCCATGATCTTTAATGACAAGTCTATAGTAGGTTGTACCGGCCGTAGCGGTCGGGGCTTTGTATCTCGAATCTTCCCCAACATCAGTCCAAACGCCCGTGAGGCTCGTGGATTTTTGCCATTGATAAGTCACATTATTCTCAGCACTGATATTATAGAGGGTAGCCTGCAACGTCGGAGGAGGTGTCGAACCTATGCAAACACCTGCAACGCCGCCAGTAATGGTCACACTAGGTGTCGGCCAAACCGTCACACGGGTAGTATCCGTCGTTATACTGTTGTTACAAGAAGCATCAGCAATGACAACCCTATAGTAGTTGGTACCCGCGGAAGCGGTACTGGGTTGGTATCTTTCCAAATCCGTATTAAGATTCATCCATGAACCTTCCGTTCCCGATGCGGAACGCTCCCAACGGTACCTATAACTTCCTGAACCACCAGTCACATTCACCGCAAGTTCAATGTTCGTCCCAATACAAGTACCGTTGGTACCACCAGTAATGGGCGTAGCGGCAAGTGCCGGATACGGGGTTATATAAACGATGTCCGACGTGGCTGTTCCACAAATATCTCCAACGATAACCCTATAATAAATGGTATGACTCTCCGCATCCGCTACGGCTGTGTAGGTGGACGCATTCGGAGCTCCTTGGATATTCTCCCATGGGCCATTTTCGTTCGTGGACCTTTGCCAAGTATAGGTATAGGATCCACTTCCACCCGTCGCGGTTACGGAAAGGTTTCGAGTGGCACCCGGACAAATCATGTTCGTGGAACGGCCGAATTCGGTAATCGTAAGCGCAGGCATAACCACCACTTCCGTCCCCAACATCAACGAGTTGCAATCGGTATAACGCCCATCATCCTCTATAGTCACTCTATAATAAATATGACCGGTTTCATTTATCGGAGCATTGTAGGTGGCGTTAGTAGCATTTTCTATTGTCGTCCAACCATTTGTGCCATTGGCCGAACGCTCCCAACGATAGCTCAGTTGTCCTTCTGAGCCCTGTTGGTGAGTCACTTGAAGCGGCACCGTAGTTCCAACACAAGTGCTTACCGGAGCTGTGATCTCCGCGCTAAGAGTAGGATAATTATATATTGTCAAATGCAATGTATCTACTTGAGGACAGCCATTACCATCTGTATGTTCAAACGTATAGGTATGGGTACCCTCAGCAGTATAGGTCACTGGAAGTCCATCAGTTCCGTGATTCCAAGTGTAACTTCCACAGGCTTGCTCTGTGAGCGATTGGTTCTGGGAGGGATAGACCGTCAACGTCAATGTCGTTATACTGTCACACTTCGATCCTTTTGTTTTATTCTGATATATACCCGATTCTGTCAGTTTAATAGTTTCTCCTGAATTGTCCTGGAAAACATAAGCGTCTCCTTCACAAATACTTGCACTAATATATTTTTGAATATCCAAGCCAACTATCACCACCATGGTCACCACACTGTCACACCCGCTGCTGGTTTGCAACCTTCTCGTCGCAACCCCGGCTTTCCGGAACTCCACACCTTGCCAATAAAATGGTAAGTCGTGCTCACACACCTGCATCGTATCCATGACATTATACTCAGGATTTACCGTCACCGTGGCGACATTTGCCGTTTTGGTGGTACACGCATCGGTCACCGCCACATAGTAATTCCAAGCGCCGTGGGCGTCTCCGGATCCGGCTCTATAACCGTCCAAAGTCGTGGATTGACCCGGCACATCCGGCCAGAGCTGAGTACTACCGACAAACCATTGGTAACTGAACGTACCGCTTCCTCCCGTTATGGAATCATGGACATACCATTTTGTAATAGGGTGATGCTGACAAACGGAGACGACCGAAGGAGTGTAATGGATCACCATCTCCGGAGCAATGGTAACGTTTATGGTGTCTTTTTGCGGCGTACATCCGTTCATACTTACCACCACCTCATAGCTATAAACACCTTGCTGAGTCAGGATGCCCGTCATCACGCTGTTAGAGTGCACGTCTTCTCCCTGCGCGATGGGAGCATTATGCAGTCCGCTCCACTCGTATGAGGGCGCGAGATTGCTATAAGTGGAGGATTCCGCCCTCAATTGTATCTGAGAATTGAGACACACCGTCGTATCAGGCGACGCACTGATTTCCAAGTTCTTACCAGGAATAATCAACGTAAAAATGTCTTCCGCTGGATTTCCGCACTCATCTTTCACCTCAGCTACAATCTTGATATGCTGCAAAGTATCCGCCTGAAGGAATGGAGTTGAGTTAGCCGATACCGGAGTTCCATCCGGCAGGTAGGTACGCACCAAAGACACCACTCCCTCTGGGTTGCATCGGTCATAACACAAGTGCTCGATTGTGTCCGCTACATTCGGCATGTAATAAGCACAGCCACCGGCAGGAATACCATTCACCGTAAATGTATGTACCGTGGGTGGAGTCTCGTCTTTGACTTGTTGGATAAAAGTAATCGTATCATAGACAGGACATACGTTCTTCACCACATATTGCGTCACACGGTGAAGGTCGCACCCCAAACCTTCTACGTAATTACTATAGACTCCGACAAAATCAATCGGCGGATGACAGTTATGATAATTATTGTCATACACAAAACCCAAATCTCGCAATCCGGCCATGGAATTCACAGCCGGAATGGTATCGTCACGGCATTGTATGTAGCTTGTAATCGTAAGCGTGTCGTTGACCGTTCTGGGCGGAGCAGGCACCACCGGTTGTACCACCGTAATGGATTGGGGTTGTCCGGAAACGCCGCAAGCATCATACACGGTGTATTTGATGGTCAATTGGTTCCAACAGGAACTCATGTCGTCGTATTGCCAACGACGTGATTCCACACCGCCGAACATCGGATTTCCACAGCTACCGCTGAAGGAGAACCATCTTTCCAGATCAGCAATGCTGGTGGCATCTCTCACGGTGTCGCAAACACAGTCTATGGGCTGCAACGTGGTGTCCGCTCTAGGGGAAATCACCAGGGAAACAAGATCTTGCATCACGGTGGACACATGCACCGTGTCACGGGCGCTTCTACAACCGTTGTCATCAATAGCCTCCACATACAGTTCGTAACTGCTTCCGCATCCCGGCGGAACCTGCACCCGCGCAGCACAAGTGTCCATTTCTTGATGATACCGGGTGGCCCCCAGTACCTGCAACCCATCGTCCAGACTCGACCACTCGTAGGTATAAGGAGCCTTCGTCTTGCCGTCAGCCTTCACCTTTACCCAAAACGTATCGACCTGGTTCGGGCAAACATCCGTGAAATCCCCAATGGATTGTATCAAAGGACGCTTGTAGAGCGTCAGATACAAGGTATCCCGGCTATCACATTCATACGGGTTGTTTTTATAGATCGGGGAACAAATCGTGTAAGTCGTATCCGTACCCGTAAAGCTGTCAAAGCGAGCCAACCCATTGAAATGAATCACCGTGTCATATTGGTCGGAAACCATCCAACTGATGGAATCCTCGTATGTACAGGCGCTCATCTGGTACACGTCATGAGAATTGGGATAAACCGTGACCGAGATATAACCATCGTAACTATTTTGTGACTGGTCCTTAGCAACAGCCGTAACCGTAACGGTTCCCGTCCCTGTTATTTTCACTAATCTTTCGCCATCAATAATAAAATCGTCCGAATAATCACTCTTGTTAAAAACATCGCTAACCCTTAATGTGTAAGGGAGATCTTCCTCACAAAGCTGGATATTGGCATTAAAGTCACAACTCGGAACAACTTTCAAAATCAACGTGAGGATACTGTCGCAACCCTTTACTGTGGGAACATATCCTTTTTTAGTGCGAATAATGTAGCCTACCGTCGCATCATACGCCGGATTGCCAGGAACATGGTGTGAAGAACTAATCGTATTTGGATTCGTTTTTATAGTGATATTGCTGAAATGAGCAGGATCCAGAACCGAAGTAAACTTATTGCTATTATTGGCAAGATTAGTAGCACAAACAACTTCATAGATGGTATCCTTGTCGTAAGTAGGGTTCACCTTTACACTATCCGTATAGGTTAGGGTGTCATTATTATACACAATCACAGCATGGTAGGGGGTGGTCACTTTGGGCCCCACCTTCCATATTTTGACCTTGGTGCCGTCCTGGTTGAACTTTTCCGCCCAATAACCCTCCGCAGACTCATAGCCGAAGTCACGCACGGCACGAACCAGCAAAGCATTCTGAATAGGTTTAACCTTATCCCCCGTAGATTTGCACTCATACCTGGGCATACCTCCGTATAACGCCTGCATGGCCCACGCTCTTCCGTCATCTACATTGAGACACGTCCAATACCAATCGCCGTTACCTGTTTTTATTTGAGTAAAGGTATTTTGTTTATAATACTGCGCTGAAACCATAAACATCGTCCATAATTGCAACGAGTTCGGAATATACCAACCGTTATCAAAATCAACCGCATTGGCCGCATCTGATTTCCCTGATTCACGTAACTTTCTGGTATTCTCCCAACCCTCATTCTTGTATGAGTTGGACATGGTGGTGTCCAGATCATATCTTACAATATCTGTACGGTGCTGAGGCAATGCGCACTCTGACATGCTAACATTATTATACAACTTGTATGAGCCCGCATCCGTCGTGGCCATAGCCCATCCACGAGTGGGCATATAGGGATCCACATAACAGACCACGCCCTTGTCTCCGTTAGGGAACTTGATCAAATCGCCGACTTGAACCACATCGCCCACTTGCTTCCACTGCTGCGCGGCAACCGTGTTGAACAGACTGGCTATTCCTCCAAGAATGACCCATATAATTATATATTGTAAATATCGTCTCATTTTGATTGATAATTTGTGACTTGTGACTTATGACCTATGTTTTGTGACTATAAGATGCTATTCGTTATAAATGGTGAATTTTTTGATAGCACGCGCCCGATGGATATAGTAACTGTAGCTCGATCCAATATTATCGCCCTGGTATTGCACCGTTAGATCAAGATTATAGGTAGGAATTTCTAAACGCGTTTCATTCATTTTCTTAGGATGCTTATCATTATTATTCAACATTCCTTTATAATCTAGTCGGTTAACACCTTTAGCGCTAATTTCTGTAGAAGTATGATACTTGCAGTCCATCTCGTGAGTATCCGTATTTTTACCAGAGTGGTTGGTCTTAATCCCAAGTTGACTTAATTGCGCACCCTGCAAATTCCCCATATCCTCGTATGGAAGTTTTGCCCCGTAACCATGCTCTTTCAACAGTTTGAGTGTAGCATTCACAATATCGCGTCTGATAAAATAGCGATACAATTCCCCGGCGGCAGGCAGATACCATCCTAAGTCTCTTGTTCCCGTGGTTGGGAGTGTGCTACCTCGATAGCAAGACTTATGGTCATAGTAATAGCATGTTGCAGCTGCGGGAGCATGCTGCATAAACGCCTGATAAGGATTCTCCTGTGGGAATACATTTTCACAACACTTTTTCAACGCAAGCGTATTCTTCTCCCCTTGCAAATCCAACAATGCTTTTTTCACATCGGTACCAGTAGCTGAAATTCCACTATTGTATGAAGTAGTGGTAATCTTCTCATAACTTGGACTATTGTTGGTTCCACCAACAGCATACTGACAAACGGTATCGCAAGCATCTTTCAGTGCGATGACCCTGCCGCTGACACCGTCCACATCCACCTCTATGTCAAATACCACACCGATAGGATACAAATCCTCTCCGGCTTCCACTCTGGCGATAAAAGTATCAGGCGGGAGAACCATCATTGTACCTCCATCATATAAGGTAGAACAGAGCACATCCCCAATGGCCGGCCTCAGTGTCCCTGACGACAACACATCCGGCGTCTTGATATCGTGGATAACCAAGGTCACACTATCGCCACAACAGACCGTGGAATCCATCGGTTCGATATCCGTTTCCAAAACGATAAGGTGAAGTTCCACCACCGTGTCGCAACCACATTCATTGTCTGTAATCACTAGCTGATAATCTCCGGATTCTCTATATACTCCCCCTCTCCATACCAAGGAATCGACGGAAGTGATGACCGCAGTGGTGTCATCAATAGACGGTTTTCTCACCGTGAGTTCATAACGCACAATGCTGTCACAACCATGAATATCCTGTAAGTGAGCACCACCTATCGCTATCGGATATCCTGTAAAAATATGAGTTCCAGGTTGTCCCATTGCGTTCCAAACAATATCGTCCATATTATCTCCCAAATACCCGCTAATATCACTAATATCTCTGACATTACTCATAATATCCCGATATGGATAATCAGGATAACAAGTACCTGTTCCGGCAGCATCCACTCGGCAGAGCGTGGCCTTGAAGGTCGTGATGGATTGGGGACGGACATCCGCCACCGCAATACCCGGGGCGTGTTGTATCAAGGCATCCCAGCCGGGAGCACTCTGTTTGTCGGCCCGGAAGCCTATCGTCATCCTATTGCTCTTCGACAAAATATAATCGGGAAAATTGTCATCCTTGCCACACTGGAACAGCAAAGAATCGGCCCTGGTGTAGGGACCTGAAAAGACATACAGCTGCGACACGCTTGAAAGTTCAATGGAGTTGAAATGCAACAACACCCGGCTGCCATCCATGGTGTAAAAGGTGTGGGTTTTCAACTCTCCGGTCGCATAGTTGCCGTCCTCGCCGCCTGAATCGAAGAAACGATACACCGTCACATTATCCAATTCCGTGTCTTCTTCATCACCGAAATTGATGGTGGCATTGGGGAAACCGTTTGTAGTCGGACACTTGCCTTCAACACCGTCAACCGAAATAAAAAACGCCGTCTGTTGGACAATGTCCGTCGTGTCATGGAAAATCGTCCAGTTCTCGCCCTGCACGTTCATATCCGTTTTCCACAATTGGGTTTGTGCAAAATCCTTGTACCAGTTGAATGTGAAATCAGTATTCCCGATATTATCTACGCCTAACTGGGAAGCGTTCACTTTTGCCCGCAAAGAGGCATTACCACCATAACAAATGGTCGTATCGGTGGCGATAACAGAAGCCATGTTAAACATGTGCTGCACCGCCATCGTGACAAACACGGTGTCTTCCGGGTCTGCCGCCAAGTAAGGTCCGCAACTTCCTTCTCCTTCTTCTTCAATACTGACAGGATACACCTTGGTGTCGGAAACGAAAGTATATTCACGCGCGATCGAAACACCATGTTTCCCAGTGAACTCTTCAACCTCAATTCCATTGGCATTGGAAAATGCGATTGAAAAATGGATGTCTGGATTATACGCCACTGAATCGATGTAGCTCTTCTGTGGGGTAAACGTGAGCGTGACCGGCTTGTTGGGGCAAAGCGTGGTATCCTTCGCAATCAACACACTCGGTGCCGGACGAACCTTAACGTAAACACTGTCCTCCACACGTTCATAGCAACCCGTGTTCACGATGTTCACATGATACCAACCCGATTGCGTACCATGCTGCAGGAAAAGGTCGGGACTGGCATCGGTCGATACCGTCAACGTGTCGTGATGACCTTGAACATCATGATCATACCACCATTGGAAATGGAAGACATTGCCATACTGCAAGGCATTCACATGCACCGACTGTCCCTCGCAGAGCTCTATTTCAGAACCGCCGTTGTCGAACCACACCTTCTGCAAGTTGGCCAACACTTCGGGAATGATATCCAAACTGTTAGAAGAGGCGCAATCGTCACTAATCATACAGGAGAGCGTATCCGTCCTATCGAAAGGAACATCTAGGAAAATGCCATCATGGTTTGAGCCCAAAATTTCTCCGTGCAACTCAGATTCGCTGTAAAGAGTATAGGTGTAAGGCTCGGCACCGTCGATGGCTTTCACATAAACATTGCCCTCGGTGTCGTTGTTTTGGCAGAGCAACGCTTCCGCATACTCGTGAATAGAAGATGAAGTGGTGTGGTATATTGTGTCGTACGGAAACACCTGCGACTCGCACAAACTTCCACTCGTAGGCACTGGTTTTATTTCCAAGATATACATACCCGGCTGAGTCAACTCAATGGGCTCATTCAAACCATAGACAGCGTTTTTGGTATAACCGCCCGCCTCACCTTTGACGACCTTGATTTGCGTATTGCAGGGAATCACCACAGGATCCAAGTCCGCGCCATTGCCCAGGTCTGTACTCTGTTTCACCAAATTGGCCTCACCACCGTCATATACCACCTGCAAGAAGGCGCAGCGTCGCGTTTCATTATGATGCACCTCGCTCACGATTTCGGTCGTATATACGTCGTTAAATCTGAAGGTCACCGTGGTGTCCATACGACCACAACCTTGGGAAATGATCTTGAATGAATAAATACCCGAAGGAAGACACGGCTGCCGAATCTCCAATTGCGCACTACCGTTCTCCACCGAAGTTACAATGTTGGCGATATTCATATAGTCCTCCTTGACCGGCTCCTGCCACACCATCTCAATCGGATCGTAAACAGCCGAGAAATTGTAAAGATTCTCATACGGACTGCTTATCAAACTGACCGTGACATCTCCCAAAGGACGCTTCAGCGGAGTGTTTTCCTCCTTCAAAGTAATGACACAGTCGTCCACACAACAGTTGTCCCCACTCTTACGGGTGACCGTCCACTTGGTCTCCTTCACAGTGCTGCTGGTATCGTAATTCAAGGCAATGTTTTGCCTCTTGTAAAGCACACAACCTTTGGCATCCGTCAACGTCACGCTCAAACTTCTATTGTGAATGGGAAGCCCCGTGACATCCTCCAACGAATCGATCACATTCTGTGCGTAAAGATAGGCAGCATTGTGGATATTGGTAACCGTTTCTCTATTCACAACCCTATCCTCTCCTCCATCGTCAACCGCGAATTCCCAAACCAACGGATAGGTGAAATGGTAACGATGGATATTGTCTTCATGGTTTTTAGTATTGTGCTGCCCCCCATCGCCCCGGTAATTGATTTTGAAATAGTCGTCATGGCCCGATTGCACATTCTGACAATAACCGTCGGACGTAATACTGTCAAGCACAAAATGAATAACCGTGTCGAAATAGTTTTCATTGGGCTTTTCTAGCTCAAACTCTCTGATAAACGGCATTTCTGTGCCGCACGAGTCGTAATAAAGCTCAAAATGGAAAGTTCTATTCACATTCGGACCCATGCACAAAATGTTTTTATACGTATTATGGCCACACAGCGTATCCGAAATCACAAAATACTTTGTAACACCGCCATCCCTGGAATGCACCTCTTCGTATTTCAGCTTTTTAAATTTGGTGGGGACAGAACAACCTTTCCAATAGAATTTGTATTTCATATTCTCCACCGCATCCTTAAGGTAATACTCGTACTGGCTATTCTTAAGGATGAGGTTGATTTGCACAATGTTGCTGTCATTGTCATGAGGCGGTTTGGAACGCACCTCGATATAATTGGGGACCGGAGGTTGAACAGATCCAATGACCTGAACCGCGTATTGTCCTGTATTGCGGCACGAGTCGGCCACCTGGAACAGCCAGGTGTAGGCAGGCAGAGAATCAATGGTCAAATAATGCTCATAATCCCACTGCAGCGAATCGAGGCCATGGTTTTGGGGCCCCGTCAGCGTAAATTCTTTATAGACTGCGGATGAATCCAAATCCAACGTTCGAGCGGAGTCCACGTGGACCTGGAAAGGATACCTGCCGCCGATGATTTTCAGTTGTTCACGACCCGTAGGCTCACACACCAAAGAGGGTCGCTTACCGTAACCGTTCTCCGTAGTGGCCACTTCCACGATAGCCGGAGACTGCACATGGATATAATCCGTAGGAACCGTTATGGACAAGGAGTCAGGCGTGGCATAACGTATGGTAGTGTTAATCACAGCCCCTTCCAGCGCGATGTAGTAAGTGCGCGCCAAGCCCACGACAAAAGTATCCACCCTGCCATGGTAATCACGACTGGCGTGAAGCGCAGAGTCACTCCTGTTCAGCTTTTTGTAAACACGCACATGTTCCAAGTCCAACTGCGTCACCGTCTTCTTTCCGGGAGCGCCCACCGTGTCGAACGTAAGGCCATTGTCTTCGGAATAGAGAAGTGCATAGAACACCATTCCATCCGTACCGCAACGGGCGTTTTGCGTCCAGAAAACAGGCTTTAGATTAGCCGGCCAGTCCTGGGTCTGCGAATAGGCTGAAGGCATGCTGTTTAGAAGAAAAAGCAGCATGATCGCGCAAAAACGCGCCAACCCGCTTAAGGACGCACGTCCGGCACATCGTTTTGTATTATTTTGTAACATATTAACTATCATACGGTTACGCATACAACAATTCCTTTGCATAGATATAAAAATACACAATATACTCAAAATATTAAATTATACAAAAATAATGCTTTTATCAACACGTTGTTCAAAAAAAATGAAAATTTAAACCACTCACGCTTATTGTTACAAATAAATCATTTTTTAAACAACATTATTTTAATTTTAGCTCATTATAACAAATAACAACAATAAATTCATATAACTAAATTATATTATTTCGTTAACTATAAATACAGAAAACAAAAAAAAAGGTTGTCGAAGGGGATCGACAACCCTGGTATAAAAACATAAATGATTTCGAAAATGGGTATATATACGCGTAGAGACGCCATGGATATGGCGTCTCTACAGGATAAGGTATTGGTTTATTATTTAGATCCTTTGTCCTTTTGACCGGCGTGACCGCGGAAGATACGTGTCGGGGCGAACTCGCCGAGTTTGTGACCGACCATGTTCTCGGTGACATACACGGGGATGAATTTGTTCCCGTTATGCACAGCTATAGTAAGGCCAACGAAGTCGGGGGAGATCATGGAGGAGCGGGACCAAGTCTTGATGGTGGACTTTTTGCCAGACTCCTGCGCAGCGATCACACGTTGCTCCAGTTTGTAATGTATATACGGTCCTTTTTTTAATGAACGACTCATAATCAATAGCTTTTAGGTTATTTTTTTCTTCTTTCAACGATATACTGGTTGGAGTTTTTCTTCGGGCGACGGGTCTTATAACCTTTCGCGGGCATACCGTTGCGTGAACGCGGATTACCACCGGATGCACGGCCTTCACCACCACCCATCGGGTGATCGACAGGGTTCATGACCACACCACGGTTACGCGGACGACGTCCGAGCCAGCGGCTACGACCTGCCTTACCAGAGACTTCCAAGCTGTGGTCGCCATTGGAGACGATACCGATGGTAGCCTTGCATGCGCAGAGGATCATACGGGTTTCGCCTGAGGGCAGTTTGATGATGGCGTAACGACCATCACGGGACATCAGCTGAGCGTAGGAACCGGCGCTGCGGGCAATTTTACCGCCTTGACCGGGGCGCATCTCGATGTTGTGGATAATGGAACCGAGGGGGATCTCACCGATTGGCAGGCTGTTGCCCAAGTCGGGGGCCACGCCAGCGCCGCTCACGATCTGTTGTCCCACCTTGATGCCGTGAGGAGCCACGATGTAGCGCTTCTCACCGTCAGCGTAGAACAGCAAAGCGATGCGAGCAGAACGGTTGGGGTCGTACTCGATAGTTTTTACGGTGGCCGGAACACCATCTTTATTTCTCTTGAAATCTATGAGACGATACATCTGCTTGTGACCGCCACCGCGGTACCGTATCGTCATCTTACCGCTGCTGTTTCTACCACCCGTGCTATGTTTGGGAGCCAAGAGGCTCTTTTCGGGTTTGGAAGCGGTAATGTCATCGTAAGCGCTAATCACTTTGAAGCGCTGACCCGGCGTTACTGGTTTGTACTTTTTTAATGCCATTTTTATACTTTGGTTTAAGGTTTATGGTTTAAGGTTTATGGGTTAAGGAGTGACGGAAGACGGCCTCCTTAAACTCTCAACCTTAAACCTTAAACTAATTAGATGTTACTATAGAAATCGATCTTTTCGTCCTTGTTCACGAAGACGTAAGCCTTCTTGAAGTTATTCTTTTGACCGAAGATGACACCGGCCTTGGTGTTGCGGGCGGTGGTTTTGCCACGTTGGATGAGCGTGTTCACGCGCACCACTTTCACGTTGTAGATGGCCTCGATCTCGCGTTTGATTTCGGGTTTGGTTGCCTCGCGGGTCACCATGAAACCGTAGCGATTGTACTTTTCAGCCACTTGCGTCATCTTTTCACTGATGATGGGTTTTATAATGCAACTCATTGTTTCAAATTTTTAAGGTGATGAATTATTCGCCTAACATCTTTTCCAGCTCCTTCAGGCTGCTTTCGCAGATGATGAGGTTGTTGGCGTTAAGCACATGATACGTGTTGGCATCAATGGCGCGCATGATGTCGGTGCGTTGCAGGTTGCGACCTGAACGGAGGACGTTGTTGTCCAACTCGGGGAGCAACAGAAGGGTCTTCTTGCCTTCGAGGTTGAGGCTCTTCAGCATAGCCTTGTAGTCCTTCGTGCGGGGAGCGTTGAAGGTGAAATCCTCGACCACGGTGATGCAACCTTCCTGTTGTTTGTAGGTGAAGGCTGAGAAGCGTGCGAGACGTTTCACTTTCTTGTTGAGTTTGAAACCGTAATCGCGAGGATGAGGTCCGAAAACGGTGGCGCCGCCGCGGATCGTCGGGCTCTTGATGCTACCAGCACGTGCACCGCCGGTACCTTTCTGACGTTTCAGTTTGCGGGTGCTGCCTGACACGGTGGAGCGTTCCAGCGTATTGTGCGTGCCTTGTCTTTGATTGGCCAAATATTGTTTCACGTCAAGCCAGATGGCATGATCGTTCGGTTCCACGTTGAAGATCTTATCGTTCAGGGTAACCGTCTTTGCAGTTGCACTGCCGTCGATTTTATAAACTGTTAGCTCCATCTCTCAATAATTATATATGAACCATTGGCTCCCGGAACGGAACCTTTTACTAATACTAAATTCTTTTCTTTCACAATCTTCACGATCTGAAGGTTGATGACTTTCACCTTGGCGTTGCCCATCTGACCAGCCATGCGCATGCCTTTGAACACGCGTGACGGGTAGGAAGATGCGCCCATAGAACCGGGGGCTCTCAAACGGTTGTGCTGACCGTGTGTGGCGTCGCCGACACCGCGGAAGCCGTGACGTTTCACAACGCCTTGGAATCCTTTACCCTTGGAAGTGCCGCTGACATCCACATACTCGCCTTCTTCGAAGACCGTGACGTCGAGCACATCACCCAAAGATTTCTGATGGCCTTCCTCGAAACGGGTGAACTCACGCAAAATCTTCTTCGGCGTGGTACCAGCCTTCTCGAAGTGACCCTTCAGAGCCTTCGTCGTTTTTTTCTCTTTCTTCTCGTCGTAAGCCAATTGGATAGCGCTGTAGCCGTCCTTCTCGACGGTTTTGACTTGCGTGACCACGCAAGGACCAGCCTCTAACACCGTGCACGGCACAACCTTGCCGGAGGCATCGTAGATGCTAGTCATCCCAATTTTTTTTCCTATTAATCCTGACATTTTTGGTTAATTTTATAAAATTTATTGTCTTTTTCTGCTTGTTTCGACACTTTGTTCCATCATTCAACCAATTGAAAACCAACTAGTTAAACTCAGAAAACCAGTTTTTCTAACAAGCGTGCAAATATACACTTTTTCCTTACACTCAGCATGTTGCGTGAAAAAAAGTTATGAACATACTGGTGATTTGCGACTTGTGATGTCTCTCTTCTCTTTTCCTAGTAATGGTACTCTGCCACATTATCTACCGTCAAAGTGTAGCCGGGAACCAAAGTGCTGCTCTCCGTTTGATACTTCACTTTAGTCGGATATTTGCCGTCGTACTCGTAATTGTACTCTACGACAGAGACCTTACCGTCTCTCGAGATTTCCTCGCGGATGGGATTGTTGGCAGAACGGGTCTCGCTGATGGAATAATCCACGTTGAAGAATCCTTTGAAGGGATTGACCTTGTCATCGTAAGTCCATTTGGCATAGTAGGTGCCTGAAGTGATTTCCGTGATGTTGTTGCCGGTCCATGTAATGGTCAAATGCTCAACACCCTTTGAGGCAGGCATTGACATCACAGCCTCGGCGACTTCATCAGAAAGGACAAAGCGCAAAGGATTGAAAACGAGGGGTTCGTTGTCCTTTTGGTCGTAAGTGGTGATTTCAATAGAGGCGAGTTTGCCACCCTTGTAGTCGAAATTCATCTTCCGATACGTCTTGCCGGTAGCAAGGCGGCTGATCTCAATTTCATCGAGATGACCGTCGTCGTAGTCATATTTCACAGAGTAGGTGCCGTCTTCTGCCTCCTCGATTCTTTTGTCATCGTCATAACGGAAGATGAGGGTGCCCACGCGATGGTCGTCGGAGTCATAATAATCAATGTAGCTGAGAAAATCGCCGCCCCAAGTCCATTTTTCACTCTGCTTGGTGGAGACAATCAACTCTCCAGTCTTATGCGAGCGAGTATATACAATCTCGGAAATCTTCTTATTGGGCATGTACTGTCCCTCTTTCGTGCAAGAGGTGAAAACCACTGTCAATGCGAAAAACGCAACCATCAAAGCTAATGTCTTTTTCATAATTCTATAAATTTAAAATGTAACAAAATCGGTGTTTGTCGCGACTATAATTATTAGAAGGGTTGTCTTGCATATCACCAACCATCTTCCATAATTATCTCGTTCTCAATTGGGCGGCAAAGATACACAAATTTCGAATACGCACAGACAATTGCCAATTGCCGTCATGGAGAAGCGATTCGCATGTCTCCATCTTTTAAACCGAAGATGTGAAAAAAATATTATTTTTGCAGTCTTCATTTCTAATTATAATATTGTATATGATATGTTGAAAAACGGCTTTAGGGGGAATGGCAATAACCACATCAAATGTTTAGGGGCGACGCTGCTCATGGTGGCGTTGTCGATTTCGCTTTCCGCACAAATCGACAACCTTTTCTGGTTTGCGGCGCCGGAGATTTCCCCTAACCACCAACACAATCCCATCACATTCTGTTTCACCTCGTTCAGCAGCCCCGCCACGGTCACCATCTCGCAGCCGGCCAACCCCAGCTACACGCCCGTCACCATCAACCTCAACCCTTATAGCTACTACGCCTTGGATGTCACCAGCATCGAAAGTACCGTACAAACGGCGCCTGTGAACACGGTTTGCAACCACGGGTTCAAGATCACCTCCACCTCCAATATCACGACGTATTATCAGTTAGGTGCCAATAACAGTGAGATTTACACACTGAAAGGACGCAACGGTTTGGGCACCGACTTCATCGTACCGATGCAAAAATATCTGGCTATCGGTCCGCCCGACGATGCGGCAAACAGCATCGAGATTGTGGCCACGGAGAACAACACCACGGTCACCATTGTGCCGTCACAGGCGTTGCAAGGCGGTCATCCCGCCGGCGTGCCCATCACCATCGTGCTGAACGCGGGACAATCCTACTGCATCAAGTCCGCCAGCCAGTCCGCCGCCGGGCACCTCACCAACACACGCATCACGTCCGACAAGCCCATCGCTGTGAACTCCACCGACGACTCCGTCTCCAGCAACCAAATCCCGGGCTTGACCGGCCAAGACCTTGTGTCCGACCAAATCGTCCCGATAGAATACGCCGGCGACCTGTTCATCGCCATGTGGAACAATCGCCCGTTCGAGTGCCTCAACATCATCCCGGTGCAGAACAACACCAACATCTACATCAACGGCAGCGCCACCCCTGCGGCGAACCTGGACGTTGGCGAGGACTTCACCTACATGCTCAGCAATTCGCCGACCATCGCCACGATGGTCACTTCCGACAAGCCCATCCAAGTGTTCCAACTCACCGGTTCTGAAGGTGAGCCGGGTGGCACGCAGCTGCCCGCCTTGGGTTGTACGGGTTCCCAGGAGGTCGTCTATGCGCGTCCCTCCTACTCCACCCACCTGCGGCTCTCCATCGTGGTGCCCACCCTCTACATTGGCGGCTTCACCATGACCTGCGGCAACAACACCATCCCCGTGCCCGCCTCCTACTTCACCCAACTGCCCTACAATCCATCTTGGTCCTACTGTTACCATGACTTCGCCTCTTCGGTGCCCACCCAAACGGTGATGGTCCTGCAGAACTCACAAGGGCCTTTCCATTTGGGCATATTGGACTACTACACAGGCATGTCCTCTTCGCTGGGCTATTTCAGCGACTATAGCAGTGTGGGGCGCATCAACGTCTTCATGCGCGACATCTACTGCCTGCACGATTCCGTATATTTCAACTACGTCACGGAAAACATTGACACGGTGTATCTGGTCACCCCGAACAATGACACGTTGACCCAAGAGCCCCATATTCTCAGCGACATCTCGGTGGCCGACACAGGGCTCTATTATCTGCTGGCTCACAGCACGATAGGTTGTGAGGACACCTGGGTAAAGGACAGCATTCGCATTCAGGTGGTGAACTCCTACAAACCCGATTTAGGCGAAGACATCTTCCTGTGCACGGGCGAGTCAACGGTGCTGCACGCCAACTACTCCGGGGATGGGGTGCACTATTACTGGAGCACCGGCGACACGGGCGACTCCATCGAGGTCATCACCTCCGGCGACTACATCCTGAATGTCTCATTGGACAACGCCGGAGCCTCGCTCACCTGCGAAAGTTCCGACACGGTGCGGGTGACCTTCTACCAGGCGCCGCGCGCCAACCTGGAAGCCGACATTCTGTCGGGATGCACGCCGCTGAACGTCACCTTCACGAACCTTTCCACCCCGGACGCCGACAGTCTCCTTGCCGAATGGTACTTCTTCGACCAGGATTTCAACATTGTGGAATATTCCGGCGAAAACAATCCCAAAGTCACTTTCAACGACGGGGGAACTTACTCTGTCCAGTTAATCATCACCACGCCGGAGGGTTGCAAGGATTCCATCACGATGTGGAATTACATCACCACCTCTGCGCAACCCGAAATCGACTTCATGGCCTCTCCTGAAATCTCGATGCTGAGTGAATACGGCGGCAACGTCGATTTCACCGCATTCCTGTCAACCAACGTCATTGACAACCCGACCAACCACCTTGTGTGGGATTTCGGCGATGGCGGGAACACGGTGGACGAGGTCAATCCGTCGCACATGTACACCACCTGGGGCGACTACATCGTCACGCTGTCGCTTGAGACCGGCGGCGGTTGCGGCGACACCATCAGTCACACCGTCGTCATCGAGGACGACCTGATCTTCCCGAACGTGATCACGCCCAACGGCGACAACATCAACGACGTGTGGGCCATCGAGAACCTCAACACGGACATCAACCCCGAAGATCCCGACGAATACAGGCACAACGAGCTCATCGTCCACAACCGATGGGGCAAGAAGGTGTTCCACGTGAAGAACTACGACACCTATGCGCGCAACGGCGAAATCCACGTCGGCACGAACCCCTTCAACGGCGACAACCTCCCCGACGGGGTCTATTATTACACGTTCACCTACAAGGGGAAAGCGAAAACCACGCAGTGGCATGGGTCGATCACGATTATACGATAATGCAGAATTCATAATGCATAATGCATAATTGTGGGGAGTCTATGCGGTCGTTGTGGGAGAACCAATTCTGTTAGCTGTTAATCTACCCCCTGCATCAAAACAAACAGCTCGTGAATCTCTTTTTGCGCCAAATTGAGCAAGCAGTTGTCCTTCTTCGCCAAAATGGCAGCCATAATCTGTTCCACGGAGTAATCTATTTTCGTAACATTGTTATCATTGTTCAAAATTTTGTACCAATAATGGAACAATCTCATCCTGCATTCAGATCG
This sequence comes from uncultured Bacteroidales bacterium, assembly GCA_900317715.1. Classification (GTDB taxonomy): domain Bacteria; phylum Bacteroidota; class Bacteroidia; order Bacteroidales; family WCHB1-69; genus F23-D06. The sequence continues at coordinate 3,575 of ONHS01000036.1, read as the reverse complement.
TCCGTCGGATGAGTCGCACACGAACAAGATGACCTCTTCATAGTCATCCCAAAAATCGGATATGATATTGAGGATGGTGTTTCGTATACTTGGGTCCATACCATATCGCCCAGCTGTGCTTTTAGCAAAAACAAAATTATAGACCACACAAGATTCTATGGGAACCCTGTTGAAATAGGCAATGTACTCAATCCCTTTGTCGGTTACGAAACGATATTCTCCATCAATGCTTTCTGTACGGATAATGGCTTAACGATTTCAATTCCACGGTTTTTGATTAATGCTTTCATGTCTCCTCCGTTTTCAATGCAGTCAATCATCGCGTTTTTGTCATCGATGATTTTTTGGAAAAAGGCCCTTGCCTCTTCTTTGGTTTTAATTTTTTTCTTCATAGTTTTTTTCTTTTTTATCGATTGCAAAAATACACTTTTTTTTAATTCCCTCTTCCGCGTGCGTGCACGCAACAATTTGACTGTCCTCAACTATTGCACAGAAAAAAACAGAGAAGCGCGGGGTGCACACTCCATGCGCTGAGTAGCCCCACGCCTCTCATTATTTTTCGTTGTCCGCCGCCTAATTATGAATTATGAATTGTGAATTATGAATTACATCAGCTCTTCCAGGTGATTCTGTATCGGGATGCCATTGTCCGCGTGCATGCTGGCGCGGTTGGCCGAGATGACGTGCGCCACGAAGTCCATGGCGGTTTGCACGCTGTCTTCCAGGGTGTTGCCCTTCAGGTAATGACCGATGGTCATCGCGGAGAAGACATCGCCCGTGCCGGAGAACTGCGCTTCCACCTGCTCGTATGGCAGCACTTTGATCTTCCCGATGCTCTTGTCATACAGCATCGTGCAAGTCTGGCCCTCCATCAACATGCTGGAGATGATGACCGAGTTGTTGCCGAGCTTCTGCAACGACATCACCAAGTCTTCCGCCTCTTCGTAAGTCAAGGAATCTTTGTCTAAATATTTGCCTGCCAAGAATTTGGCTTCGGTGACATTGGGAACGATCACATCCGCCACCCGACAGACACTCCGCATGTACTCCACCGTGTCAGAGGTGGCCCCGTTGTAGAGTTTGCCGTCGTCGGCCATGATGGGATCCACGAAGATAAACGTGCCGCGCGCTTTCAACCGCTTGCAGTAGTCGGTCACCAGCCGCGTCTGCTCTTCCGACACGAGGTAGCCCGTACAGACCGCATCCACCTCGAATCCCTGTTCTTCCCAAACCTCAATGCTCTGACGCATGTATTCCGTGGTGTCGAGCACCGCAAACCTTCCGTAGCCGAAATTGTTGGACACCAACGAGGAGGGCAATCTGAAAATCTCATATTTCAAATTCGACAAAATCGGCACCATCACCGACATGCCCAGATTGCCGTAACCGACGATATCTCCGATGAGTAAAATGCTGCTCATTATGACTTTGAACCTTGAACTTTGAACTTTGACTTTAGACCTAACCGCCTAACCGTGTAACCTTTTAACCCTTAAACTCTAAACCCTAAACTCTAAACTAATCCTCCAAACACCCATCCAACTCTCTCACCAACGCTTCTTTGTCCATATTTTGGCCGATGAAGACGATTTTGATCATGCGGTCACCGTATTCGGGGTCCCAGTCGCGCATGAAGGAGGGATCTTCCTGCATCAGCTGCACCAAATCCTCTTGCGGCGCGGTGGCATACCAAAGGCCGGCCTCTTTCAGCGTCTGTTGCACGCCCGCCTGCTCGTACAGGTACGACATGCTGCGATTCTCCTTGAAATAGAGCACCCCCTTGGAACGGATGATGTTTCTCGGCCGCTTCTTCGACAAAAACTTATTGAACTCGCCAATCTTAAAGGCTTTTCTGCGATAATAGACAAAGGTGGAAATGCCGTATTCCTCCACTTCCCCACCCTCATGGTCGTGATGATGGTGGTGATGATGATGCTCGTGAGGTTCGTGTTCTTCATCGCCCTCTTCATCGTCTTCTTCATCGTGATGGTGATGATGCCCGTGCCCTTCATCGCCCTCTTCATCGTGCTCTTCATCGTGATGATGATGATGGTCCGCGCGGGCTTCCCTTTCTTCCTCCTCAGTGGTCTCCCGTTCCAGTTCGCGCACCCAACCTACAGAAATGGCCACCTGCTCATAATCAAACATCTTCGTATTCACAATGCGATCCAAATCCACCTGCGCGTAATCGGTTTCGATGATTTGCGCACCGGGATTCAGGTGGCGGATAATCTCCTTCACACGTTCCACCTCATCCGCCGTCACTTCCGACACTTTGTTCAGCAACACGATGTTGCAGAACTCGATTTGTTGAATCAAGAGGTTTTCAATATCCTCATCATCGATGTTTTCGCGTTCAAGGTCGTGACCGCATGAAAACTCGCTTTGCATACGCAGCGTATCGACCACCGTCACGATGCAGTCGAGACGCGGGGTACCGTGCTCTGTATATTGCGGGTTCATGCGCGGAATGGTGGAAATGGTGCGGGCGATGGGCTCCGGCTCGCAGATGCCGCTGGCCTCGATGACGATGTAGTCGAACTGTTGCGTTTTGACAAGGTCGGTGAGCTGATCCACCAAATCCATCTTGAGGGTACAGCAGATGCAACCGTTCTGCAAGGCCACCAGACTGTCGTCCTTCTCTGCCACGATTCCGCCCTTCTGAATGAGCGACGCATCAATATTCACCTCTCCTATATCATTGACTATCACGGCAAAACGTATGCCTTTCTGATTCGTCAAAATGTGGTTCACCAACGTGGTTTTTCCGCTTCCGAGATAGCCGGTCAGCAGCAATACAGGTACATCTTTCTTTGTCATAATCACTCAAATTTTCGAGCGGCAAAAGTACAAAAAAAACAGTTCTATCTTTTAACCTTCTCAACCCTGAACCCTAAACTCTAAACCCTAAACTATAAACCATAAACTATAAACCATAAACTCTAAACCATAAACTCTAAACCATAAACTCTAAACTCTAAACCATAAACTATAAACTAACCCTCAAGCACAACAGCGTCAGGTCATCATTCGGTTCAGCGCCGGCTCTATGCTCCTCAACAGCCGCAATCAACATGTCCACCACTTGGCGGGCGTCCATGTTCTGTGCATCCTGCATCAGCTCAATCAGACGATCGTTGCCCAGGATTTCCTGGTCAGAATTTTCGGCTTCGTTGAGACCGTCTGTATATAGCAGTATCTTTTTGCCATTGATGTTGTCTATGCTTTCGCCATAGAACGGAACATCCTCAATAAGTCCGATCGGTTGGTTGCGGTACTTCATGTCCAGGAATTGTCCGTCAATGACCGGGGCGTTGTGACCGCAGTTGCAGTAATCGAGGTGTCCGGTGCGAAGGTCTATCTTGCCGATGAACATCGTGACAAACATGGCTTGCTCGTTGTCCTTGGAGAGTATTGTGTTAATCTGGTTGGCGATTTCCACCGGTGTGTGTCCTTGCTGCGCCACGATACGGAAAAGGTTGCGCGTGACGGCCATGAAGAGGCTGGCGGGTACGCCCTTGCCAGAGACATCGCCCACGCAAAAATAGAGGATTTCGTCCTGAATGAAAAAGTCG
>ONHS01000124.1 GCA_900317715.1 uncultured Bacteroidales bacterium | reverse complement strand
TGATTCTTTTCAGCACGGAGCAGTTCCATTGAATCCTGTTCCGTTTGTGCGCCGTCATCAATACCAGGGAGAATATGGCAGTGCATATCAATCATAAGCGATCACTGCATCCTTACTTCTTATCTTTCTCTTTATCCTTTGGAGCTTTACCGTAGCCGTAACCACCGTAATAATAGTAGTAATTATAGGAAGAATATCTGGAATATGTTTCTGCCGTTTTGGCATTGTACATACTATAGACAGCCCCTAAAAGCTTGACACCGGCAGAATCGAGATTCTTTTTGGCTTTTAGCACCAAATTTTTTTCTACTTTATTATGACTGACGACCAAGAGAGCGCCATCCATATATTTACCGAGCGTGGCCGCATCCGTTACCAGCAGAACCGGCGGTGTATCATAAATAATGTAATCATATTCCTGCGCCAACTCATCAATCACTTTTTTGACTGACTCATACGCAATGGCACGCTCATTGTCACGTTCAAGGACACCATGCTTTTCAATATTCTCTTGAGTCTTGCCTATAGGCTTCAACTCAAAGCGCAAAGTCTTTGACAGCGGATATAATCTGGTGAATTGTCCTAAATTACTCATGTTTATTATATTTTGGAATGTTTTTGACTTTTTAATAGTCCATACTCTTGCAATCCTTCCGAACCTCCCGAAATTCGCCATAGACGATCCGACATAATCTCGACACAAAAATACATTATTATCCGTCCCCCTTATCTTTACTCCCGCATCATCCGCACCCGATACCTCACGAACTCCCGCAGCTCTTCCCCGCCGAGGATCTCCACGTCGTCGTAGAGGCCCAGGATGAAGCGGGTGACGCCCTCCAAGCGGCAGACTTCCGTCTCCAACAGGTAGCGGCCGCCCTCCTCCGCCTTCAGGCAGGGCTCCGACAGGGGGTATTCCTCCGTCAGCAGGCTTGCGGCACGGGTGGAGAGGCGCAGACGCACCGGGAAGCGTTGCGTGCCGTGCAACCGGAAAATATCGACGTAGCCGGTCTCGTGTTTCTCCTCGTAGCGCCAGCCTGTCTCCAGCACCTCCACACGCCCGATGCGCGCCACCTTGAAGGTCTTCACCATCTTCGACTCGGGCTCGTAGCACCAGACCTGGTCGTGGCCGGAGGTGAAAGCGTAGGGCTCCACCAGGCGGTCGGTGGTGGTGTTGCTGTGTGCCGCCGGTATTCCACCAGCACTGCCTGCCGATGCCTTTCGATGGCGGTCGTCAACTCATGGATGGTGCGCTGCGTGCGCTTGCTTACCCCCATGTCGGTGATCACCTTGTAGTCATAGACAGCATACAACTTCTTCTTTAGCAGTTCTTTGGATTTGGTGTCCGACTCGATGGAGTCGATGGCGGCGCGCAGCACCAGTTCCTCCTCTTCGGAGAAGTGGAGCAGCTCGCTGAGATGCCGCGACATCTTGTTGGCGGCCGTGTCGATGCGATAGGCGTTGTAGGCGTTCTTCTTGACGGCGAAACCCGCCTCGCGGAAGGTGTCGATGTATCGGAAGAAGGTCCGCTCGCAGAAGCCGAAACGCTCGCAGATTTCCTCCTTGTTCATGTAGCGGTTGTTGGCGAGGAGCATAAGCAGCTGCAACTCGCGCACGATTCTCGGTTGATCCATGCTGTATTGTTTAGAATTTCGCGGCAAAAATACGACGTTCCACTGACACGTCGTGTCAGTGAGAATGTTTTTTTGCAGTGACACAGATCCTGCACAAGAGCGATGTTCTTACAGAATCATATCCCGCACCGATTCCAGAATCCCTAATTCCTGTGCGATGCCGAGTAATACGTTGTCGATTTTGTCTTTGACGAATTCTTCTGATTGGATGATGTGCAGGTTGGGATGCTTTTCCCAAGCCTTGACCAAGTTATCGTCCACACGGATGGCCTCCGCCAAAGTTTCCTCCATGCGGGCGGAGTTGTTGCTCAAGGTGTAGCTGTGCGGGGCTCCTTTTGCACTGGTGCTCAGATGGAAAACGGCCTTGTAGCGAGCCATCAGCTCCTCTTCGGTCTTGCCGACTGCTTTCAATAACGCCTGCCAGTCTTCGGGCTTCATGTAGGCCGAAATGTCCATCGCGCCGCGGTCGTTGACGATAAGCGCGGGCTTGCCGGTGGCTTTGGCGATTTCGTAGAACGAATCCTCCATCTGCAGCAGGAAGGTCATCATGTTGCGGTGGATCTCGAAGTAGAGATGCGGATCCTCGGTGAGGAACTCCGCGCCCGCTTTGATGAACAAAGTGGCAGCTTCCGGAAGGGTGAAAACGGCGTATCCCACCTTGGAGAAGAACTCCTCGATACGCTCATTGGTGGTGGTTTTTCCGGCACACGGACCGCCGGTCAGCACGATTTTGGTGATCATAAAGGCAATTGTTGAAAGAGGGTGCAAAAGTACAAAAAACTTTGGCTTTTGGCTATTGGTTGTTAGCTTTTAGCCAATAGCTAATGGCCAACAGCTAACAGCTGATTCTCATTTCGCACTTTCCGCAGTCAAACTCTAAACGGAAGCGGTGCTTGCCGGAGATAAGGTAGAGTGGATCTTTCGGGGCGTTGGACACGGTGGGATTCTTTTTGCACCAGCCTAATTCGTACCGCAGACAGTATTTGCAGGTCATCAATGCCTTGCCTGCATAATTCTCCGTTTTATCCAACCCGTACTCAATCTCCGTCGCTCCGAAATCCTCATAAACGGCCCGGTGCGCTTCGTTGGTGATGTTGCGCAGATAGTCGGCGTGCTGGAAGAGTGGGGCGGGGGAGTAGCGCAACGGATTGTCCTGCGGATGGAAATGCGCAACGCGGGCGGCCATCAGCTTCTCCACCGCTTTGGCTTTCAGCTCGTTGATGAAGCCAGCACGCAGGAAGGCGGTGCATTTCGGAATCTCTATGCAGCGGGCCTCGAAGACAGTGTTGCCCAATTTGGAGAGTGTGGTGCGCAAGGTCTCCAACATCTTCTCTGGCTGTTGCGCGGGTGCGTATTCGATGGATTCTTCGAGGGTTACCGTGCAGCCGTCCTCGTCCGTGACGATGAGACGCACGGTGTCGGGCTGTTCTTCGAAGAGCATATCCACGGCAATTTTCCTTTCGGCGGTTTTCCCTTCCAGGATTTTCTCGAATTTTTTGTCTATATTGCGGTATAATTCCACTTTTGTGAAATTGGACAATGGCTTTTGCGGAATAATGCGGTTTCCTTCAACACCATTGACCAAAAATCCCTCCAATTCACCAGCTGCGTTGATGAAACATAGGCCGTCGCCGTTGGAAATTGGCTGTTGGTTGTTAGCTATTAGCTGTTGGCTGTTAGCTGTTGGCTGTTTGCTGCTAGCTGTTGGCTGTTTGCTATTGCCTATTGCCTTTTGCCTCATACCTGAACCCTCAAACAACAAGGAAGTAGGGTGTGAAGGTGCGGTTGAAGGTTTTATGTGCGTCGGGGGTGAAGAAGAATCGGGTGACACCGCTTCCAACGCGTTGGTATTCAGGATGCCCGTCCAAAATAGAGTCCAGTCGTTGACGATAAAAGGCGGTGACGTTCTTGACGTAACTCTCGTTCTTCAAACGTCCTTCCACCTTGAACGAGACGATGCCTGCGTTCATCATCTCTTCGAGATAATCAGCACGGCACATATCTTTCAGTGAAAGCAGGTGTTTGTTGTGTATCAGCACTTTACCGTTTCTATCCTGTAGGTCGAAGCGAGTACGGCAAATCTGGGCGCATTCGCCACGGTTGCCGCTTCTGCCTGTCATCATCCGGCTGAGGTAGCATTGCCCGCTGTAACATACGCATAACGCGCCGTGTACGAAGGCTTCTAGCTCAATATTCGTCTGATTATGAATGTTTTGGATAGTCTGCAAATCAACCTCTCGCGCCAGCACGGCACGTGTGAAGCCGAGCTTCTCCAAAAATTGGATGCGCTCTACAGAGTGGTTGTGGCATTGCGTGCTTGCATGGAAAGTCAGTGGCGGGATGTCCAGTTTCAACAAGCCTAAATCTTGGATTAAAACCGCATCCACGCCGATATGATATAAGTCCCAAAGCAATTTTCGCGCACCCTCCAGCTCATTGTCGAACAACACGGTATTGACGGTTACATGCACTTTGGAACCGTACAGATGTGCGTATTGCACTAAAGTTTCGATGTCTTGCAGGGAG
>ONHS01000017.1 GCA_900317715.1 uncultured Bacteroidales bacterium | reverse complement strand
GCCCAGCTGGGAACCCGACTATCTCGCCAACGTCTCCCAAAACATCTACACCTCCTTGCAGCAGGCTGACCCCGCTGCCCGCTGGCTGCAGATGACCTGAGTGTTCTACTACAAGCGCAAGTCGTGGACTCCCGAACGACTCCGCGCCTACCTCACCACCGTGCCTCAAGACCGGCTCGTGCTGCTCGACTACTTCTGCGAGAAGACCGAAGTATGGCGCGCCACCGACGGTTTCTACGGACAGCCGTTCATCTGGTGCTACCTCGGCAATTTTGGCGGCAACACCATGCTGGTGGGCAACATCAACGAACTGGAGAAGAAACTGAATGCCGCACTCAAGGAGGCCGGCCCGAATATGACCGGCATCGGCTCCACATTGGAATCCTTCGACGTGAGTCCGCAAATATACGAGTACCTCTTTGACCGCGCGTGGGAGAGCCAACCCGATGTGCATCAGTGGGTTGAAGATTGGTGTAAGGTGCGGACTAGATCGTATCACCATACCGACAAATGGAAACTGCTGATCGACAGTGTCTATAAGGACTGGTCGTTTTATGGGCTCGGCACGCAGTTAGTGGCGCGACCTTCGTTAGAAGGGCACGGTACCTATTACACCAAACCCTACTATTCTTATAATAATGACACGCTTAAAAAGATTTGCGAGTCATTTGTGGCAACACTCATTTTTGAGCCTTGTCAAGGATATGTCGGCACGAATTGGGAGGGTGAGTATAAAGATTCTTATAAATACGATATTGTCAACCTCTTCTCGCAGTGGATGGGCAACCACTTCATGGACATTCGCAACGACTTCACCGTGGCGTATAAAAATCGTGATATCAAAGAGATGAAACGGCAGGTAAAGATCGCCAACCAGCTGTTTGCGGATGTGGACGCCCTGCTCAACACGCATCCGGCTTTCATGTTGGGACCGTGGATCGAGGACGCTCGTGCATGGGGCACCACACCGGAAGAGAAAGACTACTACGAACGACAGGCGCGCACGCTGCTCACCGTCTGGGGCGGTCCCGTGCTTAACGACTACGCCAACCGAATGTGGGGCGGGCTCGTCGGCGACTACTACGCCAAACGCTGGAACCTCTTCTTCAAGGCGGTCATAAAGGCCGTGAAAGAGGGCAAGGAATTCGACGAAAAGGCCTTCGGAGAGGAGCTCTCCAAGTTCGAGCACGCCTGGACACTGAAACACACGAAATACCCTGTGGAGCCACGGAAAGCGAAAGAGAAAGTGACCCGAGGTGAGTATGTCCTGCCTCGGTTTGAAAAAGCATGGACGATTTACAAGCGGTGGATGGAGGAATAAATGAAAATTTGTCACAAATCGCGCCATTTCGTCACTAAAAACGGACATTTTGTACACATTTGCCGGTTTTTGGTACGAAAAACGGACTGGCACACGCTTTGCATTATAGGTAGCGTCGCCGATGCGAGAGCAAAGGTGGACAGAAACGAAAAAAATAAAAGTCTAACAATAAAAGAAAGGAGTTAATTATGCTACCAGTAATGTTTAAAAACAGTTGGTTTCCGACCATGTTTGAAGATTTCTTGAACAGCGACATCATGCCGCGTACCAACACCACAGCTCCAGCCGTGAATGTTAGAGAAGATGAAAAGGCCTACACGATGGAAGTGGCCGCCCCCGGCATCAAGAAGGAATTCTGCCGAGTGAGCATCAACGACGAAGGCAACTTGAATGTCGCCATCGAGAACAAGATGGAACACAAGGAAGAGGAGAAAAAGCACCACTATCTGCGCCGCGAGTTCTCCTACACGAACTACGAGCAGGTTTACACACTGCCCGAGGATGTTGACAAGGACCATATCGAGGCCAAAGTGGAGCACGGAATCCTCACCATCACCCTGCCGAGATTGCAGAAAGAGGAACCTAAACTCGCCCGCACCATCGCCATCGGGTAATCTTTTAACCAAAGCCAATGATTTTACGCCGCATTCGCAAGAGTGCGGCGTTTTTTTATGCCTTCAATATTCGTATTTTATGTACCTTTGCGGCCTGAAAAATAACGATTATGAACGAACAAAAAATAGAAACCGCCGCCGCGCTCGGCAACGAATTAGTCAATAAAGTGGACCATTTCCTGCACCATTTCACCAGCTATGCTACGGATTTGGAAGTGGGCATCCATCCCAAAACCTTCGACATCATTCTCGACAGTCCGAGCAAGATTCCCGAAGACTACCGCCGCCACAGCATCGCCGACTTCATCCTCACCAACGCCAAAGGTTTGTACGAACCCGACGAAAAAGCAATTTTCCAAGTGGCGGAACATTATTTTTAACAAGGAAGGGCGAGGAAGGAGGCGATGAAAAGCGATGAATGGCGATGAATGGCGATGAATGGTAGGGGCGTATCGCATACGCCCATTGGACAGCAACAAAACGAAATTATGGCAAAAAACGTTAGTTCGACAAAATCAACAAGTTACAGCGATGTCGTCGCGCAGATCAAAGAGAAGAGGTTTGCGCCCGTGTATTTGTTGCACGGCGAGGAACCGTTTTTCATTGATCAGCTCACCAAAATGTTCGAAGAGAGCATTTTAGAGCCAGAAGAGCGCGATTTCAACCAAGTGGTGCTATACGGTAAGGATACGGAAGTGGATATGGTGCTGGCCAACGCCAAACAATTTCCCTTTGGAAGTCCATACCGCGTGGTCATCGTGAAAGAGGCTAAAGAGCTGAAACGCATTGAGTTACTAGATTCTTACGTGGAAAATCCCAGTCCACAAACCATCCTGATTGTCTGCCACAAATACGGTAAATTGAAGGCGGCGCAAACCAAAGCCTACAGCAAACACGGCGTTGTGTTCGTATCGGAAGGGATAAAAGATTGGAACTTAGCGGCTTGGATCCAAGATTTGGCAAGCCAGACGTTCAACTACAAACTGAGTCCACAAACTGCCGCCGTCCTGAGCGAACATATAGGTAACGACCTTTCGCGTATTTTCACTGAATTTCAGAAACTTCAGGTCGTGTTGCCTGCTGGCAGCGAAATCACCCCCGCCGTGGTGGAGAACTACATCGGAATCAGCAAGGAATACAACATCTTTGAGCTTCAAGACGCATTAGGCAGTCGAAATCTGTCGAAAGTCTATAACATCATGCTCAATTTCACCATGCATCTGAAGGAAAACCCGAACATCCGCACCATTTCCATGCTCTACTCCTACTACCATAAGATGCTCCGTTACCACCTTGCCCCCGACAAAAGCAACGAAGCGCTGAGGGGCATTTTCGGCAACACGTCCCCCAACATTATCGCCCGCAACATCGGCATCGCCAATAATCATACCGTACCTCAACTCACCAGAATTATCTCTATATTAAGGGAATACGATGTAAAATCGAAAGGTGTGGATGCGGACAGCGACGACGGCGAACTGTTGAAAGAAATGATTTACAAGATTACACATGTATAAGATGAGAAATATTCGGTTTTCCCCTGTAGAGACGCGCCATGGCACGTCTCTACGAATGATGTTTTCGGTTCTGTTTCTATTTACGGCAACCCTCTCCTTCGCGCAGCCTCCTGCCGGTTACTACGCCTCTGCCCTTAACAAAAACGGGTATGCCCTGCGCGTGGCCATGCACAACATCATCAAAAACCACACCTCGGAGTCCTACAATGGATTATGGGATGCGTTTTATCGCACCGACAGACATCCTGACAATGGCAAAGTGTGGGACATCTATTCCGACCGTCCTGGTTCAACCCCTGCTTATTACTTCACATTCGGCAACGACCAATGCGGCAATTATTCAGGGGAAGGCGACTGTTATAACCGGGAGCACTCCGTTCCCAAAAGTTGGTTCGGCGGCAGTGTCGCGCCCATGTACACCGATCTGTTCCACCTCTACCCCACCGACGGTTTTGTCAACTCAAAACGAAGCAATCTGCCCATCGGCAAAGTGATAAACGCCACATGGACCAGCACCAACGGCTCAAAGGTAGGAACTTCCAATGTATCAGGTTATTCTGGACAAGTGTTCGAACCGATTGACAGTTTCAAAGGCGATTTTGCACGCACCTATTTCTACATGGCGGTCTGCTACATGGACAAAAATCTCGGCGTGGAAACACAATCCAATTTCATAGGCGGCAACCTTAAGCCGTGGTCTAAGGATTTATTGCTTCAATGGGCGGCCATGGACCCCGTCAGCAAGAAGGAAATCGACCGTAACAACACCGTCTATCAGATTCAACACAACCGCAACCCGTTCATCGACTTCCCAGAATTGGCAGAGATGATTTTCGGAAGCGATACAAACCAATCTTTCATCACCCACATACCCATTCAAGAGCCATCCAATTGGAAGATCTATCCGAATCCCACCACAAGTCAACTCAACATTCAATTGTTTGACAATCAAACAGATAATGTTTCTATCGAACTTTATGATATGATGGGGAAACTCCGGATAACCATCCAAAATGCTCGTGAAGACCATATTGCATTGGATATGTCCCCATTAGCTCCAGGCATCTATTTACTCAAGGTCGCCAATGACCAAAACATACACACTTATAAAATCGTAAAACAATGAGTATCATCAAGATAACTAAGCAATTTTCTTTTGAGATGGCGCACGCGCTGCGCAACTACGACGGTTTGTGCCGCAATATTCACGGACATTCCTATAAGATGGATATTACACTCGCCGGACAGCCGCTTCAAGACGAGAATTCTCCGAAAAATGGAATGGTGATGGACTTTGGCGATTTGAAAAAATTGGTCAATGAAGAGATAATATCTCTGTTGGATCATGCATTGGTACTGAATGCCAAAACCGACGCCCAGCTCATTGATACCTTAAAACAACATTACGAAAAGATTGTCGTGGTGGAATTCCAACCCACTACCGAAAATCTCCTGAATTTCATTGCAGAAAGAATAAAAGCGAAATTACCGGAAAGAGTGGTCCTTACTTGCGTGCGCTTGCGGGAGACGGATACGTCGTATGCCGAATGGTGCGGTTGTTAATGGTTATAGGTTATGGGTTATTGAAGCTGGGTTATATTTATGGTTTAGAGTTTAGGGTTTAGAGTTTAGGGAGTAGGGAGTAGGGAATAGTAGGGCTGTTGCATTGCTACAGCCAACAGCCAGCAGCCAATAGCTAATAGCCAACAGCCAACTACAGGATCTCCACGGGGGTAACCATCCCTTGCAACATGCCGTCGGAACGGCCGTTGTCGGTGATGAACAACATATCGAGACGGACTTTGCGGGTCTTGGAACGCTGGAATTTGAGGTTGACATCCTCCACTGTAGTGTTCGGACTAATAAAACCGTAATGGGCATTCGGTTCGTCAACTAATCGGGTATAATCTGCTATCTCTTTGAATTTCAATGACTCCGAAAATGCAATGCCGTTATTGTCAGCCACTAGGCGCATAAGGGTTTTGGTGCTGAAGACCCCGACAATGCGATGGTTTTCCACGATGGGAATATAAGAATAGTCGTTGCGTTGCATCACTTTGACTGCGGCGAGGATCGAATCTTCAGGGGATGGGGCAAAGATCTGTCCTGCACGGATAGCCACGCGCATCAACGAAACTGGATTGAGCGAATAGTAGAGATTGTTGACCTGCCGAACCGCCTGGTCAGTCACGATGACCAAGTCGTTGCCCGCTTTCGACCAATCGTAGTGTGAGAGCAGGTTGCGCAACATGCGACAGAACGCCAGATTGCTGCGAATGCCTTTGTATTGCGGCATCTGCTCCAACTCTTTCATCTCAGAAATATTCAGATTGTTGAGCACCCATTCCTCAATCTCGCGGTATCTTTCCAAAAATTGTGCAGCCTTATTTTCCATTTTCAATACATTTTTAAAGGTTATTGGTTATTGAAAGTTTATAGTTTATAGCTTATAGTTTAGGCAATAGGGAATAGTAGGGCTGCTGCATGCCAAAAGCCAACGGCCAAAAGCCAACAGCTAACAGCCAACTACTAACTGCTAACTACTAATACAAAAACCTTCCCTTCTCCACATCAAACTTTGCCGTGTGGTCGAAGCCGCAACGTTGCAGTTCTGCAATGGCTTCGGGCACAAACAGCGTTAATTCCTCGGCTTTGTGTGCATCGCTGCTAATCAACACAGGGATATCCGCTTTGCGAGCTTTCATTAGCAATTCAGTGGAAGGATAAAAGTGATTGCAGCGCTTTTTGTACAAACCACGGGTGTTCACCTCTATGATGACATCATGACGCTTAATCAGCTGTATCGCTTTGTCAGCCAATACTTTATACCACGTTTCATCCTCCGTGAAAAAGCGGTCACGGTTGTGCATCTTGATTTTGTCGAAGTGCGCGATGATATCCATCTGTTGGGTTTCCAACATCTCGAAAGTCTGCTCCCAAAAGGTGGTGACCGCCGCTTTGATGTTGTTGTCGAAGAGGTCGCGCAAACCGTCATCGTAAGTCTCCTGCTTGGAGCCGTCAATGAACCAGAGGCCATTGCCATGCGGTGGACGCACCAGATGCACCCCGCCAATGATATAGTCGAGGCCGCACGCTTTCTTCCGTTCCGCAAAATCCACGGTCATGCTTGGAATGAAGTCGCACTCCAGCGATTTCAGCAGTTTTACATCTGTCTTTTGCTGTAATAGATCAATTTCTTGTATATATTCTGGTAGTTTTTCCTCTGAAATCGCAAAGGAGTTCTCAAAGGGTACCGGCGAATGCGAGGAAAAACCAAGCTGCAAAAGTCCTTGCTTTTCAGCTTCGCGCACGTGCTCTTCCAACGTGCTTTTGCCATCACAATAAAAACTGTGTGTGTGGTAATTTGCGGGATAATGTGTCATAGTGGTTGTTGAAGGTTGAGGGTTGAGGGTTGAGGGTTGAGGGTTGAGGGTTTAAGGTTTAAGGTTTAGGGGCGAGGGTCAAGGGTCAAGGGTCGAGGGTCGAGGGTCGAGGGTCAAGGGTCAAGGGAATAGGGTTTAGAGGTTTAGAGTTTAATAGTCAAAGTCATTTGTCAATGTCATTCGTCATCTGTTTCTCGCAAGTGAACGGCTAATAGCTAATAGCCAATGGCCAACTGCTATTCCAGTTCATCAACGGACTCATCATCAGTAATTCCATCGAAAATGTTCAGCATTTCGTTGCTGCGGCCGATGTGGGCACCGTTGTAGAAGTTGCTGAGAAAGATAATGATGACGTTGTCGGATGGACGGTAAAGGAAAAGGTTCTGGAAGCCATTCCATAGACCGCCATGATAGACGAGCTTTCCATGTTCCGGACTCTCTTCAATACGCAATCCATAGCCGTAAATCCTTTTCGGCAAGGCACCATTGTTGAGCTGATTTTCCCGCTGCGTAGCAAGATCCACCCACTCTTTCGGAAGAATCTTGTAATCAATGAAATACGCATTGGCCCAGCGCAACATATCCTCCATATTGGAATAAACTCCCTTATCTCCAAGAATGCCGTCCAGTCGATCGTATTGCGCAACTTTAGCATCTCCTCTATGACCTCGCGCAATGGGTACATCCACCACTTCTCCCATAGGCAACGGCAAAACTGGAACGTATCCTGACTTAGGATCAACATTGGAGTAGGTTTGGCCATGTTTTGCATCAATGCCTACTATTTCCGTGAAAAAGAAGGTGTTATCCATGCCTGCAGGCTCGAAAATATACTTATGTACATATTCCTCAAACTCCATTCCAGACACTTGCTCTACCAACAACGCCAAAATCGCATAATTGGTGTTCACATAATCGAACTTCGTGCCAGGTGCGAAAGTTTTGGCATACTTATTCTTCTCCAAAACGCTGATTAGTAGCTGATTGTCAACAAAAGCAGCAGAATCATACACCGTGTATTTGAAATCGAAATATTCCGGAATTCCTGAAGTATGAGTGAGTAAGTGTTTGATAGTCACACCACTATAAGGTAGATTAGGAAAATAATTCGTAATAGGATCGCTTAGGTTGATTTTGCCCTGTTCGCACAACTGCAAAACAGCCGCGGCTGTAAACTGTTTGGAGATGGAAGCCAAATCAAAAAGAGTGTTTCTCGTGATTCGGTTGTTGTCCCGCATAACCCTCCGTGGCGGTTTACCTGTCAAACATAACTCTCCGTATGCGTGCTCCACCAACACCGTATCACGCACAGCCACTAACATGACTCCGTTAAGTATCTGCGACATTTCGTGAGCCACAAACTCCAAAGCCTCAATATCATAACGATCCTCAAGGGTATCTATTGATAATTGTGTGAGGCTATCTTCCGAAAAAAAAGCCGCGCTGGTATCTCCCCTAAGTGTCAAGGACAGAATTACAAACACGGCTAATAAAACGATATGTTTAATCATTATCCATTCATGGAATTAAGAAATTCTTCATTATTCTTTGTGTCCTGCATATTGTTGAGGATCAGATTCATAGCCTCAATGGTGGTCATGTCGGCAATATGGTTGCGCAAGATCCAGACTTTCTGCAATGTAGCAGCATCTTGCAGCAAATCGTCGCGGCGCGTACTGGAGGCCACGATATCGACTGCCGGGTAGATGCGCTTGTTGGAAAGTTTGCGGTCGAGCTGCAGCTCCATGTTACCCGTGCCCTTGAATTCCTCGAAGATCACTTCGTCCATACGAGAACCCGTGTCGATGAGAGCGGTGGAGATAATGGTCAGTGAACCTCCGTTTTCCACATTACGTGCGGCGCCGAAGAAGCGTTTCGGTTTCTGCAAAGCGTTGGCTTCCACACCACCAGAGAGCACCTTGCCTGATGCCGGCGCCATCGTGTTGAAGGCACGAGCCAGACGGGTGATGGAGTCGAGCAGAATGCAGACATCATGTCCGCACTCCACCATACGTTTCGCTTTGTCTAACACCATGTTGGCAATCTTCACATGGCGTTCAGCGGGTTCATCAAAGGTAGAGGAAATCACTTCCGCATTAACGCTGCGCTGCATGTCCGTCACCTCCTCAGGACGCTCGTCAATGAGCAGAATGATAAGGTATATTTCAGGGTGGTTATACGCAATAGCATTCGCTATATCTTTAAGCAACACCGTTTTACCGGTTTTCGGCTGAGCCACAATCAAACCGCGCTGACCCTTTCCGATAGGAGCGAACAGGTCAATGATACGGGTAGAAAGTTTACAACCGGGATGACCGGTAATGTTGATTTTCTCGTCCGGGAACATCGGGGTGAGGTAATCGAACGGAATACGGTCGCGGATATCTTCGGGCAGACATCCGTTGATTTTCTCGATTTTGGTAAGTGGGAAGTACTTTTCGCCCGGTTTCGGCGGACGGATCGCACCATAAACCGTGTCACCATTCTTCAAACCGAACAGCTTGATTTGGGACATGGAAACATAAATATCATCCGGTGAGGAGAGGTAGTTGTAATCAGACGAACGCAGAAAACCGCAATTTTCGCTGGTGATTTCGAGCACGCCTTCTGCCATGACACTTCCATCATACTGGGCGTCAGCCATATAAGGAACCGGATCCTCTTCTACCTTCTGAATCTCAGCTTCAGGTTCTTTATATTCAGCTTGTTTTTTCTTTTTTTGTTCAGAAGATTTTTCTTTTTTGAAATGAATATTTTCCTGTTTTTCTTCCGCAGGCTTGTCTGTATCCTGTTTCTTTTTGGGGCGGCCGCGACGTTTTGCCGGCTTCTCTTCCGCCTTGACCTCTCGTTCTTCTGACTCCTTCTCTTCTAGTTGAGGGTTTGTTACTAATTCTGAATCCACAATATATTGCGTAGCGTCATCCTCGGGCGCAATGTCCGGATGCATTTCTTCTTCAGTAAACAACTGGTAATCAACCATTTGTTTTTCCTTTTGTGGAGGCATCAACTCTTCCACCATCGTTTCCACAGGAGCTTCTTCCACCACTTTCTTCTTCGGGCGGCCCCTGCGTTTTTTTTCAGGAGCAGCTGCCGGAGCAGGCGTTTCAGAAACCACAGGTTCCTTTTTTTCGGTTTCTTTGGATTTTTTCGACTGTCGTGTGCGGGTCTGTTTGGGCTTTTCCGTTACAGGCAGCGGATTTGCGAATTGCACATAATCTTCGGTAACAGACTTGTTTTCTGGAATAGCCTCATTGGTTACAGGTTTTTCGACTGTCGGGGTGTTGAACAGCGGGGTGCTGACGACTTCTGCCACGCGGGCTTTCCCTTTCATTTTAGTTTGGTTGGATGTGGCTAAAAGTCCTTCGCCACCTTTCACTACTCTTCTTCTTTTAGGTTTGTTCTCAATCTCTGACATGTTAATTGATTGTCTCTTAGTCTTTTAACTTATAAAATTTTCTTGGGATTTTACGCAACTGCCTTTGAGACTTTGGGATAGAACGCTTGAAACTCCCGTCGCGCAATAGCTTTTTGAAAAGCGGCGCAAAAATACAATATTTCTTGAAACAACCAAATGTTTTTTTAAGTTCATTGCGACCTTTTTATCCTGTTCTCGCGCTCCATAAAATATCAACAAAATCATGTTAAGATTTTTTAAGAAAAAAAAGTAGCCGAAGCAATGATAAAAACATTATTTTTGCAGCCTCGAATAATAGAAATATTTTTTACCAAAATTAGTAATAATCAAATTTATCAAAAAATGAAAAAAGTTTACACTTTAATCGCTGCTATGCTGATCGCTTCTATCAGCTTCGCACAAATTGCTACAACCCCTCAACAAAAGGTTGTGAAAACTGATGGCGTTACCTATCCTTTAAAAGGTAAACCCGCTGTTCAACAACAGAGAGCTTCCAACGCTTTCTGGTTCAATCTGATCGAAGACGCTATCGCTTATTACGGTATTGATGGCGATGACTATTCTCTTCCTATCATCCAATGTGACACCAACAACTTGGTTCACTACCAATCTGGTGATGCTCACAACCAATTCTGCTCTCTGGGTCAGGTTTATGACTTTGAGCATCATTCATGGGAAGACATGTACAACTACACCGGTGCTCCCCAAAATGTTCCTTACATGCCCGATGCAACTTCTTACAGTATTGACTCCATTCAAATTGCATGGTACTACGGCCGCGGTACTAATGTTCCTGCTAGCGTAGTTGATACCGTTGCTATTTCTTACGTCATTGGTTTGCAAAAAACTGGTGATAATCGTGACATTTATGTGTTAGGTCACTACGAAGACACTAACTTCGTTGGTGCTTTCGCTGCTCCGTTGATTCCTTTCAACCACAGCACTTTCCTTGCTAGCACCACTTGTGATCCTTCACAATCTGGCCTTGCAAATGATCTTGAAGCTTCCACCGTTATTTA
Organism: uncultured Bacteroidales bacterium; assembly: GCA_900317715.1. Taxonomy (GTDB): domain Bacteria; phylum Bacteroidota; class Bacteroidia; order Bacteroidales; family WCHB1-69; genus F23-D06. The sequence continues at coordinate 26,758 of ONHS01000017.1, read as the reverse complement.
TGACAAGATTCCGTTGACCATCGATGATACCACTGGTTCATACGTTCCTTATTTCAGAATTCCTGCTCCTGCTGCTCTCTCTAATTTGGATGCTAGCAAAAAGCAACTTGCCGTCATCGTCACCTTTATCCCTGGTATGGATAGAACTCCCGCTTCTGTCATCGGTGAAGATCTTGACAGATTCTCCATGTTGATGTATGACGATCCTCGCGATGGTTACACCACCAACGGTTCTGACGAACTCTTGCATGACTGCCAAGCTGGTCTTTTCCACGATGCTGATAACTTCCAACCCAGCCAAGCTTGGTATCCTATCTATCAACCGAACAACTTCTGGGTAGGCAACCCGAAACCTTCTATTGGTCTTCACGTGATTTGCAACGATTGCGGCGTTGTTAACGTTCCTGAAATCGAGAAAAACAATATCACTGTTTATCCTAACCCTGCTACCAACAACTTCACTGTGAACTTGGGTAACGATGAGAAGGCTAACATCCAACTCTTCAACATCGTTGGTCAATTAGTTTACAATGAGAACATCGTTGGCACCGCTCAAGTGAATGTTGCTAACCTTCACACTGGTGTTTACATGCTCAAAGTGAACCAAAACGGTAAAGTTTACACCACCAAAGTTGTCGTAAGATAATTTTGATTGATACAATATTATAATAAAAGCGGGCGAATCTTCTGGGTTCGCCCGCTTTTGGCTTTTAGCAATTGGCCATTGGCAATTAGTAGTTAGCAGTTAGTAGTTAGTAGTTAATGGCCAACAGCTAAAAGCTAAAAGCTAAAAGCCAACAGCAAACAGCTAACAGCCAACAGCAAACAGCAAAACAAACATCAAACATGTATAACTTCAACGGAAAACTCAATCCCAGCACGCCCCTCATCATGGGCATCCTTAACGTCACGGAAGATTCGTTCTATGACGGAGGGAAATATACGACAGAGGCAGCTGTTTTGGAACGTGCCTCGCAGATCCTTGCGGAGGGCGGCGACATCATTGACATCGGGGCGATGTCCACGCGCCCGAACGCGTTGGAAATTCCCGAAGAAGAGGAGATTTCGAGGATTGTGAAGGCGGTGCGAACCATTCGTGCCCACTTCCCGGAGGCGGTGCTCTCGATCGACACCTACCGTGCCTCCGTGGCCGACGCTGCTTTGCAGGCGGGTGCCGACATGATCAATGATATCTCCGGCGGCACCTTCGATCCTGAAATGATTCCCACCGTCGGGAAATGGCAAGTTCCTTACTGCCTGATGCATACGACCACCAAACCCGACACCATGCAGCAAAACACCCATTATGAGGACATTCTTGCCGATATGTTGAAATTCTTCGGCACACAATTGGAAAAGTTACACGAACACTTTGTCCACGATATTATCATTGACCCGGGTTTTGGATTTGGTAAAACGTTGGAGCAGAACTATTTCCTGATGAAAAACTTGGAAGTGTTTCATCAATTGGGGTATCCTTTGTTGATTGGCATTTCTCGTAAATCAATGATTTACAAGCTTTTGGGTACTACCCCTGATCATGCCCTCAACGGCACCACCGTCCTCAACACCATCTCCCTCATGAAAGGCGCATCCATTCTCCGCGTTCACGATGTGAAGGAAGCGGTGGAGACGAAAATAATTTGGGAAAGGATGATGACTTAAACGTAGAACATAGACTTAGACATAAACTTAGACATAGACATAGACTTAGACTATTGGCTGTTGGCTATTGGCAGTTAGCTGTTGGCTGTTGGCGATTAACTGCTAACTACTAACTACTAACTGCTAACTAGATTCTCCCTGTTCCCAAAAAATACTATCTTTGCGAAAAATTTCAAGATGAAACAAAACCATATAACCATTATTGTTTCCATCAGTTTGATTTTTCTACTAACTTGCTGTTTATCAAGAAAAAACAACGAAGGAAGCACTACCGAGGAAAATGTGAATTACCCTGTGGATGTCATTCGGGACACGTTGGTTGCGAATGTTCACAGCGAAACGACGCTATATCCGTTGCAAGAAGAAGTACTCGAAAATTTCTTGGAGAAAGCTCAGGATTTTCAAGGCGAAAAATGGACTGCAAAAGTGGATTTTCCCGACAAATGGGGTGTGGAATGCACCGAAAGATTGCCGGATGGCCGTGAAATCTGGCTTCTGCAATCTGAAAATCACGAATGGTTGTATTTGGTTACCACCTCGGGTTATGGCACGCAACGTATTCTGGATGTGCTGCCCGTCGCCATCAATATTGCAAACCAAAGCAACGAGAACCTGGAAACCGAGAAATGGCAGACAATTCGCCTTCCCGACGGACAATTCCGTACTACGAAAGAATACGAATGGATTCATTCCATCTCGAAAGCCACAAAGCAAGAGTTTATCAAGGATCCAGAAAAATATCATCGCAAAAACCACATCGTGGAACAGTTTCTCATCAACGACCAAGGTCGATTCGAAAAAACGGAGGTCGATACACTCCCCGACTACAACGCGGTGATTTTCTTCTTCAACCCAGCCGACAAGCCTGAGATGTGGGACGAAACCGCCCCGAGATTACAAGCCTTCTGCGAAGAAAACGGCATTATGTTCGAGGAAGTCAGCGGTAACTACGACCGTGTGACGGTGCGGGATTATGAACTCACATTCGCCAAGGAAATTGACATTATGCCTTACATCGGCGGCACTGAATGCGGCATGGTGATGATGAGTAAAGATGAAACTCCTAAAACCGTCCATTTCGGATCTTTTGAATATATGCAAATGGAACTGCGCCGGTTTTTCAAAATCCGTTCCGATATTGATTCATAATCTTCTGTTAATCTGAATATTAAGTATTTCGTATGTTGAATCGGTTTTTGCAGGAGCTACATCGCCTCGCGGGCGAGGACGCCAGTGAAAAGCACTATTTGGTGGCGGTAAGCGGCGGCGCGGATTCGATGGTTGCCGCCACGCTGTTTCACAAAGCTGGACTGCGTTTCTCCGTGGCGCACTGCAATTTCCACCTGCGCGGTGCAGATTCCGATCGTGATATGCATTTTGTGCAAAAAATGGCCGCAATCTGGCAAGTTCCGCTCTTTCTTCGTGAATTCGATACGCTTTCCGAGCAGAAACACTCTGGCAAGTCAATAGAGATGGTCGCACGGGAATTGCGGTACCGCTGGTTCAACGAACTGTTACCGGATTTTGACTTCCTCGTGACCGCACACCAAAGCAACGACGCCGCTGAGACCGTATTGCTGAATCTCGTCCGCGGCACCGGACTGAAAGGGTTGTGTGGGATTCCGCCTATGAACGACAAAATCATCCGTCCGATGCTGATTTTCACCGCACAGGAAATCCGCCAATATGCGGAGAATCAACATATTGAATACGTTGAAGATTACACGAACCAAGATGAAGAGATTGTCCGGAACCGCATACGCCACTCCGTGGTTCCGCAACTGGAAAACATCAATCCACAATTTTTGTCAACCAACGCGCACTCCCGACTCGTCCTGCAACGACAATATGCTTATTATCAGAAACATATAGAGGCTGACAAGAAGAACCTCTTATCTGTAAAAGAGGGTCAATATCAGATTCAGCGGAGTCAACTGAACCAATGTGAGGACAAGGATCTTGTTCTGTATGAAATACTTAACGAATTTGGTTTTTCACCAGATGTAAGTGAGAAATTGGCTGAAAGTTCAAACTTTCAATCAGGTAAACAATTTTTCTCTGATCATTATATTTTACTGATTGACAGAGCGTTTTTTATCATTAAGCCGAAAGATAAAGCAGAAAACCATACCATCCATATTGACTCTTTGGAAACATTAAGACGCTATTTTGATATTGAAGAGTTTGAATATCAAAAAGATATGGTATTCGACAAAAATCCTGATACCTTATATGTACCGAAAGAAAAGCTGACTTTTCCGTTGCAGATACGGCCTTGGCGGCATGGCGACTTTTTTTATCCGCTTGGCGCAAAGGGAAAACAGAAACTCAGCGACTTCTTTACCGATCACAAGATCGACCGCTTTACGAAAGAAAACATTCGTTTATTATGCACCGGGGATGACATCATTTGGGTGATAGGATGGCGGTCCGATGAACGGTATAAGGTACAGAAAGACAAGACAATGTGCTATAAACTGTATAAAAAGAACGATTTGACACCCTATAATATGTAAACAATGGAAAAGAAACCGCAAAGATCACCCATTTTATGGATTTTAGGCACCTTCACTATGATTGGGGCCATGTTTTCCGCCATCACCTATCTTTGTTGGGCGGTTGCCCCCAATTCTATGCTACAATCCATGGGAATTATCAGGGAAATGAAGATGTTTTCTGCAGATCAGGTAGATCAAATCCTTTCATTGTACACCTCCATTTCCAAAGGGCAATATCTGTTGCTTACCCTAGTGGAAGTGATGTTGTTCACAGGCGCCTTCTTGATGCTGGTCAAGTTGAACAAAGTGGGGTTTCATGTTTACACGATAGGCAAAATCGTCGAGTTTTGTGTTCTCAACTTCATCATTGGCGGAATGGCGGCCATGAATATGAACGGCATCATCTCTTCCATACTGTGGGTGTTGATGTATGCCACTCAGTTACGGTTTATGAATCCCACAGATAATCAAGATGATAGTACGCTTCAACAGCAAATAAATCCAGAAAATAACGATAATTCACCGTCTCATGAATAAAGCAGATTTTCCCATATTGAACGAGTTGGTTTACGGCAAACCTTTGGTCTATTTAGACAATGCCGCAACCACGCAAAAGCCTCAGGTAGTGATAGATGCACTGAACGACTACTACCTGCATCTCAACAGCAATATCCATCGCGGTGTGCACTGCCTCAGTCAGCAGGCCACCAACGAATTTGAGCGGGCGCGTGAGGTTGTGCGGCAGTACATCCACGCGGCCACCACGCAGGAGGTCATCTTCACACGCGGGGCCACCGAATCCATCAACCTTGTGGCAGCCTCTTTTGGTCGTACCTACTTGCAACCTGGCGATGAGGTCATCGTTTCCGAGATGGAACATCACTCCAACATCGTGCCGTGGCAGTTAGCCTGCGAAGCACACGGTGCGAAACTCAAAGTGCTCCCGTTTAATGCACAAGGTGAACTGATAATCAGCGAATTGGAGGCTTTGATCACCGAACGCACCAAAATCGTGGCGGTCGCACACGTATCTAACTCTCTGGGGACCGTCAACCCTATTGCGGAGATCATTCGCATCGCGCATCAGCACGATGTGCCTGTGCTCATTGACGGTGCGCAGGCGGTGGCACACTGTCCTGTGGATGTGCAAGCTCTCGATTGCGACTTCTACTGCTTCTCCGGGCATAAGATGTACGCTCCGATGGGTATCGGTGTGATGTACGGTAAAACCCAATGGCTCAATGAGATGCAACCTTACCAAGGCGGCGGAGAGATGATCAAAGACGTTACGTTTGAAAAAACCACCTATAATGAATTGCCCTTCAAGTTCGAAGCTGGCACTCCCTCCGTAGGCGATGTGATTGGACTACGCACAGCCATTGAATACATTCAAAGTATTGGTTTAGAGAAAATTGCCGCTTACGAACAAGAACTGCTGACCTACACGACCGAAAAACTGTCCAAAATTGACGGTATGCGATTCATTGGAGAAGCAGCGCAGAAAACGGGGGTCATCTCGTTCTTGGTGGGCAACATCCATCCGTACGATATGGGCGTACTCCTTGACCATCAGGGAATTGCGGTGCGCACGGGACACCACTGCACGCAACCCATCATGACCCATTTCGGCATTCCCGGCACCGTCCGCGCCTCCTTTGCCCTCTACAACACGTTTGAGGAAGCCGACAAGCTAGTTGAGGCGGTTGTTAAGGCCAAGAACATGTTAATGTAATGCTGTTGGCTGTTGGCCGTTAGCTATTGGCTGTTAGCCGTTGGCCAAAAGCTAAAAGCCAAGAGCCAAGAGCCAAAAGCCAAACAAATAAGATTATGAACACACAAGAACAACAACCTTTCGCACTGATCACCGGCGGCAGTTCCGGCATTGGCTACGCATACGCGGAAGAGTGGGCGCGGAAAGGTTATAACATACTGATTGTCAGTAATCGCGAAGACTTAAACAGACAGGCACAAGAGAAGTTGCAGGCACTGTTCCCGCAACAAAAAGTGCTTGTCCGTTACCAAGATTTGACATCGTCCGAAGCCGCGCAAGAGCTATTTGACTACTGCGAAAGCGAGAACATCATAGTGGAGGTGTTGGTCAACAACGCAGGAATGTTCTATTTCGGAGCGGCAGTGGAAAAGCCCGTCGCGCTAAACCACAAAATGACGATGTTACACTGCACAACACCTGCAGACTTATGCGTGCTCTTCGGCAAAGCGATGAAAGATCGCGGGCATGGCTACATTCTCAACGCCTCCTCTATCACAGCGTTCATGAGCTTCCCGACCATCGCTACCTACCAAGCTTCCAAATCCTACCTTCTGAGATTTTCCAAGGGAATCCACTATGAGTTAAGTCATTACGGAGTAAAAGTGTGCTGTGTCTGTCCCGGCGCGGTGGATACAGATCTCTACAACTTGCCCGTAAAAATGCGGAAACGTTTACGCGCCATCGGGGTGATGTTGTCGCCTGAACAAATCGCTAAACGTGGAGTCTGGGCAACTTTGCATGGTCGGAAAGTCAAAATTCCGGGGGCTATCAACTACTTTTTCCTCTTGCTCTGTTTTCTATTGCCAGGATTTGTCATTAATTTGGTAAAAAAGAAATATGTGTAAACTTTTCCGCTCTAGACCAGTCTGTGTACTTAAAAATTGTATCTTTGCATTTTAATATCGAAAAAATGAAAAAAATCCTCTATTTCAGCGCAATAATCTGCTTATTTGCTGGCTGCCAAGCTCAAAAAGGGTTGGTCTCTGTTGACAAAGAGACCAATGAGATTGTTCTCTCCAAAGGTCAATCTTGTGAAATTGAGTTCATTACCAATGCTTCAACGGGTTATTGGTGGCAATTAGTCAACGAAAATGAGGTCAACATAGTGAAGAGTGTCGGTGATCGTTACGTCAGCACCGCACCGGAAGGGATGGTGGGAGCCTCTAGTCACCGATTCTGGAAATTTGAAGCAGTGGAAAAAGGCACTCAAACCCTTCATTTTGTGTATGCGCGCGGCAATGTGGACGAAGCCATCCGCAAGCGCGATGTCACTATTACCGTCAAGTAGATGCCTACGATACGGGTTGCCATTCCCGCTATGGACGAGCTCGATTATCTGCCCGTCACTTTAGATGCGCTCTGCCAACAAAAAACAAACGCTACATTTGAAGTTTATATATGTGTGAATCAGCCCGATAACTATTGGTCTGATGCCACAAAGAGCACTATCTGCGAACATAATCGTCTGCTCCTTGAATATCTTCAACATTATCCATTTTTAACACTCCATGTTTTAGACTATTCCTCCCCTGGAAAAGGGTGGATAGGCAAAAAAACGGGCGTAGGGTTCGCTCGTAAAGTGCTGTTTGAGAAAATCTTATCCGTTTCCGAACCCGATGACCTCATCGTCAGCTTAGACGCAGATACGTATGTCGAACCCGACTATTTGGAGTCCATTGCCTCTCCTTTCCGGAAAAACAAAAGTCTTAATGCCATAGCGGTACCCTATTATCATCGTTTGGATCCGCAAGATGAAATATGTAACCGAACGATGCTCCGCTATGAACTTTATATGCGGAATTATGCTATTAACTTGTTGAAAATCAATAGTCCGTATGGTTTCACCGCATTAGGTTCGGCCATTGTGATGCGTGCTTCCGCATTGCGCAAAGTAGGGAATATCACCCCTTTGCAAAGCGGTGAGGATTTCTATCTTGTCCAAAAATTCTGCAAAATGGGCGGTTTAAGTCTTTTTAACACTAAATGCGTCTATCCCGCCAGCCGTTTCTCAGACCGCGTACCGTTCGGTACTGGACCCGCCATGATACAAGGATCAAGGGGTATTTGGGACAGTTACCCCATCTATCCACATACTTGCTTCGCTCCAATCCAAGAAGCATATACACACCTTCACGACATTTTTGACAATAATTTTATCATAACCGACAATGATTTCCTTTCTTTTTTGCAAAAAGACACTGAAAAACAAGACATTTGGCAGGACATCCGAAAAAACGTTTCCGATTACCCCCATTTTGTGAAAGCCTTCCATCAAAAAGCTGACGGGTTACGACTTTTGCAATATGTGCGCACAAAGCAACGACAACAACCTGTTAAAGAAGAAGTTGCGCTTTATCAGAATCTGCAAAAGTGGATTCCAAGCCAATGTCCCTCTTGGTTTTCTCCTACCATAACGCTAAATCAGTATTCCATCCAACAACTCAATTCGATACGTGACGCACTTTTCCATTTGGAACAAATTCTACGAAGAGATTATGGATGATTACGGTAATCTTCAGTTCCTTTATCACCAACACTATCATGACACTTGCTTTTTTTACACAATACACCATAAAAATGACCATTATTTGTACAAGAATGACATTCTAATGTATTTTTTGGCCGTTTTAACTGTAAAAATAACCATTTGTCATTTTTACTCTGTTTTTTGACATTTACATACTCTTTGGTGCTAAAATCATTTCAAAAGTCTTACTTTCATCACATTTTTCTTAAAAACACAGATTATCTATAAAAAATTTGATTATTTTTACCACATGAACAGAATCAATATGGAAAAAAATAAAAATTTTAGAGTAGTCATTCTTAGTCAAGAAGAAGATAAAATAAACACCTTAAAAGGTTTATTATCAAAATATTATCTACTCAATATCACCAAGATTTGTCGGCATGAAGCCGAGGCAATTGAATACTTGAACAACCATAAAGTATCCTTGTTTTTCTTGGATATGGAACTGTCGCCCATCCTTCTTGACATACAAAAACCTCCATTTATAGTTGGAATTTGCGACAAGAAACACGCAAAGACAGTGAAAAAATATCTCAAAATGGGATTTTTTGAATTCTTTTACACCCCATTCACCGAACGGGAGCTCAATGGCATCATGGGCAAAGTCATGAACATTTATGGATCCTACAACACCATCGACCATCAACTGGCTCAACGCATGGAAGAAGAGAACCTCAAATATAATGAAGAAGACCCCGCGCAGAAATCTATCTTCATCCAAGGAACCCGAAATGAGGAATCCATACGCATTTATTTCAATAGCGTACTGTATATCAAGAAGGTGAAAAAGGAACAAGTGTGCGTCTATTTCAAAGAAGGATACCGAAAGTATTTCCATAGCAACCTAAAGATGTTCCACACCAAATTCCCCAAGTCAAAATTCCAAAAAATCAACCGAACGGTAGTGGTCAACATGGATAATGTTACGGGTGTGATGAAAAACCGTATTCTGATAGCCGATAATTCCAGTTTTGAACTTACACGCACTTACAAAAAAGCCTTCATAGAATCCATGCCAAAGTAAAGGCTCTTCACCTCAAGACCAAAATGCAAAAAGCATTTGAAAGTAAAGAAAAACAACAATAGTGCCAGTTTTTTTGTACTTTTGCCGCCTTTTTGTATTTGGACTGAATTATATATGTTATATCCCGATAATTTTGAAGAGAAAATCGGTTTTGACACTGTGCGACGGCTTATTTTGGCGCATTGCCTGAGTCCTCAAGGTGCCGAAGCGGTTGATCGTATGCAGTTCATGACGGACATGTTGCAGATTCTGCCAGCTTTGGAAGCGGTGGAGGAGTTCCGGCAACTGCTGCTTTTCGACGAACCGTTCCCCGCACAGGACTTTTACGATCTGCGCGCGGTGCTCAAGCATCTGCGCGTCGATGGAACATACATTGAACTGGAAGATTTGGCCTGTTTGCGCGGTTTTGTGCAATCCATGACCAACATTTTCGTCTATTTCAAGGTGCGGCACGAAGAGAATCGCTACCCGCGACTCTGGTCGATGTGCGCGGAAATGCCGCTGCAACGTGACCTGATGGCTTCCATCAACCGCATTCTGGACGACAAAGGACAGATGCGCGACAACGCCTCCGACGAACTGGCGCACATCAAAGGCGCCATCAACCGTATCTCCCGCGATGCCGACCGGCAGATCCGTAAGATTCTCTCCGCTGCCAAGCAAGACGGCATCGTGAAGGAAGATGCCGAGATGACCATCCGCAACGGTCGTCTCTGTATTCCCGTCTCCGCACAATTCAAACGTCGGTTGCACGGTTTCGTACATGACGAATCAGCTACCGGACAGACTGTTTTCATTGAACCCACCGAAGTTTTCGATGCCAACAACGAACTCAAAGACCTGCAGAATGCGGAACAACGCGAAATTATCCGCATTTTAACGGAAATCTCCACCACCATCCGACCGCTCATTGATGAGCTGCTGGAAGCGCAAACGCTGATGGGCCGCTACGATTTCCTACGCGCCAAGGCTCTCTTCGCCATTGACATCGACGCTACGGTGCCGCATATTCACCCTCAAACGGTCGCGCACTGGCATCAGGCCATGCACCCATTGCTACACCTCAACTTCAAGCGAAACGGCAAACAAGTCGTGCCTTTGAACATTGAACTGATGCCGGAAAAACGTATTCTGATTATCTCAGGACCTAATGCCGGCGGCAAGTCCGTATGCTTGAAAAGCGTTGGTTTACTGCAATATATGATGCAATGCGGACTGCCCGTCTCTATGCAGAGCACTTCCGACATGGGCATCTTCGAGCACATTTTCATCGACATTGGCGATGAGCAATCCATCGAGAATGACTTGAGTACTTACAGTTCTCATTTGCAGAATCTGAAAGTGATGGACGAAAACCTCAACGCAAAGTCGCTGTTCCTGATTGATGAATTTGGGAGCGGCACCGAACCCACTTTGGGTGGCGCATTGGCTGAATCCATCCTCGAAAAATACTATGACACAGGGGCTTTCGGCATTATCACCACGCACTATGGCAATCTGAAGATGTTCTCCGACACGCATCCCGAGGCGGAAAACGGCGCCATGCTCTTCGACACGCACGCGCTGAAACCGCTCTATATCCTCAAAATCGGTAAACCCGGCAGCTCTTTCACCTACGAAATTGCCCGGCAAATCGGACTTAATCCGCAGATCATCGATAACGCCATCCAAAAATCGGGCACCGCGCAAATCGATTACGAGCGAAAACTGGAAGAAATCGAGGTGACGCAAATTGAGACGGAACAAAAGCTCAAAATGGTGCGTGCCGCCGATGACCAACTCGCCTTGATGATTGACGAATATGCCGAAAAATTTGCATTGCTCGACAAACAGCGCAAGGAGATTCTGACCAAAGCCAAGAACCAGGCCAACAGTATCGTCGATAGTGCTAACAAGGTGATTGAGAATACGATACGTGAAATCAAAGAGTCGAAAGCGGATACTCAAAAGACTAAACAGGTTCGGGAAGAGGTGAAATCCTTCAAGAAAGAACTGCAGAAGGAAATCGAGAACGTCGAGAAGGCGGAAGCGGAAGCCGTGAAGCCCATCGTGCCGATCCACAAGCGCAAAACGGTGGAGCGCAAGCCCACTGTGGAAGAGATTCAGGACAAGACTATCCGAATTGGAGATTCCGTCTATATGCCTGATTCTCAAATCGCTGGCGAAGTCACCCAAATTGACGGCAACGATGTGATGATTTCTTTCCATTCGGTCAATTTCCGTACCAAATTGGACAAACTCATCAAAATCAGCAAGAAGGAAGCTCGGAATGTGGAGCGCGGCAACGTTTCGCATTTCAACACGGGTTCCATAGCAGATGCGCTTAATAAGAAATTAGCAGATTTTAACACTACTTTGGATGTGCGCGGTCAGCGGGCCGAAGAGATGATGCACCATCTGGAAGAGTATTTGGACGAAGCAGAGATGCTGGGTATCAGTAATTTGCGGATTCTTCATGGCAAGGGAAACGGCATTTTGCGCAGTGTCGTTCGACAATATTTGGCCAAACGACGGAGTGTGGCAGAGTTTCACGACGAGATGCTGGAGCTGGGCGGCGCCGGCATCACGGTGGTCAAAATGAAGAAATAACGATTTTTTTTGTATTTTCGCCGCTTTGCTTAAATTGTGAATTATGGCTCAGAAAAAATTCGCCGTCATTGGCGCAGGGCAGTTCGGTCAGGCTATCAGTTTAGCACTCTCGGAAAAAGGTTTCGAAGTGCTGGTGATCGACAAAGACATGAAGAAAGTGCAGTACATCAGCGATGATGTCGCGTATGCCGTGTGTACGGACGCCACGGACAAACGCGCATTGCTCAACGAAAACATCAAGGATTTCGATGCGGTGATTGTGGCCATCGGCGACGACTTTGTGGAACGTCTGCTTTGTATCTCCAACCTCATAGATTTGGGAATTGAAAAGATTTTCTGCCGTACAAAGGGCAAACACCAACAGACCATTCTGGAAAAGATGGGTATTACGGAATTCCTTTCCCCGGAAGACGAGTTGGCCACCTTGTTGGCTGAACGTCTCAGCAACCCCAACATCCTTTCCTACCTGCAACTCCCTGACGAGTACAGAATTGCGTCCATCATCACTCCCGACCGACTCGAAGGACTCACCCTCGGCGATGTCAACTTCCGTGACAACCACCACTTGAGCTTAGTCACCATCCGCCGCAACTTTGAGGAAATTGAAAACAAGGAACTGACAATGAAACAGCACATTATCGGTGTCCCTGACAATTCCACAGTGATTCGAAAAGGCGATGTTTTTGTTTTGTTCGGCAAAGACCGTGACATAGATAACTTCATCAAAATCAATCTGTAATGCCCATTTTCGGAAACCACGACGAATACAACGGCAAACGGCGAATCCACATTGCCACTTACAAGGACCGCATTCAGCGGATCTTGCAAATTTGCAGTTTGTTGGTTTCCATCGGGACCATTGCGTGCATTTTCTGCTATCATGGTCTATATATTACTCCCGAAGTCAAAAATCTGATTCGTTTACTCATTCACGGCAGTCTTTTCTTCTATGTGGCGAAATATTTTACTTTGTTGTTCTATTCGCTGCACCGAGGGGATTTTTTGAAACATTCGTGGGTCGAATTTATCATCATTCTCATCCTGATTATCCAGTTTATCTCCATCAATGTTTTCCACGTTGACATTGTAAATGCCACTAACTTTGAGAATCTCTACCTGATATTCATTCAATTCTACTTTTTGATTATCGTTTTGATAGAGCTGGCCAAAATGAGCAGCTCTTTGGGGAATTATCACCTCAGTCCACCCATTTTGATGGTCGTGTCGTTCCTGTTTTTGATTACGATGGGTACCATTTTGCTGATGATGCCGCGTATGACGACGAGCGGGATCTCTTTCATTGATGCTTTGTTTACGGCGACGAGTGCCAGCTGCATCACGGGACTTTCCGTGATGAGTACCTCCGCCTGCTTCACCTTCAAAGGACAGGTGGTCATCTTGGTACTCATACAGTTAGGTGGTATGAGTATCCTCTCCTTCGCTACTTTTTTCTCCACTTTCCTGTCTCGTTCATTGATCGGCTTGCGCTATCAGTACATGATTCGCGACATGATGTCCTCCGACCGTCTCTCCGACTCCGTATCATTGTTGCGCAGCATTGTATTGACCACTTTCATCATTGAAGCGGCGGGCGTGGCTTTAATGTTCACCTATTGGAAATCCACAGGATTCTTCCTTTCCGACAAGCAAAACCTGTTTTTCTCCATTTTTTACACCGTTTCCGCCTTCAATAATGGCGGTTTTGTGCTCATTGACGACAGTTTGCTGAATTTGGGCAGCCAAGGCAGCTACTTCCCGCAGGTGGTTATCATGGGATTGGTGTTCTTGGGTGGCATCGGATTTGTCACCATCCGTGACTTTTTCAGTTACCGCTACATCCGCGAGCGCAACAAATACCATTGGAAAACGCTGATGCCACAGACCAAGATTGTGCTTTATGTCACGTTTTTCATCATTGGAGTGGGAAGCATACTCTTCTTCCTTTTGGAATACAATGGGGTGCTAAAAGATATCAATGGCTTTGGGAATAAGGTATTTACGTCCGTATTCCAAATCACGACTTGTCGAACTTCTGGATTTAATGTGTTGGATATCAATGCCATGCGTCTTTCTACCATCTTTTTGATTCTGTTGGCGATCTTTATCGGTGGCTCCCCCAGCTCCACAGGCGGCGGTATCAAGACCACCACGCTGTTCATTGTCGTGAAGTCCGTGATTGCCACGATTCAAGGTAAGAAAAACATCGAATTTGAACGCAAATCGATTTCGCCTTTATTGGTGGAAAAAGCCACCACCATTATGATGATGACGGTTTCGTTCATTGTGTTTTCTTGCTTCCTCTTGACGGTGGTGCAGCCGGATGTGGAACTGTTGCCTGCCATGTTTGAAACGGCCTCTGCCTTCACCACTTGTGGTCTATCCACAGGAGAGTGCGCCAACTGGAACTGGATGGCCAAACTCATCCTTATCATCAATATGTATTGCGGACGTATCGGCACCTTGACGATGGCTTTTGCACTTACGCGTCACAAGAAAGAATCCCCCCATCAATATCCCGATTTATATATCATGCTGGGTTAGAGGATTTTACGGAACACCGCCACCTCCTTTCTCTCTGTAAGCGAAATTATTGTATCTTTGCAGCCTGAATTATTTGACAAAATGGACTTTGAAGATATACGGCCTTATACGGATGCTGAATTTAAGGAAGCCTACTATCGTCTGATGGACGACAAGCGCTTTCAAGACGCTATACGTATCTGTTTATCAGATTATTCCATTGAAGATTTCCGCCGCGACTTTGAGCATTACAACACCGTTGAAGAGGTGCAGGTGGTTTTTGACAAACGTTTCATGGACGCTTTTTTAGGTCAGTCCTCCACAGGGGTGACTTTGAGTGGAATTGAGAACATCGAAGCGGACAAAGCTTATATGTTCATCGGCAATCACCGTGATATCACGTTAGATCCTGCCATTCTGCAGTATTATTTCTTCATTGAGCATCGGAAAACCTCCCGTATCGCTATGGGTGACAATCTTTTCACCACGCCTTTATTGGGTGAAATCGCGAAATTGAACAAGATGATCAAGGTGAAACGAAGCGGCACTATGCGTGAAAAGCTACTCAATTCCAAACATTTAGCCGCTTATATTCAATACTCCCTCATTGAAGATAACGAATCTGTCTGGATTGCCCAGCGTGACGGCCGTACAAAGGATGGTCACGACTATACCAAACAAGGACTTTTGAAGATGATCACCATGGGCAATGACAAGCACTTGGTGGAAACCATGCGCAAGATGAACCTCACGCCGGTGACGATTAACTACGAATATGAGCCTTGTGACAAGATGAAAGCTCGTGAATGTGCGCTCAGTGAGACCGGCCCCTATCAAAAACAGCCTGGTGAAGATTTCGACAGCATCAAACAAGGTATCTTCGGTCAGAAAGGTCGTATCTCCCTGCATATCGGAAAACCTCTTCAAGAGGAATTGGATACCGTGCCTGAACAACTGAACAATAACGATAAACTCTATTTTGTTTGCCAACTCATTGACAAACAGATATATCAGAACTATACGCTCTACCCTAACAACTTCATGGCACACGATTTATTGCATCAAAACCAAGAATACGCTGACCAATACACACCGGCAGAGATGGCGCATTTCGAGCAATATTTGCAGATGCAATCCAAAACGCGCGACGTGCCCGAAGAGAAGATGCGCGAAAACCTGTTGAAAATATACGCAACCCCTGTTGACAATCATTTTAAAACAATATCTGAACAAAATTAATATTTTTTAACGTAATATGGATGAGTTACAACCCCCGTCGCAACCGAAAATTCTGATTATCCGATTAAGCTCAATTGGAGACATTGTTCTGACCACGCCTGTCATCAGAGCTGTCAATGAACAGATTCCAGAGGCTGAAGTTCATTTTTTGGTGCGCAAAGAGTACATTTCCGTAGTAGAAAACAATCCTCATATTCACAAACTACACGCCTACGATTCCGAAAATGTGAGTCAGGTGGTGGAAGAATTGCGCAATGAGCAATTCGATGTAGTGATTGATTTGCAGAAAACATTCCGTTCCCGTCAGGTGGTGCGCCAGCTGAAGTGCACCTCTTACACATACCAAAAGCACAATTTCTCCAAATGGCTGTGCTATCGTTTAAAGATGAACGGACTGCCGGAAACGCACATCGTGGAGCGCTATTTTGAGGCCGTAAAGATGCTGAATGTGCACAACGACCACAAAGGTCTGGAATTCTATATTCCAGAAGATCAAGGTTTTGAAGAGGATGATCTTCCCATGATGTTTGATGACGGTTTTGTAGCCATCGTGTTGGCCGCCCAACATTTCACCAAGCGCATTCCTGTATCCAAAGTAGTGGAAATCGGCAGCATCCTGCATAAGCCCATCATGCTTTTGGGCGGCAAGGATGTCTATGAGGAGGGCGAGCAGGTGGTGGCTCAATTGGGCGAACGCGCAACGAACGGTTGTGGCAAATACACGCTTTATCAGTCGGCTGCCATCATCCAACATGCTGATTGTGTGATTACCGGCGATACTGGACTGATGCATATCGCGGCGGCACTGCACAAGCCCACAGCGGTTATTTTCGGTTCCACCATCCCCGAATTCGGATGCTATCCCTACATGCCTGGTGAACGGAATCTTTTCCGTAATTTTGAAGTCTGTCCGCTCCACTGCCGCCCGTGTTCAAAGTTGGGTAGCTCCAAATGCAAACGCAAGCATTTCAAGTGCATGAACAACATTTCCGCGACGGACGTGGCAATGTGGGTGAACCGGTTTTGATGCAGAACGAGAGGAAAACAGTGCCTTTGCGGGAGTTGTATTAACGAATGACCGTGATTGATCCGTTAAATGTGATGGTCCGTAATTTCCCAATACACTGGAACAAAAAATAATAAACCCCGTCGCTAAGATTGGAGGCATCGAAATACTTTTCCCCGCGAAAGACAATACCGTTTCTGGCATACGAATCGTAATTGCTGACGTCATAGACCTTCTTACCCCACCTGTCAAACACCTGTAGGCGGTTGTCCAGGATATTGTTGTTATATCCCGCAGACATATCTGTATTCAATTCCTCAATGACAAAAAAATCGTTAATCCCGTCACCATTCGGCGTGATTACATTGGGGAAACGGCAAGAAAACACGACCACCGGAAGCATCAGAGTAGTGTCCAAACAACAGTATTCCCAACAAGTATGCATCGTGACGGCAAAACTGTCGGCGACATTGTCCTGCAAACGACAGCGCAGATCAAATCCGTCGAACTCCCTACCATCCTCAAGCGACCACCGACTAAGCGTTGCGTCGGACGAACAGTTGTCGATACTGACGTAATAATCATCGAAATCGAAAATGGTGGGCGTATTGACCTCCAAACACAATTCTCCAGGCTCAGAAACCAAAATGGTGACGGCTGGACCGTCGGGGAGATTCTCCAGAAGCGAATAGGTGGTTGTGACCGTAGGGCTGACGGCAATGGTGTGAAGGTTGGACTGGGTGTCAAGGGCGGGATCGTATGGGGTGGATGTCCAGTGACACAAAGCATTGTCAGGCGTGGCCGTGAGATGCACCGTATCTCCCAGACAAATGCCTCCGCTGAAATCTTCAGAAGTGATCTGCAAAGGTCCATTTCCCAGAACTAACAGGTTAAGAACAAACACACTATCGCAACCATTCGCTGTGACCAACGTGTCAAAGTAGATACCTGATTCTGTCAGCGAAAATCCATGCCAATCATAGGCTTGCCCTTGCAGGATTGTATCCGTCTCAACGATAATGTGTGGCGGAACAACAGTGATGTATTCCCAGATGGTGTCCCCCATCGGGACAACCACGACTGCCAAGCAATGAAGCCCTGTACTGTCGAAAGAAATCTTAAGCGTGTCACTGCTGTTATTAAGTACTTGCCCATCCACATACCACTCAACACCAAGCGTGCTGTCAGGGGTGGAGAACACTATAGTGACGGTATCATAGAGGCAGGGTGAATGTGTATTCGCATAAACATTATACACAGCGCTTCGGGCCGCCATACCCGCAATATAAGCATAGCTATCATCCCATCCAAGACCATAAAAAGTGGCTAGAAAGCGTCCTGTATCCGCATCTAATATGTGTACGCCCTCACCAATGGTAAGACGGGCATAACTGTACCCACCAACGCTTTGGGTAAAAGAAGAGGCTATATTCGCCCCATCTAAAGTGATTCCTCCGACATCAGGGGTGGGTGTCACCACATTGACATAATGCGAAGTAACCATCTCAGAATTATAAACTGGGGCAATGGTTCGACTGATACCCTGTTCCACAGGCGGCACCACCACTACGGCCGGATCGCCGGGCCTACCACCATAACCGGAACTGGAGATATAGAAGCAAACCATTGCAGGTGATGAAGTGCTGAGCAACAAGGCATCGTACTGATACAGGTCAATGCCAGACGGGTAGTGGTCTGGTGTGTGATTGGTTAGTATAAACTCGTATGATTTTCCTGCATTAAGTTGAGCCACAGGCTGATTATCAACAAACACCGTACAGTTATCATCGCGGGCGGTAACCTTTACAAAATCGCCCACCCAATCGTGATAGTAATAAACACTAGCGTTGGGTACACGACCGGATGTAGGCACAATGACGTACTGACAGCCCAACAGATCAGAGGGAAGCGTCTGCTCGTAAAGGTGGTCGCAAGGCGACGAGTTGTCGGGAACATTCGTACATCTATGCCCTTGAAACACGGCCACTGGTTTCGATGAGGTAAAACGAGTACCTGAAAATCCTGGTTTGGGCAAAAAGTCGGAATACACATTTCCCGCATTCATCATATAAACCATACCTCTCATCAGTATGAGGTCCACCGTGTCGCCAACGTTGTATGTGGGCGACCAGTAATTGCCACCTGTGTACACTGCCTCAGCAAACACGACCCGCAATTGAGTACTGTCATAAGGGGCCACAACCGCCACCTGCGATCCTGAAGGGCCGTTGCCGTATGTTTGCGTCATATAGGAGTTTCGCAAGACCGATGTGGGCAAGATGGAGGTCATATCAGAACTCTGGCTATGTTGGTTGGAGGCATACACAAGAGCGTGTGTTGATGTGACCACGTGCAGACCACTAGAGAAAGTGCCGAAACCACCATAGGGAGGAGTGCAGGAATCAGGCACTATGACTCGAACAGTCGTGTCCGCAGGAACGAACACGGTGGTATCCCATCCCAATAAAGGAGCCTCCACGTGGGCAGAACAATCGTATTCAGAAGCGATGAAAATCGTATAAGTATTAACACTACTGCTATTGCCATTATTTAAAAACGTGAGCCAAAAGTCTGTACCCACAAGTCCAGGCTCTATCTGCTGTGCCTGTGCCACAGACGCGAGAAACAGAATTAATATGATGAGCCACCGTCTCAACTTTAAGACATTTAAATGAATTGCAAATATACAATTTTTTTTAATATCTTTTGCCTTTGAAAGCTCGTTTGATGCCTTTTACGACAGCTATTCTCTCTGACACGGAAAAAGAGACTTCGTACCCGTCGAACAGGAACCCATAGACACGGGTCTCGTCGTGGTGGTAGGCGGGGCGCGGGTCTTGGGCGAGTACTTCGCGCAGTTTCGCGACCTTTTCTGCCGGTAACTTTTTAATTATCTGTTCGGGAATCTCTACTTCGAGCTGGTAGTCTTCATGTTCCTGCGTGAACCCTTTGGAGGCCTCCGGATGACAATCGGTGGTGAGCAGATAGGGTTTAATGTCGTAGATGGGCGTGCCGTCCATGAGGTCGGCGCCTCCCACAAGAAGCGTGGGATTCTTAGGGTTGAAATCTGCCTCGATGAGTTCCACACAGGAGAGGCCGATGGGGTTGGGGCGGAAGGGGGAACGCGTGGCAAACACGCCCATGCGTCGGTTGCCGCCAAGCCGCGGCGGTCGCACCGTTGGCGACCACTGCTCCTGATGCGCTTCCGAAAAATCCCAGATCAGCCACAGATGGGAAAACGCTTCGATGCCTCGCAACGCCTCCGCATTGCGGTACTCCGGCTCGAACACGATGCGCGCACGCAACGCGGGAACCAATCCGCTCTGTCTCGGTATCCCAAACTTCGTGGGAAACTCGCTGTGTATGCGGGCAATAATTTTCAGTGCGTCCATACAAATAGATAAACAATCAAAAGCCAATAGCCAATAGCTAACGGCTAACAGCTAACAGCCAACAGCCAATCGCTATTTTTTCTCAATTTTGCACCCCACCGTGGCGAAGAACAAAATATACGCGTAGCTGACAAACAGGAGCGCATACGCGGCGTGCGGGTTCACAGCGTCCGCAATTCTGCCGTAAATCAGCGGCATAATGGCACCACCCACGATGGCCATCACCATCAACGCGGAAGCAAACTCCGTGTGGTCACCCAAGTCGTGAATAGCCAACGGCCAAATAGCCGGCCACATGATAGCGTGCGCAAAGCTCAAGCATATAATAGCGATAATGGAAACAATTCCATGCGTGGTCAATGCCACCACGACCAAAACAACAGCTAACAACAGCTGTATAATCAGCGCGTTACGCTGGGAAATGTATTTCGGGACGAATAAGATGCCACAAATATAACCCACCAACAGCGCAATTAAAGCGTAAATGCCGAAATAGTGCGAAACAGATGTCGGGATGTTGTAGAATTCACCGTAAGGAATCAACGTATCGATAGCGATAACCTCAGCCCCGACATAGAAAAAGATGGCCAAAACGCCAAGCCACATATACGGATAGTCGAAAATGCTGGTTTTGTGGCCCTCAATCGTCTTTTCTTCCTCAACAATCTCTGGCAAATGCGCCGTTTTGATGAAGAGCACCAACGCAATGAGCACAGCTGTCATGATGAGATAAGGAATGATGACACCGTTGGAAAGTTGCTGTAACATGGCCTCCTTTTCGGGACCAGGCGCTGCGACCTTGATACTCTCGATAAGTTTCTCTTTGCCACCAAACAGAGCGTTGTAGAGCACCAAAATACCTATCATACCTGCCACTTTGTTACAGATACCCATGATACTCATGCGGCGTGCCGCCGACTCAATCGGGCCGATGACCGTGACGAAGGGGTTGCTGGCAGTCTGCAACAGCGACAATCCGCTACCCTGCAAGAACAAACCGAGGAGGAACATGGGATAGCTGCGCATCTTCGCACCCGGAATAAACATCATGCAACCGATGGCCATGATGACCAATCCCAATGCCATACCATTGCCATAACCCGTTTTCTTCAACACAAAAGAAGAAGGAATCGACATCACAAAATAGGCAATATAGAAGGCAAATGTCACCAGATAGCCTTGCACCTGCGTGGTCAACTCACAGGAAGTGCGCATGTAAGGAATCAAAATGTTGTTCAGCCATGTCACGAAACCGAATACGAAAAACAGCGATCCGATGACGAACATGCTATAGGCGGTACTTCTTTGTTTTTCAGCCATAATCATCCGAATTTACTTGATTAATTTCATCAACTCCGCCTTTTTGGCATCGTATTCTTCTTGGGTGATAATTTGGAGATCCAATTTCTCCTTCCATTTTTTCAACTCCTGCAAAGCAGCTTCGGAGGCCACATCTTCCGGGTTGGCTTTGATGACAATCTCTTTCGTCGCAATTGCCTCCTCGAAGTTGGTGCAGGCCAGACCGCCGCGGTTCAGCACGAGGTAAATCTTGCAGCCGCAGGTTTTGCGGTTGAACGGATCCACGGGCAGGCATTCGATTTTCTTGATGGTAGCCACACCGCCGGCACGGTTTTCCACACGCTCGGCTCTCTCCTGACTGGTCGCACGATCCGTAGAGCTAGCATTTTCGTCTTCTGCGATGGAGTTTAACACACTGCCTGTCACATCTTTGAAATAAACGTAATACTTGCCGTTGGTCGGATAACCGTAAGTGATGGTGGAGCCCACTCTATATGTCACCCCGTCGGAAGCCACATACTCGGTGATTTTGTCGCCACCCGTCTTGCCGGTCAGTTCCTTAGCGGATTTCTGATCTAAAATATCCTGGTAGGTAACTGTTTGTGCGTTAGCAAACAGACATAAACCTACAAAAAGAAGGGTAAAAAACTTTTTCATATTTGGATTTTTTATGATTTATTTCTTCGCGTTACCACTGATTTTGATACGAGATTCGTTAAAAAAAACAATATCTGCAAACAAGGCTGCAAAAATAAAAATAATTTTCATTGATAGGCCGCAAAAAAACCAACACGAAAATACCATTCTACACGAAGATAATATTTGTTTGTTTCAGAAAAAAAAAGTATTTTTGCGGAAATTTTGAATCCAGTATAAATGTTGACCAATAATGCAACAATGAAAAAAATACTATGCCTTTTGGCTGTTGCTATCATTACCGTCGACGCATGGGCGCAGGAGGTGGTCGTGAACGAACGTTCGCTGACCAACTCCCTCAAAGAGTTGAACTTGGAGCTGAAGACTTTGTATAACCAAAGACCTGAGACACAGCAACTTTTCAACAATGAGTATCAGCGTCAGCACCAACGGATGATCGATGTCATCACACAGACGAACGAATTCTCCATCCTGCTCTATTCGCGGGAGCAGAACAGGACGTTTGACATGGCGTACGCCTTGAAGAAAGTGACGACCAGCTACGAGAACTTCAGCAAGGGCATGCGACCATATGACCAAATCATCAACGAATTAAGCTTCGAAATAGAGCGTTATGCGCGCCTTATCGAGGCGCTACGCCACCTCCCGCCTGAAATGAAGAATATAGAGATTGAGAGAGAGGTTGAAATTGTGCTGGACAGTTTGATAAACTTCAACGTTAATGATTCGTTAGACACCACGCTGTCGAAGATTGAATCCTCCTTGGAGAAGGAAATCATCCAGCTATCCATCAAGGATAGCGCCTCGGCCCCCTTTGTGCTGGACAAAGCGGGGGAAGATTACCGCGACTCCTGTATTCTCTACGCCTCCGAACTGCTGAAAATGTTCGCAAGAAACCGTAATGCGGTCGTGGCAGACAGCACACACTACAAGAGCGCTTTCTTACGTACAGAAGAGGCCTACAATTATGCCGAAGCCCTCTACGCCGAATTGGACAAATACGTCTTTAAGACCGGACAAACGCCCTATTCGGAAATTCTCTCCGACTTCAAATCCTATTGGAGGAAAATGAAGAAGGAGATGCACAACGAGTACGATTTCGATGCCTTGGAAAAGGCGAAAGCGGAGGATAAAGAGTTTTACAACAAGTTGTCCGGACGGGCGGAAAAAGCCTATTCGGTGTCGGCTTGCTCCATTCAATTAGGCACACTTTTCATCGTATGGCTTTTTGTTTTTGGAATCCTTTGGTTGCTAAGACGTTTCACCAAATTCAAAAACGTCATCCCACAAAAGTCATTGTTTCTGTTTTCCGTATTGGTAGGTACCATCCTATATTTCCTGCTGTTCGGCTATTTTTGGCAGGGAAGCGAGTATGTGCATTACGGCGTGAAAAACGTCAACACTTTCCTTTGGCTGCTGGCAGCCATTGCCGGTTCCTTGCTGCTTCGCGTCAAGCCTGACCAACTTCGTCACGGATTCTGGCTCTATGTACCCACTATTCTGCTCTCGTTGTTCATCATCATCTGCCGAAACACCTTTATTCCGGACATTTTGTTGAACATTTTGTTCACGCCTGTCCTGCTGGTTGCCGTGTTGGGACAGCTCATCGTTTGTCTGATAGAGCAAGGGAAAGCCTCGCGAACAGACAGCATTCTCGGTTGGATTTCGCTGGGCTTCTACAGCATCGCATTGATCACAGCGTTCATAGGCTTCATTTTTTACGCCCTGATCGGCTTGGTTTTTTGGTATTTCATGTTGGTATCTTTGTCCACGATTTTCTGCATCTCGGATTTGATGGACCGTTACAAGGAAAATCGGTTAGACGAACGTATCGAAGTCAAGCGGAAACACAACGCATACGTGTATGGGGAAGACAATGACATCTTGGTCTTCCGTGTCACGTGGTTCCACGATCTCATCAAGCAGGTCGTCGTTCCTGTCCTGGTATTGTATTCCATGCCGGTGTGCGCCCGCTTTTCTTTGGACATGTTTGATTTCACAGACCTCTTCTCGCGGTACTATTTCGAGCCTTTCTTCCAAATCACGGATGAGGCCACGGGTGTGTCTTCGTTACGGGTGTCCATCATCAGCATCACCTATCTGCTGGCCCTGTTCTTTATGCTCCGATACCTCAGCCGTGTCATCCATGTCATTTGGCACCATATCCGATACACGTCATTCATGCGCAAGCACAAGCGCGACTACGTGCGCGCCAACGAAATCAACCTGTCGATCGGGAACAGCATCATCAGTGCGATCGTCTGGATGATTTACACCATTGCGGTGGTGGAAGAACTGAAGATCCCCACCCGCTCCTTGGGATTGGTTGCCGGTGGTTTGTCGGCCGGTATCGGTATCGCCCTCAAGGACATCATCAACAACTTCATCTACGGCATCCAGCTGATGGGTGGACGTCTGCGGGTCGGCGACTGGATCGAGTGCGAAGGGGCGCGGGGAAGGGTTACCGCCATCAACTACCAATGCGTGTTGGTGGAGACCATCGAAGGCACCGAGATGTCTTTCCTGAATGCTTCCCTCTTTGGCCAGAGTTTCAACAACCTGACCCGAAACAACGCGTATGAGATGACCAAAATTATTGTCGGTGTGGAATATGGCACCAACGTGGATAGAGCGCGCGAAGTGCTGTTGGAGGCGATGAAGGAATTGGACGTCAAAGACCAATACGGACGCCATATCATTGATCCAAAGAGAGGCATCATCATCATTTTGGAAAACATGAGCGACAGTGCCGTGGATATTGCCGTGAAACAGTATGTGCTAGTTCCTGAACGGATTCGATTTGTGGAGCAGGCCAAGGAAGTCGTCTATAAAGCTTTGAACAATGCGGGTATCACGATAGCGTTCCCGCAGTGCGATATACATATTAAATAACAACATTATGGAGGTAAGATTCAAAGAAAAAGGTAAAATCATTGACATAGCCATCGTATGTGTGGGTGTGCTTGTTTCCGTCGGCACGATGCTTTACGGGATATTCCATTACGGACTGAAGGAAACCTGGCCCGAACTGATTCTCAACCTGTTCTACATCGCCTGTCTGGTGATGATTGTGATGTATTTTTTCCAGAAAGGCATCACCACCAATCAGTTCAACTACTGGTGCTCACTGTGTGTAGGCATAACTATTCTGTTGCGCGACATCCTCTTCCCTCCTCCAATGGCCAGCTATCCTCTTCACCTGGCATGTCTCACGCTTGCGGTGATGCTGCTCCTCATGCTCACCTACTTCTATGCCCGCAAAGAATGGAAAACCTACTCCAAACTCAACCTGTGGATGATCTGTATCATCGACATGGTCCTTGCCGGACTTTACACCTACTTCACCCTAAAGGAGCCCACCGACGAATATACCACATACGCGCTCACCGAAATCTGGATTCGCCCCACCATCACGTACGGACTCGTGGCCTGCTTCGTCAAGACGACAGAAGAGGAATGACGTGAGACGTGTGACGTATGACGTGTGATGTGTGACGTGAGATGTGTGACGTGAGATGTGTGACGTGAGATGTGTGACGTGTGACGTGAGATGTGAGACGTAAGACTTGAGACTTGAGACTTAAGACTTTGAACCTTGAACCTTGAACTTTGAACTTTGAACTTTTAAACCTTAAACTATTGCCTTTTACCTTTTGCCTTTAAACCTTAAACCCTAAACCCTAAACCCTAAACCTTAAACCCTAAACCTTAAACATTAAACATTATGATTCTGAAAAAACTCAACCCCAATCATCCTGACATTCCCGCGCTGAAGAAGCTGTTCGAGGAAGCATTCCCTGAAAATGAGCGTCCCATTGGCATGGACGGTATTCTGGCATTCTTGGATCAGATGCCGTGCGATCTTCTAGGTGTCTATCCCGAAGAGACTCCGGATGAATTTTCCGGCTTCTTCTTTGGAATCAGAGGAGAATCCAGTGTCTATGGGGTTTATTTCGCAACCCGTCCTGATTTGCGTTCAACCGGTATCGGCAGCAAGGCATTCAAAGCTATCTTGGAATACTATGAAGACGTCCCGTTTTGGTTTTCCTACGAGAGTCCTTTTGAAGAGAGCGACAACGCCGAACAGCGGGAGCGCAGACGCAGATTCTATCTGAAGAACGGCTTCTATGAGACCGGATGGTTCGCAAAACTGAACGGCACCGAATTCATCATTGCCAGCTCCAAGAAAGAATTCGACAAGGAGGCTTTCGTGAAATTTATGAGCGCTATGTTTGCCGGCACCACGGGCGCGGCTCTCCCGGAATTGTATAGACGCGATTAAGATTCAAGTTTCAGGTTTCAGGTTTCAAGTTTCAAGATTCATGACATACCTGAAACCTGAAACTTGAAACCTGAAACCCAAAATAATAGATATAGTTGAACAAAAACGAAAAACATAGTATGAAACAAACAATAATTCTCGGCAATATCATCACGATGGATGAAAAGAGGCCCTTTGCCAAGGCCGCATTAGTAAAGGACGGCGTGTTTGCCTATATCGGCAGCGCAGAAGAAGCGAAGAAACTCGCCAGCAAGGACGCACAGGTGCTGGATTACGGTGAGAACTT
>ONHS01000091.1 GCA_900317715.1 uncultured Bacteroidales bacterium | reverse complement strand
TAACTGCTAACTACTAACTACTAACTGCTAACTATCAATGCCCCGTAAACAATAAACAACAAACAATAAACCAACCGAACATGTTAGAACAAAAAATCAACGAGGACATCAAGGCGGCGATGCTTGCACGTGAGTCGCAGAAACTGAATGCGTTACGCGCTGTGAAATCCGCTATTTTGTTGGCGAAGACCCAGAAGGGCGGTGGCGGCGACCTGGACGAAGAGTCCGAAATCAAGATTCTGAAACAGCTGGTGAAGCAGCGTCAGGAGTCGGCGGAGACCTACAAGGCCCAGAACCGCGAGGATTTGGCTGCCGAAGAGCAATTCCAGTTGGACATCATCAAGGCTTACCTGCCGCAGATGCTCACGGAAGAGGAGGTGGGAGCCACGCTGAAAGGCATCATTGCCGACAACGGCTTCAGCGGCATGAAGGACATGGGCAAAGTGATGGGCATTGCCACCAAGACGTTTGCCGGAAAGGCCGACAACAAGATGGTCTCCGACATCGTGAAACGACTTCTGGCCCAGTAGTTTAGCTCATGAGATATTACATTGTTGCAGGGGAGGCGTCCGGGGATCTCCACGCCTCCAACCTCATCAAGAAGGTGCGGCAAATCGACCCCGAAGCGCAAATTCGCGGCTGCGGCGGTGATCTTATGCGCCATGCCGGAGCCGATTTGCTGTTGCATTATAAGGATATGGCCTTCATGGGCTTCTGGGAGGTCTTCACCCATCTGCCAGAGGTCTTAGGCAATATAAAACGTTGTAAAACAGACATTTTAGATTGGAAGCCAGACGTTTTGGTGTTGGTCGATTATCCTGGCTTCAACCTGCGCATCGCCCAATTCGCGAAAGAGCGCCACATCAAGGTGGTCTATTACATTTCGCCGCAGATTTGGGCTTGGAAGAAGGGACGCATCAAGCAAATCAAGCGCGATGTGGATGAAATGATGGTCATTCTGCCGTTCGAGAAAGATTTTTACGCGAAAAACGGCATGGAGGTGCATTATGTCGGACATCCGTTGTTGGATGCCGTGCAGCGCGACCTGCGCGAGCGCCCTGATGTGCAACATTTCAGAGAGAACAACCAGCTGGACGACCGAGAGATCATCGCTCTATTGCCCGGCAGCCGCAAACAGGAGATCAACGCGATACTGCCTCAAATGATGCAGATGGTGGAGCGTTTTCCGCAGTACCGATTTGTGGTTTCCACGGTTTCGTGGTTACCAAAAGATTTGTACGACAAATATTTGCAGCATTTTGATGTCGTGCGGGTTTGCGACCAGACCTACGCCTTGCTTGCCAACGCGAAGGCGGCCATTGTGGCTTCCGGTACCGCCACTTTGGAGACCGCCATGATTGGTACGCCTCAGGTGGTCTGCTACGCGGGCAGCGAACTCTCCTACCTGATAGCTAAGCATTTAATCTCCGGCATCCACTACATTTCCCTGCCGAACCTCATCATGGACGCGCCCGTTGTGACGGAGCTCATCCAGCACGACTACAATACCGAACGACTGGAAAAAGAATTGCGCCTCATCACGGAAGATGCGGATCACATCGCCGCCATGAAAGCGCAATATAATATATTGTACACGAAATTGGGCAACGGTTCCGCCTCACAGAACGCCGCCGATGTGGTCGTGCAGACCGCCCAACGGTAATTCTACCAGACGAGTTTGAATCCCGTACTGTGTACGTTGATAATCTGTACGTTAGGCTCGCTCTTCAGCAGCTTGCGCAAACGGGTGATATAGACATCCATGTTACGACTGTTGTAGAAGCTGTCTTCGCCCCAAATTTTCTTCAGCGCATAACTGCGGTAAAGGACATCGTTGCGTTTTTCGTAAAGCATATCCAACAGCGCCGCCTCGCGGGTGGTCATCTTCTGTTCTTCGCCGTTGACAATCAGGATCTGACGTTTGCGGTCGAATTGGATCGTGCCGATGTTGACGATGTGGTTTTCGGGTTCTTCCTGCAAGCCCGTGCGACGCAACAAGGCCTGCATACGCGCCAGCAGCACCTCCATGGTGAACGGTTTGGTGATATAATCGTCGCCGCCGATGGACAATCCTTTGATCATATCTTCTTGTAACGTTTTAGCCGTCAAGAAGATAATCGGGATTCTGCCATCCATTTTGCGGATTTCCTGCGCCAACGTGAAGCCATCTTTCAGCGGCATCATCACATCGATCAAGCAGAGATCGAACTCATTGGTACAGAAGAGTTCGTATGCTGCTTCCCCATTGTTGGCATGCTTCACATCGAAGCCTTTGCCCGTCAAAACGGTGGAAAGCACCTTGCCGAGATTCATGTCATCTTCGGCTAATAATATCCTTTTAGCATCCATTTTTTTCGGTTTTATTGAAAGAGCAAAAATACAAAAAGTTTTGATATGGGAGGGAGGGAATTTTAGACGTGGGAAGTATGATGCGATGAAAGACGATGAATGACGATGAATGACGTGTGACTTTGAACTTTGAACTTTGAACTGTTGGCTGTTGGCTATTGCCTAAACCATAAACCATAAACCATAAACCATAAACCCTAAACGGTAAACGGTAAACGGTAAACGGTAAACGGTAAACTAAAGACTATCCTTCGAGTACGAGCTTATAATCCGACGATAAAGCAAAGTTCCGAACGAATTCCTCGGGGTTCACTTTGGCGGCGAAGTTGAAGAAGTCGGAGTAGAAGTTGTTGTCTTTTTCGAAGATGCGGATGTTGAAGGGGGTTTTGCCGGAGTATTTGTCGAGCATATCCTTGATTTCCAGGGCCATGGTGGCGTTGATGTCGCGGAGTTGCAGTTGGAGTTGCACGCCTTTGCACATTTTCTCATACACTTCGTTGATCGGGTAGATATAGACGGGGTTGACGTCGTAGCGCACGACCGTCTGCTGGGTGTTCTTATCGACCCAGGAGTTCTGCTTCACAGAGGCGTTCACGAAAACGCGGTTGCCAGTTTTCAGCAGCCAAGCATATTTCTCGAAGTTGGAGCCGCGGAGGAACCAGGTCCACGTGCCGCTGTTGTCCTCCAAAACGACCTTCCCGTAAGGATTTCCGGTCTTGCTGACCCCGCTCATCACACTGCTGACGATGCCCGCCACCATGATGCCTTTGCCGCTCTGGATGGTGCGCGACAGGAAATCCGTGTCCTCCATCACCGACATATCCGCGTTGGTGAAGCTGTCAATGATAACCTGATATTCCTTCAGCGGATGGCCGGAAATGAAGAAGCCCGCCACCTCTTTTTCGTACTTCAGCTGGTCGTAATAGTTCCAAGGTTCGCACTGCGGGAAGACGAACGAATCTTCCACCGCATTCGTGGTCTCATCTGACATTTCGGAGAATATGTCGATTTGCGTGGCGTTCTGCTCCTTCGACGACGCGCGGGCGATCAACATGTCGATGGTGTTGCGACCTTTGTCGTTGGTGATGAAATACTGCGCCCGATGGATGTCGGAGAAGCAGTCAAAGGCACCAGCGTAGGCCAAAGATTCGAGACAACGCTTGTTGCAACTGCCGAGGTTGACGCGCTCGAAGAAGTCCATGAT
This sequence comes from uncultured Bacteroidales bacterium, assembly GCA_900317715.1. Taxonomy (GTDB): domain Bacteria; phylum Bacteroidota; class Bacteroidia; order Bacteroidales; family WCHB1-69; genus F23-D06. The sequence continues at coordinate 5,721 of ONHS01000091.1, read as the reverse complement.
GCTGGTATAAGGACCGTTGGCGTTGCGTTCTTCCACAATACTGCTTGCCGCACTGAAACCGACGCCCTTCAAGGCCGCCAGACCGAAACGGATATCCCCGTCCTTGTTCACGGTGAAGGTCTCGTCCGACTCGTTGATATCGGGACCCTTCACCACGATGTTGTTTTTCTGGCAGTCTTCGATATAAGTGGTGATTTTCTTGATGTCAGTGACACTGTTCGTCAAGTTGGCAGCCATGTACTCAGCACGGTAATGCGCTTTGAGATAGGCCGTTTGGTAGGCCACCCACGAGTAACAGGTGGCATGGGATTTGTTGAAAGCGTAGGAAGCGAACTTCTCCCAGTCGGCCCAGATTTTCTCCAAGACTTCGGGATCGTGCCCATTGGCTTTGCCGCCTTCAATGAACTTGGGTTTCAAGGCATCCAGCTTGTCTTTCAGCTTCTTACCCATGGCTTTACGCAATGTGTCGGACTCGCCACGCGTGAAGTTGGCCAGCAATCGCGACAGCAACATCACCTGCTCTTGATAGACGGTGATGCCGTAGGTGTCCTTCAAGTACTTCTCCATGATGGGGATGTCGTACTCGATTTTCTCGCGTCCCTGCTTACGGTCGATGAACTGCGGAATGTAGTCCATCGGGCCGGGACGATAGAGGGCGTTCATAGCGATAAGATCCTCAAACGTAGAGGGTTGCAGCTCGCGCAGGTACTTCTGCATACCGCCGGATTCAAACTGGAATGTGCCCACCGTGTCGCCATTGCAATAGAGCTGGTAGGTCAACGGGTCATCCAGCGGAATGTGGTCAATATCCACCTCCACCCCCTTGGATTTCTTGATGTTAGAGATCGCCTCCTTGAGGATGGTGAGGGTGGAAAGTCCGAGGAAGTCCATCTTGATCAGGCCAACGTCTTCAATCACTGAGCCTTCGTACTGCGTGACGATGATATCCTCCTTAGCTTCCTTGTCCTCCACCGTGGAGAGCGGCGCGAACTTGGTAAGATCGTCAGCCCCGATGATGACGCCGCACGCATGGATACCTACTTGACGCACCGTGCCTTCGAGCTGCGATGCATAATCGATGATGTCGTGAATTTGGGGGCTTTTATCATAAGCATCCTTGAATTCCGGCACATATTGCAGGCAGTTCTTGATGTTGACCTTGGGGGCTTTGTGCGTTTTGGGATCCTCCGGCAGCTTCACCGGAATCATCTTGGTGAGGCGATCGGATTCGGGAATCGGCAGGTCGTGCACGCGCGCCACATCCTTGAGGCTCGATTTGGTAGCCATTGTGCCGTAGGTGATGATGTGCGCCACTTTCTCCTTGCCATATTTCTGGATGATCCAGTTGAGGATTTTGTAGCGGCCTTCATCGTCGAAGTCAACGTCGATATCAGGAAGGGAGATACGGTCGGGGTTGAGGAAACGCTCAAACAGCAAGTCGTACTTCAGGGGATCCACATCGGTGATTTTCAAGCAGTAAGCCACCACAGAGCCAGCGGCAGAGCCACGTCCGGGACCTACGGAAACGCCCATCGCACGGGCAGCCGCGATGAAGTCCTGCACGATGAGGAAGTAGCCCGGGAAGCCCATATTGCGCATCACACTCAGCTCAAACTCAATGCGTTCGAGGATTTCCGGGTCGATAGGGTCACCGTAGCGCAATTTCGCGCCATCCATGGTAAGTTTGTGAAGATAGTCGGCTTCCAGTTTGATACGGTAAACTTTCTCTATGCCGCCCAGTTTCGCGATGCGGCCTTCCCCACCCTCGCCGGTTTCGAACTCGGCACGAAGGTCTTCCTCGGAAAACTTCTGTTTGTAGCTCTCCACTGTGCCGAACTCTTCGGGAATCTCGAACATCGGCATGATGGGCGCGTGCTTCAGCGCGTAAACCTCCACCTTGTCCGCAATTTCCTGCGTGGTGGCCAGCGCTTCTGGCACATCCGAGAATATCGCCTCCATCTCTTCGGGCGTTTTCAGCCACTCCTGCTTGGTGTAGTGCATACGGTCGGTGTCGTCGTACTTTTTGCCCGTGCTCAAGCAAATCAACCGGTCGTGGGCCTCGCCATCCTCCTCGTTCACAAAGTGCACGTCGTTGGTGGCAATCACCTTCGTATTGGTTTCTGCCGCCAAGCGCAAGATGCCCTCATTGGCGACCTTCTGTTGTTCGTACACCGTGCGGTCGCCACCAGGCTTGTCGGTTTTATGTCGTTGAATCTCAAGATAGTAGTCATCACCGAAGATGCTCTTGAACCACATCACGGCATCCTTGGCTTTTTCATACTGACCGTTGGTGATGTTACGCGGCACCTCGCCCGCCAAACACGCGGAGGAGACAATCAGACCTTCGTGATACTGTTCTAGCAGCTCGCGGTCGATACGCGGACGGTAGTATTTGCCGTCAATCCACGCCTGCGATATGATTTTACAAAGATTATGGTAACCTGTTTCGTTCTTGGCCAGCAGAATCAGGTGGTAGCCGCTGCCGTTTTCCTTATGTTCTTTGATCAGTCGGCTGCCGGTAGGATTGGTGTTGGTCACCCTCGCCACATACGCCTCGCATCCAAAGATGGGCTTGAAGATTTTCTGCTTCAGTTCATCGATTTTCTGTTGACAATCAGCCTTTTCCGTCTCGTCGGTAAGTTCCGCCAGCTGTTTTTCCAGCGCCTTGATCTCGTCCTTCACCTTGCCGTTTTTCTTCCCCACCACATCAAAAAACTCCTTGATGCCGTACATCACGCCGTGGTCGGTGATAGCCATGGAATTCATGCCGTTGGCGAGGCACTTGTCGATCAGCGCGGGAATAGCGGACATGCCGTCCAGGATGGAATATTGCGTATGCACATGAAGGTGCGTGAACTTACTCATAGTCAATGGTTTTAGTTTATAACGATGCCGAAGGGGGCAGGGTGCAAATATACAAATTTAATTGACGTGGGAGGGATGGCAGTTAGCAGTTAGCTGTTGGCTGTTGGCCGTTGGCTATTTGCTGTTGGAGATCATCCATTTTTTTGGAGCTAGTACAAAAAATGTTGCAAAAATCTAAAAAAGGTGTATCTTTGCACCGTCAAAAAATCTCAAAAAGGTGTAATATCCAAGACGCTAAAAATCTCAAAAAGGTGCAAAGAATATTGTTATGAAGAGAAAAATATATCTGCAACTCCTTGATTGGAAGGAGAAAAGACACGGCGAGACGGCTCTGCTTGTGGAAGGTGCACGGCGCATCGGCAAAAGCTATATTGTGGAGGAGTTCGGCAGAAACGAATACGAATCATACATCCTCATCGACTTCAACAAAGCACCCCAGATGGTGAGGGAATGGTTTGACCTCTATCTGGAAGACCTTGACACACTGTTCCTCTATCTGAGCCAACATTACAAAGTGAGACTCCACGAACGCAAATCGCTCATCATCCTCGATGAGATTCAGTTGTGTCCGAGGGCAAGGGCTGCCATCAAATTTCTGGTGGTCGACGGCAGGTACGACTATATCGAAACTGGATCCTTAGTAAGCATCAAAAAAAACACGAAAGGTATAGTACTTCCCTCTGAAGAGCGCAGCATCTCTATGTATCCAATGGATTTCGAAGAGTTCCTATGGGCGACAGGAAACGATATGCTGATGGACCTCATTCGGAAAATGTACACAGAACAGAAACCGTTGGGACAAGCATTTCATCGACAGGCAATGGATACTTTCAGACTCTATATGATAGTGGGCGGAATGCCGCAAGCCGTCAATAAGTATGTGGAGACGAAGGACTTTGATGCCGTGGATGCTGCCAAACGCGATGTATTGACCATCTATCGGAACGACATTTTCAATTATGCCGGAGACATGGCTGACAAGGTAGTTTCCATTTTCGACCAGATACCCTCCCAGCTCTCCAAGCACGAGAAGAGGTTCCGCCTGTCGGCCTTGAAACCTGGCGCCAAATACCGCGATTGGGATGATGCCTTCTTCTGGCTGAAGGACGCAAGGGTTGTCAACATCTGCTACAACTCTACAGAGCCGAACATCGGACTGAAGATGAACGAAGACCGTACCACATTGAAATGCTATATGAATGATACCGGTTTGCTGATCAGCCACGCATTCGATGAAAAGGGCATCGTCTCGTCGGAGATTTACCAGAAACTGCTGTTCGGGAAACTGGAGGTGAACGAGGGGATGTTCATTGAAAATATCGTAGCGCAGATGCTGACAGCCAGCGGCAATAATCTTTTCTTCTATAGCAAGTCATCAGAGGATGCCGAAAAACGCATGGAAATTGATTTTTTGCTCCAGAAAGAAAAGGTCACCAGCCGCCATAACATCCGACCTATAGAAGTCAAAAGCGGCAAAAACTACACGCTGTCCTCTTTGACAAAATGCATGAAGAAGTTTGGGGAATACATAACCACACCCACCGTGATCCATTCAGCTGACTATAAGGTCGAAAATGGTATCACGTATCTACCAATCTATATGACACCTTTATTGTAAACTCAACCTGCATTATGTTCAACCACCACCTTCACCAACCAGTCGTCATCGTAAGGATGTGTGTATCCATAAACCATAAACCATAAACCATAAACCCTAAACCCTAAACTCTAACCGTTTAACCGTTTAACCGTTTAACCCATTTTTTTGTACTTTTGCCGCGTCATTAAAAAATTAAGAATATGAAGATAGCCCTGTTTGCTGCTGTGGAGGCAGAAGTAATGAGTATAAAGGACCGTGTGCATTTGACTGGAATCGGGCGGGAGTGCGCGATGCATACGATATTGTCGTTCATGAAGGAACACGAGCACGAGGATTTCACCGTTTTGAACATCGGGACGGCGGGTGCGCATACGGCACCTATCGGGAGCATGTTGCGCATCACCGAGATTGTCTCCGGCGGTTCGGGATTCCTCGGCCACCCCATGCTCACCGACACGTTGCCGGTGGCGATACCGAACGCTGCCGACGGCAAGCTCTTTTCTTCCGACTGTTTCGTATCGCCGCACGTCTATTCCGCTGATTTCCTGAAGGAGCTGGCCACCAAGGCCGACTGCTTCGACATGGAGTCCTCCGCGCTCTATTCCGTCACCAAGCATTTTGGAAAGCCCTACGTTTCCTACAAGATCATCTCCGACCACCTGGACGTTGACATCGCCACATGGCAGCATCTCGTCAACGAAGTGACGGGAACGTTGTGCAACAAGGTGCTGCAGCTTCTTGAGGAGATTGGGAAGAGGGAGGCGGTGGAATTGCTGTAAAAAAACGTAGAGACGCCATGATATGACGTCTCTACAACATATATTTCACGAAATACCTTTCTTTCAGAAATTGATTTTCATCGTTAGTTTTATTCCCAAACGATTTTTAGGAAGTTGTTTCATCGAATAGGCCATGCTCTGATAGGTGCCGGCGGATTCTGAGAGACAAAACGAGCTTGTCTGACCGACAGGTAAACTGCTGTATAACAATCGATCATATAAAATAGCAAGTTCCACGGAGAACATGGGCACTACGAAGTACTGAGCGCCTAACTTGGCTGTTGCGTACAGGTTGTAACGAAACGCCACATCCTTATCCACAGTAACGTGATTATCAGGGAACTGCCCAAAATCATAATACCCATTTTCGTCAACCAGCGTATTGAATAACTCCTCCCCATATTGTCCGGCATAGGAAGCGCCAAAAGAGACATCCGATTTTCTGGAAATGATGAACAAATTATCAAGTCCTCCTGC
>ONHS01000073.1 GCA_900317715.1 uncultured Bacteroidales bacterium | reverse complement strand
GCAATCCGTGCGCACGCTTCCGCGTCGGCGAGGGCGTGGTGGTGGTTCGTCATGGGACAGCCGCAAGCTTCGGCCACTGTGTGTAGTTGGTGGTTGGGCAGCCGCCGTCCGAAATGGCGGCGCGAGGCGCGGCAGGTGCAAAGGAACTGATAGTCAGGATAATCCATTTGGTAAACTCTGAACACCGCTTTGAGACAGCCTTCGTCAAACGGGCTGTTGTGCGCCACTAAAGGCAAACCCTCGATCAGCGGTTCGATTTGATGCCATACTTCAGGGAACACCGGCGCGTTGTCCGTGTCCTCGTGCGTAAGACCGTGTACCTCTTGGCAGAACCAAGCGTAATAGTCGGGCTCAGGTTTGATAAGGCTATAGAACGTATTGGTGATGAGACCGTTGCGTACAACTACCACGCCTACGCTGCACACGCTGCTGCGCTGCCCGTTGGCGGTCTCGAAATCTATGGCGGCGAAATCGGTCATGGGATGGCAATCCTACACCGTTTTGTCCGTCACCTCCTCGGCATTCAGCACGAAGGCGCGGAGGCCTTGCTGCTCGGCGGAGAGGTCAAGCTCGTGGATGTCGTGGAGCAGCGGTGCCACCTTTTCGTCCGGCATGAAGGCCAGGATGGCAGAGTTCAGGGTAGGCCAGGCGTGTGTGCCGTAATGCGGCTCACCGTCGTCGTTGCCGCGGCCCTGCACCTCGTTCCAGTAGGTGAACCCGCGGATTTCGTTCTTGTCCAAGATTTCCATTACCTCCTCGTAGAAGGCTTGATATAGGGAGATGAATACGGCTTTCATTTATTTTCGTTTAACTACTAACTACTAATTGCTAACTGCTAACTAAACCTCGTTGATTCCTAACGCCTTGTTACGTTCTCTGCGGGCGCGGCGGCGGGCTTTGCCTCGCATGGACCATTCAGCGAATTTACTGTAGATGATCGGGACCAACACCAAGGTCACCAAAGTGGAGAATGACAGACCCCACGCGACAACCATACCCATGGAGTTCCACATCTCGGCACCCTCGCCCTTGTCGATGGCCAACGGGATCATACCGAGCACGGTGGTCAGGGTAGTCATCAAGATCGGGCGCAGACGGGAACGACCGCCAGCCACCACAGCGTCTTTGATGCTCATGCCGCGCTCCACGCACAAACTCGTGTAGTCCACCAGCACGATACCGTTTTTCACCACAATACCGATCAACATCATCGCGCCGATGAGGGCCATCACGCCCAACGCAGTGTGGGTGATAGCCAAACCAATCAACACACCGGTGAGTGCGAACGGGATGGCCAGCATGATGACGAACGGGTAGGTGAATGACTCGAACTGAGCCGCCATCACCACATACACCAACATGATAATCAGGGCGATCAACACGAACATGTCGCCGAAAGCCTCCTGTTGCTGCTCCCACGTACCAGCGAGCTTATAGTCCAAAGTGGCGGGAATGTCCATCTGCTTCAGCTCGTTTTCGGCGGCTACGACCAACTCACTCAATGCAGCATCCTTAGCCACCACGCACGACACCTTCACCATACGTTCACGGTCCTTACGGACGATGGTCGGTGGGGTGAAGGTCTCTTGCACCTTACCCACATCACCCACGCGGATGCCCTTGCCCATGCTGTTGTACATCAGGATGTTCTCGATGGCGTGGATGTCGTTACGGAACTCAGGCGCGTAACGCACACGGATGTTGTATTCGTCACCGTCCTCACGGAACTGCGATGCCGTGTAACCATTAAAACGGTTGCGCACGTAACCTGCTGCAGTAGTGGAGTTTAATCCGTTCTCAGCGAGCTTTTGACGGTCGAAAACGACCTCCAATTCAGGGGTATATTCATCACGGCTGATCATCACCTCGGAGCAGCCTTCCACATGACGCATTCTCTCTGCCACATCGGCGGCGAACTGGTCGGTGGTGTTGAAATCGTAGCAGTAGAGCTCTATATCCACAGTGGATTGTCCGCCCATACCGCCCTGTCCGGTGGTCACCGTAAAGGTATTGATTTCAATATGTTTGCGCATAATATCGCGGATACCGTCGGCAATCTCAGAGATGAACTTGTTACGTTCGGTCTTCTTCACCAAACGGATATTGAAAGAAAGCAAGTTGGTACCGTTTTCACGCATCAAGCTCCATGTGTTGTCCTCATCAGGCATACCCACGGAATAGTTGATGGATTTGATTTCGTTGGGGTATTTCTCACGCATTTCCTTGACCAACTCGTCGCCGAGGGCCTTTGTGGTTTCCACTCGTGTACCCTGTGGCAACTTCACAGTGGCACTCAAACGGGCGTTATCCTGTGTGGGGAAGAACTCGGTGGGGATAACCTTCAACAACGCCAAGCTGGTGAAAAAGATGGCGATGGAGCCGAACACAATCGTTTTGCGGTGGTTGACGCTCCAACGAAGCAGACGAGCGTAACCGTGGTCGAGTCTTTCCAAAAATCTTTGAACAGGTTCATCGATTTTGGAGAAGAATTTGCTCTTTTTGGGATTCTTCTTCAGCAACAGCGAACTCAACATCGGGGTCAGGGTCATAGCGGCCGCCAGGGAGACGGCAATCACGATGGTGACAATCCAACCCAACTGTTTGAAGAGCACGCCGGCCATACCCGTGAGGAAGGTCAACGGCAAGAAGACGGCGATAATCACAAGGGTAGAAGCCACGATGGAGAGATAGACCTCACTGGTGGCGAAGATGGCCGCCGCCCTGGGCTTCGAACCTCGTTCGATATGCGTTGTGATGTTTTCCAATACCACAATGGAGTCATCGACCACCAAACCGATGGCGATGGATATTGATGACAACGAAATGATATTCAGCGTATTGCCAGTAGCCAACAGGTAGATGAAGGCGGCAATCAAGGAGACGGGCACCACCACGGCGATGATCAACGTGGCACGCCATCTACCCAAGAAGAAGAGCACCACAACGACCACCAACAACAGGATGATGAGGATGGTTTCTTCCAAGCTGTCGATGGTGTTGACGATGTTGTCGGAGTTATCGACCAGCACGTCCAGTTGAACGTCGGCGGGCAGCGAGTTTTTGATGGCGGGCAGTTCTTTCAGCACCTTTTTACAGATTTGTACGGTGTTCGCACCCGTCTGTTTTTGGATGATGATCATAGCACCGCGTTCTCCGTCGGTGAAGGACTCCTGCATACGCTCTTGCAGGGTATCTTTCACCACTGCCACATCTTTCAGGAAGACGTTTTTGTTGTTATAGCTGCCGATTACGATGTCTTCCATCTCGTCGGCGCTGTTGAACTCGCCATCCACACGCATGGAGTAGGTCTTAGAACCCACATCCATGATACCGAGGGAAACGTTGCGGTTTTCCGCGCCCAAAACAGAGGCGATGCTCTCGATGGTGAGGTTGTAACTCTCCATTTTATAGGGGTCGCAATAGACCTGGATTTCACGTTGCGGGGCACCGGAGATGGAGACCGCACCCACGCCGCTGATACGGCTTAACGGGGAAGAAACCTTGTCGTCCAGGATCTTATACAGCGCTTGCGTGCTCTGTCCAGAACGCACCGACAGCATCATGATGGGCATGTCGTCGGCGCTGAACTTGAACAGGTAGGGCTGGTTGGCGCCGTCGGGCAGCGCCGATTTCACCATATCCAACTTGTCGCGCACATCGTTGGTTTTCTGTTCAATATCCACACCATACTCAAACTCCAGATAGACAATGGAATAGTTCTCCTTGGAGTTGGAGGTGATGTGCTTGAGGTCGCTCAACGTATTGAGCACGTTCTCAATGGGTTTGGACACGTTGTCCTCGATATCCTCCGCGCTGGCACCGCCATAGACGGTGAGCACCATGATGGTGTTGCTGTCGATGTGTGGGAAAAGGTCCACAGGCAGCTTGGTCATCGAAAAGATACCGATGATGATGACGGCGATGTAAATCAGACCCGTCATGATAGGTCGTTCGACTGATTTCTGATATAAGCTCATATTCTTTGCTATTAGCTATTGGCTTTTGGCCGTTGGCTTTTGGCTTTTCGCTTTTGGCTTTTTGCTTTTAGCTGTTGATTACAATTATTGACTATGACTTTGATTATTTGGCCATTGGCATTAAACCTTAAACTATAAACTATAAACTTCAATAACCAATAACCTATAACCCATAACCATTATTTCTTCTCCACATTGACTTCCAAACCGTCCTTCAGACGGGCCAATCCTGTGGTGGCCACCATGTCGCCGTCTTGGACGTTGCCGGTGAGCAGTTCGTAGGCATTGTCGAGGTGGCGGCCGATTTCCACTTGGTTGAAGGAGACCTTACCGTCCTTGTACACATAGACGTAGCGGTTACCGGAACCTTGCTGACGGAAGATGGCCTCGTCGGGAACGACCACGTGCTTCTCCGTGCCGAAGTTGATGGTCACGCGGGCGTACATACCCGGGCGCACGCGGCTGTCGGTGTTGGCGAGCTGCACCTCCACAGGGAAGGTGTGCGTAGAACCGTCCATGGTCGGGTATATCAAGCTCACCTTGCCGTGGAACTCCTCGTCACCGTAAGCATCCACTTTGATGCTCACCGGTGTACCGACCTTCACCTTCTTGAATAGGTTTTCGGAAAGGTTGATGTTCATCTTCACAGGGGTGATTTGTTGCACTTGCACTACGGGCAGACCGCCGTAAAGGTCGCCGCTGTCGTAGTTTCTTTGGGTGATGACACCGGAAATCGGGCTCACCAACTGCGTGTTTTCCATTAAGTTGTCGTAGGTGGTCTGCGCCACGTCGAGCTGGGTTTTCATAGCGTCCCAGTCGGATTTGGAGCATCCGCCCACTTTGTAGAGCTCGTCGATGCGTTTGAAGCTGGCCTTGAGGTTGTCGAGCTGCGCTTTTGACTGTTTCAGGCTGTTTTCGTTCATTTGTACGAGGACTTTGCCTTTGTTCACGCGGTCGCCGACCTCCACGTAGATTTTGTCGATACGTCCGCCTGTGAGCGGGGCGATGTTGTTCACCGCGTTAGCCTCCACAATGGCGGTATATTCATAGGTTTGCTCCACCTCTTGGGTGTGCACCTGCTGCGTGCGGATGGTGAACTTCTGATCACCGGCGGTGACAGCCTCTTTCTTCTTACAACCGGCAAACACGAATATGGTGATTGCCAATAAAATGGTGATGTTTCTCTTCATATTTGGAATTTTTATTTTCGATTGATTCCCACACTGCGCTTTGCTTGTGTAGGGTTAATTGCACTTCGTGCGTCTTGCCTCTCCGAGGCTGCTTAAGGAATTATGTTCATTATATATTTCATCATATCATCTCATCATCTCCCCACCCTAAACTCTAAACTCTAAACCTTAAACTAATTCTCCACGCCCAATGTAGCATCCAAGTCCGCTTTCGCCGTCAGGTAGTTGAAAATGGCTTGGCAGAAGGAGAGTTGCGTATTAGTGAGGGAGAGTTCGGCGGACATGAGGTCGAGCCAGGTGTTCATGCCGACTTCGTACTGCTTTTGGGCGATTTCGTAGGCCTTTTGGGCTTGGTGCAACGTCTGCTGGTCGGCTTCCAGCTCGTCGAGGGCTTGCTGCATATTGTCCACACAGCTTTGCACACCCAAACGCAGGTTGCGTTCGACATCCAGACGTTGGTCGCGCATATTCTCGATGTTGTAGTTTGACTGTTTTAGTTTGTAATTTGTTGACACCCAAGAAATAATGGGCACTTGCAGTGAAAGAGCGATATAGGAGTAGGGGTAGTTAGTGAATGCGCCTTTGTCGTCGCCCATGCCAGAGTATTGGAAGGCACCGGCCAGAGCCAACATCGGCATCGCGGAACCGCGGACGATTTTCTTGGATTGCTCCAACTCTTCAATGCCGAGGTCTAACTGACGCAATGCGGAGTTGTAAGCCAGGGTCATCTCATCGGTGGAAGGAATTCCTGAATTAATCACATATTGCTCATAATCAGAGAGTTTACCATCGAAAATAACCGGTTCGGCGATGTCCATGCCCAGGACGACTTTCAAACGCATATTGGCCAGTCTCAAACCTGTGGCCGCAGCGTTAATGGTAGGACGCTGGTTCTGGAGGGTTACGTCGGAACGGAGTTTCTCAAATTCAGAGACCAAACCTTGATTGTAAGAGTTGGTGACAATCTGGTTGCTGGCTTCGAGGTTGGCATAGCTTTCCAGCAGCACGTTGTAGGATTCTTTGGCCAACAGGTAGGTGTAGTAGGCTTGTTTCACCTGATTGATGAGATCCAGTTTGGAGGAACGTGCAGCCTCAACGGCTAAATCGATGTCCATCGCGCTGAGTTTTAGGCTCGACCAGATGGCAGGGGCCACAATCGGGAGACTCAGGTTTGCGCCGATGGAGTAGGTGTTGTCACGACCTACCTTGATGTTCATCGTCTGTCCGCCCATGTCCATCGACATCGTCTGCTTCAGCAACGTGCGGTTGTAGCTGCCCGCCAGCGAAACATCGGGGAAGAGCGACACGATCTGCTCTTTTTTGTACTCCTGTTTGATGCTCACATTGCGGTCGGCGATGCGTATTGAAGGCGATTCGGAAAGGGCGATTTCAATGGCCTTGTTCAAATCAATATGGATGGAATCTTGTGCGAACAGCTGTCCGCAACCGAATAATAACGTGCATAAAATGAGTGCCAGACTTTTTATGCTGTACTTTCCAACGCTAGTCATCTATCTTTACTTGCTTTTATTAAATTAATATTCAAACACTTACATTCTTTCACACCTCGTATGAAAGGAGCGGCAAAAATACGAAAAACAATGATAAAATCAAGGGTTTGTGTGTAAAAAGTACACATGATCAAAAAGTTTTCCGTAATATGCAAATTATGCATGGTTTTACACGAAAAACAGACACACGCCAATCACGCTGATTACCGCGCCAATTACCTCACGCACAGTGACTTTCTGATGGAATAGGATGGCCGACGGGGCGATGATGAGGATGGGGGTGAGGGCGAAGAGCGTCTGCGCGATGCCCGCTGAGGTGTATTGGGTGGCGAGCAGCGATGCGCTAACCCCGATGAACGGGCCGAAAATGGTGGAAGCGAGCACGCACCACATCGCTTTGCGGTCACGGACGGCGCTGCGAAGTTTTGCCAATCCGTCCTTGCTGAACAGCATCAGCGACAGGAAGAAACCCGCCAGTCCGATGTAGCCGCGGATGGTGGTGGCGGCGAAGGGCACGCAAATACTGACAGGCAACGGCAGTACCGCCCCTTCGAAGACGGCATCTTGGGAAATGTTGAGCGCCGCGAGTGCTGCGTCGTAATGCTGAAGTCCTACCTTGCTGAGTACCAGTCCGAAACCCTGACAGATACCGGCCATAGCAGCGTAGAAAATACCCTTAGCCGGCAGTTTGAAACGGAGACCATGATGCTCGGAGGTATCGCTTTTGGAGAGGATGGACATGGCGATGCCACTCAGGGTGATCACCATTCCGAGGATAGCGATAGGACGCATTTGTTCGCCGAGGAGAAGTCGTCCGGTGAGCGCGGCCGTGGGTGCCGAAAGGGTCATGAAGAGCTGTCCGAAACGCGACCCGATGTGAATGTAGCCTTGCATCAGGCAATAGTCGCCGATGACGTAGCCGACCACGCCCGAAAGTAGCAGCCAGCCCCAGGTGCCGCCGTCTGCGAAGCGAGGGTAGGGAACACCCATCACCAGCCAGAGGGTGAGGACGAGGAAGCACAGCGACATCGTCATCCGTATCGTGTTGAACGGCAATGAGCCCATACGCTTCGAACCCACCTCCGCGAAAAGGGCGGTGGCGGTCCAGGAGAGGGCGACGAACAGGGAGATTAGCTCACCGAGGAACATGGGGTTTGGTTGAGGGTTTAGGGTTTAGGAGGTTAGAGGTTAGAGGGTCGAGGGTCGAGGGTTTAAGGTTTAGGGTTGAGGGGGTTAGGAGGTTAGAGGGTCGAGGGAATAGGGAATAGGATTTTGAGATCGTGGGTGGTTTTTAGGGTGTAGAGACGTCATATTATGGCGTCTCTCTTTAATATTATGGCGTCTCTTTATTATTATGGCATCTCTATATTATGGCGTTTCAACATTTTTAGAATAATTGAATGATTTTCGGGAGGAAGATGAGCAGGCCGATGATGGCGGCGGCGATGGCGTTCACCAGAACACCGGCAGCGGCCAGGTCTTTGACCTTCTTGATGCGGTCGTCGCGTTCGGGGCAGACCACATCGGAGAGATCCTCGATAGCCGAGTTGAAGATTTCGCCGCTGAAGACCAGTCCGACGGCAAAGGCGACGGCCGCCCATTCCAGCAGCGATAGTTTGAGCAGCGCGCCCGCGATGATGACGCAGACAGTTGCGAAGAGGTGTATCCGGCTGTTGTGCTCCTCTTGGAAGAGCACCTTCAGCCCGTTGAACGCGTATGTGAAGCTTTTCAGCCGTTTCGCAATCGAAAATTTCTCCTGTTTTTTCATCCCGCAATTATTTGAGGTGCAAAAGTACAAATTTTGTATTTTTGCAGAATCTAAATTTTTAACGATGAACGCCCATTCACCCCTTCGCAATATATTTAACCCCGTCAAATTTCGAGCAATATTGCTTTTCATGATGGCAATTCCGATGTTTGGGGCGGCGCAAAATACTGATCAACAGGAAGATTCATTGAAAACGCTCTATATTCCGGTGGATTTGCCCGATTGCATGCGACAGTTGGATTCCATTTTAACACCGGAAAACAAGGAATGGATACTTTCTGTGGAGGAAAAGGATTTCTTGGCCAGAACACATCTCGCGTTGGGTATATGGATACGCAACAATTGGGGGCTTTGGGCTGGTTCTCATCTGGCAACATACTTCGATGAACAGGGAATTCACCATCCGGACGATATGTCGGGTGTGATTTTACGCTGCTATTATCATTATATTCGGGGCGAGAAGGTGAATTATCAGAGAATGCTGCGGAAAGAACGTCGAATGGAGAAGCGATGGGCGAAGAAGAATGAGAAAAACAAGCAAAAGGAAAAAGAAAAGTGGGAGTATGAGTGGCGTTATAGTTGCGATAGTGAAGTGGACACCTTGTCGGAGAAAGAAAACGAAGCGTTTCTCCATCTTCCGTTTGTTGCCGACAGTGTGACGGGGGTTCAGGTCTATTTGCGCAATTATGGCGATTCGATTGCGGAAGAGTTGCGCTTGATGGAGCAGAGTCTGAACCGTGAACCGCGACGGGCACCCATAAAGGATGAGCTTGTCAGATCCGCTGTTGACATATACTATGGGCGTAATCCCAATGGACGGGTCAAAAGCTTGACAATTGAGTATGTTAACAAGGAAGAAAAGGTGAAAATCAGCTTTAACCCTGACAGCACCATTGCCCGTTTTCAGCATCATCGAATACGTCAAGATGGCCAAAAAGTTTACGTTGACGAACATTACCAATACGCCCAAGGCCGCGTTTCACGGAAAATTGTCTATAGGAACGACACGCTCCATAGTGTCACGCTTTATCGTTTTTCAGACCCCTGTCATTGTCAGGAATTCTATTTTGAAGGTCGGGTATGGAATACGCTTGCGGTCGGGTGCGACACCGTTTCCATGGCTACGTCCAGTTATCGCGTGGTGCTTTCCCCCGAAGGAGAGCGACTGGCCACTTTTCGAAGGGGATGTTCTTTGCTGCAATATGACAGTCTTGGTCGTGAGGTGCTTTGGATTGATTCCGGAGACGGCTACACGGTAGAACATTGCCAGGTCACCGTTTATGATGACGAGCGCAACGTATATTATGAGTATCAGGGGGATGGATTTTTAGATGCCACCGTGCTGAACGCCCAGGGTGACATACTTGGCCGCTGCTGTTCGAAGCGGTTGGACACGTTTGACTATCATAAAACATTGTTCAGCTACCGCTACGATAAGTATGGAAACTGGACGCGCAGTTACGAGAAAGGAAAACTGTACAGTCGTTGCAAGATTCGGTATTATTGAGCCTGTTTGATTATTGTGTATCTTTACAGCGACAAATCAAGAATCAAATCATTTATTATAAAAATCACCGTCATGAAAAATATCCTCTTTATCGTGGGTTCCCTGCGCAAACAGTCGTTTAACCGTCAGTTGGCTGGTATGGCCGAAAAAATGTTGGAAGGTCAGTTCAATATTCAATATCTTGATTTTGAAGATGTTCCGTTGATGAATCAGGATTTGGAAGCGAACACGCCCGCTCCTGTGGCGCGTGTGCGTAAGGAGGTTCTCGCCGCCGACGGCATCTGGATTTTCACGCCCGAGTACAACTACAGCTACCCTGGTCTGCTCAAGAACCTGTTAGACTGGCTCTCCCGTCCGATGGACATCAGCGACTTCACCAACCCCACAGCGGCAGTCGGCAAGAAGGTGACCGCGAGCGGTGCCGGCGGTGCCAACCAGACCGCCTCATGTCGCGCCAAGCTGAACGATCTGTTGGAGTTCATGAAGATGCAGGTGATGAAAGAGCCGCAGACCGGCATCGCCCTCGGCGTGGAGGCCTGGACCAAAGGAGAGTTCAACCTCACCGACGAGCAGGTGGCGCAATTGAAAGCGCAAGCGGAGAAGTTTGCGGCGTTCGTGAACGAATAAACCTCTCTACATGTTTAACCACATCTTCCGCTCCTCGTCGTCCATCTGTTCGATGGCGTAGCGGAGGGCAGTGCGTGGCATTTCGTGTGCGTGCAGCTGGAGGAACTCGCGCAGCATGTCCATGCTGATGCGTTTCCCCATTTCTCGGAGCATCCAGCCGACCGCCTTCTGCATCAGATCGTGCGGATGGTGTAGGTGTACTTCCGCATAACGCAGGCACCACCAATAGTCGCCCTGCTGTAGGGTCTTCCACGTGCATACCATGCTCATGCGCTGCTTCCAGAGGCAAGGACTGGCTGCCAGCTCGTCCATCACCTGCACTTTGTAATCCTCGTGCATGTCCAGCTCGCCGCCGCCGAGGAAAGTAGGCAGTAACAGCCAGTTACCCAGTATTTTATGAGTGGATAAATCGACCAGATCCCAGTTGTTGGCCTGTTCGGCGTATTGTAGATACATCGTGAGTATTTCGTCCCGCTTGTGTGCCGAATCCGCATTGTTCGCCAACCGTTTCGTGGCCAGTTTCTCGAACTTCGAAACGAGAATCAGCAGACCGCAGAGCCGCACATCATGCCATTTCGACATCAGCAGTTCGGGCACCTCGTCGAGCGGGAAATCCTTGGCAACGGCCTTCACCACCTCGCGCGTCTGCATACTGCCCCGGTCCCGTCTTAAAGAACCGCATCAGCACCGCCCGCTGCTTCTCATTTCGCAGGGATTCGAGATAGGCGATGGTGTCGGGGGCGGAAATTGTTGGGCTCATTTCGAAAATCATTGTTTGTTATTACCAATAAACAATATGCCTGGTTTGCACATATTTGCTCCGTTTACAATAGATCCAATTGCCAACCTCGTCGTACTCTGACTCCAATTCATTATCGGTTAAGATGATACTTTGGGTAAAAGAATCGAGTGGGGGAATTTCAGCATTGTTAAAAACAAGTTTTCCATTCTCGTATGAAACATTTATGGTGTCATTGGGCCAAATAGTTTCGCCTTGAATGGCAGAAACGACAATCAGGGACGGCTTGCCATCTGAAGAATAATAATATTGGTAGTGATATTTTGCATCTGCATAAAAATATGCATCTGTCAGTAGTTCGCCATTATATACAAATTCTGTGGAGTAGTCGTTTCCAGGATTTGACTCAAAAATGTTAGTGAGAAGTCCTTCGGGTGAGAACAAACGGGTTTCAACCACCATCTTCAAACCAAGCCCAGTTGAATCTGCGGGAAAGTGCGTCATTGTGACCACTTCATGCACCTTTCCCTTCAAACCTGATTCAGAACAAGAAACCGGCCAGTAACATTGCGAATGAACGACAGTCACGGAAAGACACAATAGGAAGAAGATGAATGATAGTTGTTTCATATATTATTTTTTTGTAAAAACGCCATTGTCGTATCGGTGTACGTTCTCCATATTTCAAGATTAACAGGCTTATAATCAGAATACAGCTGTTTAACGAACTCGATTTCAAAAACTATTCGAAGGTCATTAGGATCATTGTCTGGCTGACCCTCCTTTCTTGTCCCCACTCTAGCTTTTTTTATCAAGTATAGATCTCGAATACCTTTACCTTTGATATAGGGCATAAAGTAGTATAGGTTGTTGAGTGATACGGTTGCAGGGAAACGCTTACCTGTATAATAGATTTTTGCTTCCTTATCATCATAAGGTTTTTGATTGTCTTTCTTCACGAGACAGATTAGCACATTCTTTGATGCAGAACAAATTGGTTTGTGGAACACTACAGAATTGTATCCAACAGAATCTTCACATACAACACTATTCGTCATAATGCAATCTGGGTGTTGTTGCATTACGTCAAATAGGTTTAATTGTCGTATTTTTGAATTGTTGTCCTTAGTCTTGTTGTCACTCTTTGCAAAAGGAGCTCTATTCAATCTTCTTTTCATTAATTTATGCCAAATAGAACGAGCTATCATTATTTCTTTCTCAGAAAAGCCCATTCCTTTTTGCAGCAATTCTTTGTCTGTGAAGTCGAGAATTTCATCAGCAGATTTTTTTTCTCGTATCATTTGATCAACACGTTCAAATATTGTGGCATTTTGTTCACGATATGGCAGATAGATACCTTCTACTTCACTAGGCATCAATTCCAAAACACCACCTCCAAAATTTCGACCAAGAATTTCAGCATAAGCGAATGACAGAGAATTATAATAGCTAACCACTAATGCCTTATGGTTTACATCTTTGTTTATAAATACACGGTGCATAGTGTCTGTTGTGTAAGCCTCTGCCTCATTTAATACAAATTTCGGATATAAATTGTTACGGCGAAGGAAAAGAGCATTGGAAAGCTTGACAGAAGGTATTACGTACCAATCATCGCGAATACTTGTTTTGTAACCTTTATTGATGCCTTGCAGCTCTCCATTTTCGATGTATGCTTTTACCCCTTCACTTCCGTTCTCCTTTATTTTTGGTGGAAATACTAAGAGATTCGCTTTGGCTCCAATACCTAGATTTTGTTTCCAATCGTTGATAGTAAAACAAAGGCTGTTAACTTGAACACTTCTGCCCACCATAGGGCGTGCGTATTCTTGTAATTGGTATAGGTTCACTATGCTTTGAGGAACAGTAAAATAACCATTAGATCCAGTGGTAATGCCTACTTCCACATTAGCATACTTTCCAATTGTGGGCATATCTGCAGTCTTGACCTTAGTTAAGAAATCAAGTTCTTTTTTGTCTAAGAAATAATAGGTCCATTTGTCAGCATGGAAATCAATTTGCTTAGAAGGAAGTTTCAAACGATGTGGGTCAAGCTTCTTCAGAGCTTCAGTGTTTTTTATTTCGATATGCTCAATTAGATGCTCTCCTGTGCCTGTACGCTCACATAATAGAAGCACAACCTCCTGCTGGATTTCTTCAAATACCAAATTTTCAAACGAAATGATGTTAATCTTATTGAAGGTGGTCGCCAAAAATTTTCGTAACTGTTGTGCGTATGTCACTTGAAGAAGTTCAGATGGAATAACAAACCCCATTTTTCCATGTTCTGCGAGCAGCAAACTACACCCAACAACAAACGTCACCCAAGCATTGGTTAGCTTTGATCGTTTTAATCCAGCTTTCTTGAAAATCTCTCCTGCTAACACCTGTTGACCTTCGTCATAATACTGATAACGGATAAAGGGAGGATTGCCAACAACAAGATCAAATCTTTGCTCTGTGTCTAAACAAAAACGATGAAAGTCTGCATTGATGACTTCTGAATCATGCAAATCAATTGCACGTGCTTTCTCTGCTTCTGCAGCTTCATATTCTACAGCTGTCACATGATGAAACATCATGTCTTCTCTTGCCATCATTTCCAAGAAGATGCCATCACCGCAACTAGGTTCCAATATGTCTGCATCGGTGCTGTCGTTTATGCCCCAGTGGAGTATAAACGAAGCAATTGCTGGCGGTGTATAATATGCACCGCGCAATTTCTGTGTGGATGCGTCCTCAATCAGCTGCATATTGTTCTTTGATTATTGGGATTATACTATCAAATTGCTCCATGCCATAAAGCTTCATTATCAAATCAGCCAATTCCTGTTTCGCGATATCAAACTGACGTTGCAGAATAGTAAGCTGACGTTTATTACCCTGCATGGAATCTATCTTATCTCCAAGTTTAATCAATTGTATTTGCTTATTAGCAATGCTATCGTGAGCGAGATGCTCAGCTTCATTCCCGAAGTCAATCTTGTGAATCGGTAGTTGCTTCAAAACTTTTGTGCCTCGAGCAATAAAACCACCTCTAAAAATCTCGCCATATAAAGAACTAATCCATTCAACATATTTGCTATTAAGAATAGCTTGCAAATAATAGATGGAATAAGGAGAATCTGTTGGCAATGCAATCATACAATATCCTGCGGTACCTCCTGATGAAACAAAAGTGCTATACTTATCCACCGCATATTTATCGCCTGTGGACAGCACTCCCACAATAATCTTTTCAGGAAGATTGCAAGCATCAAGACTTTGATGTCTTCCATATCTATGCCACTCGTTTGGTGTCGTGGGTTCGGGATTTATATCGCGAGACGATGCGTTCAAAATATCTTTATGAGCCAGTAGATATTTGTACAGTTTGGGGAATTCTTTTTTTATGTCTTTGAGAGGTATTATTTCCAACTTCCCTTTCCCATTCTTTCTGTACGGGAAAATAACACGTGCATTGGGCTTGAATGTTCTATAGGTGTTGAGGCTGTCATTTCCTCGTGTAGTTTGGAAATATGGCCTTGTTGCATCTTTTTCAATATCCCACTTTTTACCTTTATTAGTAAAGATATAGATGCCTTTTTTTTCAGATTCTGGCTGGAAGATATACACCTTGTTGGCGCTAGTTTGAATGCCGTTGAAAACATTATCTTCTCCTACAATATCCACTAATGCTGCACTATTTTCAAAAATCTTTGTATATGCTTCATTCAGATTGTCAAGGTGTAAAGGCCATGTTTTCTCATTAATTGATTCGGAGGGCTTAGAATCAGATGATAGTTGTCTTTTATCTAGCAACCGCCATTGATCCAAATCTTTTATCTCACTATAATTGAAGGTATCATGGTTCGCTTTCTTTAAGACAAGCAAGCATGTGTAATTCGACTTATCGGAAAAGACCTGATTAGCGCCAAATGACGTTATTGATTCAAGAGACTTTTCGCTGGTAATCAAACGTCGCAATTCTTGTCCTGCCTCAACTTTCATGAATTTTAGCGGAACAATATAACCCAATAAGCCATTCTTTTTTAATAAGGACAAGGCTCGTTCAATAAATACTATGTACTTGTCGAACTGTTTATAAGCACTGGAATACTTCTTTTTATAAATTGGCAATTCCTTGGGTGTTACATTCTTCATGCCCTCCGTTGTCAGATATGGAGGATTACCAATGATGGCATCGAAACGCATAGTGCCAAAATCAAAAGGATTGATATCGTTAGCATCTGTCGCGTTTATGTCGTTGCTTGACAGCAGGCTATTACCAAAGAAGATGTTCTTTGACATGTCTGGCAGAATGGGATGTTCATTTAATAAGCTTGCAGAATCCTCATTCTCCAGCAACTTCAACAGCAATCCAAACTTGCTCGCCTCTGCTGCATTAAAATCCTTATCGACACCATAGATGCAATTTATCAGCAGTTGCTTCTTTTCTGCGTATTTCAATCTAAATGAATTCTCGCCGATTTGCACAAGCTTCGAAGTGTCGTGCTGAATATAGTAGTCTATCAGAATGTCATTCAGCAACTGATATGCCTCCAACAAGAAAGCACCTGAACCACAGGCAATGTCGGCTATTTTCAACTTCAATATTTCCTTTGGAGACTTGTCTTTACAAAGAGGAGTGATTGTTTGTCTGAGAATTTCTCGGATAATATAAGTGGGTGTTGTCACCACATCACGGTCTTCATTTTCTTGCTTCTTTACTATTTGCAATTCACCATCCTTTATCGCCAATTTCTCAGCAATGAAAATCTCATAAATATGCCCTAAAATATCAGATGAGAACACGCTGAATGAATATGGACTTTCGGGGAAGTATAACTGACGGATGATAGACCAGAAAGCAGAGCAGGCATTACATACCACCCGTTCTGAAAGTGCTTGCTCAAACAGTCCTGAGTTGTACCTCGTATCGGCCTTTCTGAATTTCTCCAGAAGTTTATCGAAATTACCTCCATCTGCTATGGCTAACAAATCTTTGTAGGTCTCAATATTTCGATCCTCACAAACACGAAGAAAGAGTATTTTGTTGATGTAGCTCTGCACTTCATCTCCCAACAACTTCATGTCAATCATGGGCTCAGCGGAAAGAATCTCTTTGCCGAGTAACAAACGCCATTCATTAATCTGTTTCAAAAACTGTTTGTCAACAGACCATTGCTTTAAACGTAATTCAATGTCTTTCCATTCTTCATCAAACAGGCCAGAATACACGGAATCTTTGCCAAGTAAACGCTGTAGTTCCTCAAATTTATCCTCGTATTCTGTGTAGTGGTAATTCTTAATAAGAGCCTTTTGATTAGAGTCTCCTTCCTCTACCTTTACCGATGCATCATAGATCATCAGGTATTCAAAGTTCGATAAAACAGAGATTTTTAGATTGGCGGTATAGCCATAACGACGAGCCTGACGTGCAGGAGCATCCACCTCATGAATATGAACATAAGGCTTCTTCGCTTCAAGGAAAAACTTGCGTTCAGCAAAAAGACGGAACGTGTAGTCGGGCTTCTTGGTGTTCTCGGATGCGCCAGTTTTCAGTGGTTCCTCTAAAATTACCTCACGTTCATTAGTGGATCTTCCTGCCTTGTTCTTGATGTCCCAACCCAACAATTCGAATAGAGGATCAAGAAAATCACTTCGTAGAAGCGTTTCATTGTATTTCTCGGTCAGATAATAGTCTCTGTGAGATTCGTATTTTTGTATTAACGTGTGAATATCTATTTTCATGATTCGTTTTTTTGTGGTGTATAAATAGTTCTTCGCATAAAGTGAGTAATAATTAGTTGTACTATTAAACATCGGTCTTACAAATGCTCATTGACACTGAATAAACATCAGTGGTTTGGAGTAGGGTATGTCGCCAAATGATTGATAATATGTCTGTACCAAATTCTAACATCTAATAACTAATCAGACCGCAAAGATACAATTTTCTTCGCAGTCTGATTACAAGGTTTCAACAAATAATTATCAAAAAAGCGTGTGAAGTAATATGCTCACTTCCCACTACCCGGCCAAAACCTCCCCACCTTCCTGCAATACTCCTCATACTCCTCCCCGAAGTCGCGGCGGAGACGTTCTTCTTCGGTGCGGACTTGGACGAGCATGATGGCGACGAAGGCCACGAAGACCACCACTGACTGCCAGGTCCCTAACCAGAGGCAACATCCTATCAGATAGACGAATATGCCGGTCAGCATCGGGTTGCCGCGGGGCGACCTCGTGCCCGAAGGCGTCCATCGGGTTGCCGTCGCCCACGCGACGCATATAGACAATGGCCCAAATGCTCAGGAACAGACCGTCGATGACACAGAAAAGGGCGATTCCTGCTAAAAACGGGTGCGGCCAGCATAAGGCCGGCATCTTGGAGCAGAGCCACATGATCGCGGGAATTAGCACCACAAACAGTACAAATCCGAGCGCGTAACCGAAAGTTTCTTTCAGTTTGTTCATCTTAGCGGATCACTTTGGTGAATACCGGAGCTTGGCCGTTCTCAACGGTTACATAAACCTTCAACTCGCTGGCAGGCGGCATGTTCGGCTTGCCCTCGCGGGGAAGATTCTCAGCGGTGAAGAGGTACTCCATACCGTCGGGGAGGGTGCGCACAGCCACCGTTTTGGCCTTGGCGTGCAGCATCGGGTAGTCGCCGACAGCAGCATCGAAAATGGAGGCTTCCTCTTCGCTCACTTCGTGTTGTGCAGGAAATTCCTCCAACTTCACGAATTCGCCTTCGAGATAACCGTTGGCTTTCAGGAACTGATCCACCTCCTTGGGCATCGCGTCCATGCGTGCGGCGCGGACACCATAACCGGACATAATTTCTGAATTGGGAGCGGCGTGCACCAGATCTTTCACACTGGACTCTAGACCGCCGCTGCCGAAGGTGCAGAACGGCACGATCTTCTTGCCGCTCAAATCAGCGCCGAGAAGGAACTTCTGCACGGGCGGTGCGTAGGTGCCGAACCATACAGGAAAGCCGAGGAAAATGATGTCATAGTCAGCAACGTTTTTGCTAACCGGCTGAATATCAGGAATGATTCCCTGCTCGTGCTCTTGCATGCAACGTTCGATAGTGGCTTGGAAATCTCCATCGTAGGGATTCACCATGGTGATTTCCTCTATGTCGGCGCCCAACTTTGTGGCAATCTCCTCTGCCACGGCTTTGGTGTTGCCGGTTTGGGAGTAATAGAGCACCAGCATTTTCGGGGTTTCCTCCTTGGGAGCTTCTTTCTTTGAACCGCAAGAGACGGCGGTCAGCGTCACGGTCGC
>ONHS01000025.1 GCA_900317715.1 uncultured Bacteroidales bacterium | reverse complement strand
CCTGGCTTTAGCCCCTATCGGGGCAGGCGATGTCGGTTCCCGCCCAACTGCTAACTACTCACTGCTAACTGCTAACTGGTCTTTCACCTTCTCCGCCAAAGAACGCGACCCCGAAACCGGCCTATCTTACTTTGGCTCACGGTATTACAGTAGCGACCTGTGCATCTGGCTGAGCGTGGACCCACAAAGTGACAAATATCCGTCGCTTTCGCCGTACGTGTATTGCGCGAATAACCCGGTGAAACTGGTGGATCCGAATGGGGAGGCTTTTGACACTGACGTAGATGAGGATAATCACGTGATTACAATACATGCCGTTTTTTATACGACTAAAAAAGATGCTGTAGCTCTAAAGAAGGAATTAGACGCGTGGAAGAAAAAAGGTGAAAGTTATTGTTATTTTTCAGGAGGCGAAGAATATTCTATCAAATTTAATTTTGAAATTCAAGATTTTGACGACTACAATGAAGCAAGTAATGAATTCAACAAACACAGAAACGATGGGATTAGTAACTTTTTTAAAATAAATAAAACGGTTGAAAATCCCAAGAATGAAAAGGTAAATGGAATAAACTATGAAGGGAATAACATGTATGTAGCAAAAGGTCAAATCCGATCCATACGGCATGAAATTGGCCACTCATTAGGTTTAGGTGATTGGGATCATGGCCTTATGAAATCAGGAGGTGTCATATACGGGATAAGTAAAAACAACATTATTTCCATATTCGAGAGTGCCGGAATTAGGTCTCAAATACACAATTTTTGGGGTGATTGGGGAAATAGACAAACCGATCCCATTTGTACGTCTAAAACCACATACAATAAATTAGGATTATTTAAACGCAAGCATAATCACTGATGAAAAATTTTTTTCTTGCCTTTATCATGTTTTTTTGCATAACAAGCACTTTTGCAGTTACTGCTGACAGTGCAGGTGTTATTATTGTAGGATTTGTCAACATTGATACACTCTATAGGTATTACAATCCAAACTATCATAAGAATCCAAACAAGGTCAAGAACCAATATGACTCCCCATGTGAACGTTTTATCACCTATATGAAAAAGGTAGAAGATAAAGATATCATTTCTTTTCCTATGGGCATTCTTGACTCAAATGCCTGCATCCTATTTCATCACTTTGCCTTTGCTAGATTTTTCCTATATGACAGAATTAGCAATGATACAATTAAAGACATGTTAAGAAATAGCTATACTACAGAAGACAAATTCTCCTGTTGGTTGAGCAACAAGAAAAAGTTAAAAAAACAACGGTTCAAACAATTAGTGATAAACCCAAACACGTTTCTTTTGATAAGGATGACGGTAAAGACATGGAATGAATTCGGATTATCTGGTATTCCAAAGTATGCGTTGTTTTATAATGATGATAAATATGCTGGCTACTATATCAATGTCCTCGTACCTGTAATCCTTCCTTAATGTTTCACTTTCGCCCCATCAACGACTCGCTTATGCCCTTCACACCCACATATAGCCCCGTCCGCCACGCCCCTGCAACTGCGGGGACGCAGTTGGCTACTACGTGCAGATACGCGAGATACGCGGAGCCACTCCCGCCCCGCCCAACTGCTAACTACTCACTGCTCACTGCTAACTCGTCTTTCACCTTCCCGCAATACGCGGAGTCCCCCACCACAATCGTGATTTGCCTCACTTCATCTCTTCCAACGCCTTCAAAATCACCTTGTCCGTCTTGTTAACAACCGGATAGAACGCTTCGTCGCCGTACAGATTCCGTCCGATGAGAGCTTTCAACCAGATTTTCAGCTCTTTAGAAGAGTTGGCAGACATCTTGGACACTTTCTTGTTATTGTTCTTTTCGTAGTAGTTGACCAGTTGTTGCAACATCTGATCGGTAACCGTCATGCCGGCAACGTAAGATTTGGCATCAGAATATTGTTTCTGCAAGGTGGATTTATGCTCATTGGCATAGTGGAACGCGAATTGGATGAGCGCGGAAGAGTTGGCGATGTCGTAATAAGCGTTCAAGTCTTCACCACGGTCAATGGGCACAAAATAGTCAGGCATGATGCCGCCGCCGCCATAAACGGTACGACCCTTCAACGTGTGATAAACCTTGGTGGAATCAAGATGAATGCTGTCGGCACTCTCCATCTCGCCATTGAGCAATCGTTTGTAAAGGTCTTCATAATAGGCTTCCGTACCGTTCACGTAATCGCGCTGGATGCAACGACCGCTGGGTGTATGATAACGCGACGTGGTCAGCCGGATAGAGGATTTGTCAGAAAGATCGAACTGTCTTTGTACCAGTCCTTTACCAAAGGATCGGCGACCCACAACAATACCTCGGTCATTGTCCTGAATGGCACCGGCCACAATCTCACTTGCCGATGCACTGAAGTCGTCAATCAAAATCGCCACTTTGCCCGTCTCGAAATTGCCATTGCGGGATGCGTAAATGATCTCAGGACGGGTTTTGGAACCTTCAATGGAGACGATTTTCTGCTTGTTGGGCAGGAATTCATCGCACACGCTGACAGCCGCATCCAAGAAACCGCCGCCGTTACTGCGCAAATCGACAATCAGGTCAGTCATGCCCTGACGTTTCAATTTCAGAATAGCATTGGTGAACTCTTTGGCGGTGGTGCTGCCAAACTCGTTGAGTTTGATGTAACCCGTCTTGTTGTCAATCATATATGCCACATCGACGGTATAGGTCGGGATAACTCCGCGGGTGATTTCGTAGGTGTATTTTTCTTTGAAACCAGGTCTCAAAATGCCGACTTTCACCTTAGAGCCTTTCTTGCCGCGTAACAGCTTGAAAGCCTGCTCATTCTTGATGCCGATGATGGACTTTCCATCCACCTCAATCATGCGGTCGCCCGCCATCAAGCCTGCCTTTTCCGAAGGACCGCCCGAAATGACGGAAACCACCATCAATGTATCGTTCATAATGTTAAATTGAATGCCGATACCTTCAAACGAGCCTTCCAAAGTCTCCATCATGGTTTTATTGTCCTCAGGAGTAGAATAGGTGGAATGGGGGTCCAACCCTTGCAGCATCGCATTGATAGCCAAACCGTAAATAGAGTCTATATTGACAGAATCCACGTAATAGTCTTCGATATAGCGCATCACTTCGCTCATTTTTTCGAGCTGTTCATTGCCCGAGCGGCTCAGACGATGCGGATTCCAGCGCAATGCAATGGAGAAGCCGCCGAGAAAAGCCACCAGCAGCCATAAAAAGATGAGAAATCCGTTACGTCTTGATTGATTATCACTCATTTTGCCTTAATTTTGACGTTTTATTGAAGATTGGTGCAATAATTCCAAAAACTTATTAATAAATTCTTGATATTCAGCATCATCCGTATGCTTTTGATAACGTTTGACCACTTGTTGCCACTGTTGTGGTTGCACAACGGCTATATGCTGCTGCCGCTTGATTCTGCCTATCTCATCCGCCGTGACCATTCTTTGATATAACAGCTCACTAAGCTGATTATCAATATTTTCTAAGATAGAACGCTGTTGGACCAAGGATATATCCGTGGTGCTGGAGCGTAAATCAAGTTTGGCAATCATAACCGCCCATTCCTTAGGCGTGATTTGCTGTTTTTGATCCGAAAGCGCCTTCTCAGGACAGCAATGGCATTCCACCATCAGACCGTTAAATCCGTATGTCATAGCCACTTGCGCCAATTCAGGCACCCACTGCGCATGGCCGCTCAGGTGGGAAGGATCGCATAAAATAGGCAGCTCGGGCATCTGCACTTTCAACTCAATGGGAAGTTGCCAGACGGGAGCGTTGCGATAGACGTTCTCTTGCGCATCCGTAAAGCCACGGTGCACCGCCATCACTTTTTGGATGCCCGCTTGCAGGAAACGGTCGATATTGCCCATCCATAATTTCAAGTCCGGAATGATCGGATTCTTGACCATCACGGTGAAGTCAGAATGTTTCACCGCATCTGCAATTCGCTGAACTTCAATGGGATTCACGCCTGTTCGTGCGCCCACCCAAACAGTACGGATGTCATAATTAGCGCATAATTCCACCTGTTTGGCGTTCATCACCTCCACGCATACGGGAATGTGATGGGTGTTTTGCACCTCCTGAAGCCACGGAAGGGCTTCTTCGCCGGCACCCGTGAAACCATCGGGAGCACTACGCATTTTCCACGCCCCTGCACGGAAGAAGCTCAGCTCGATGCCTGCCTCTTGAGAGCTCGTGACGAGCTGCGATGCCGTGGTAAGTATCTGCTCCCGACTCTCCGCCGCGCAAGGTCCTGCAATCCAAATCCGTTCCATCTTTACTCCTCCGTTTCGGGTTCTTCCTCGATATCCGTGAAATATTTCTTCACGAACTTGTTCTTTAAACTCCTGTTACCCAGCTTGTAAGTAAATGAAGGAAGTCCTTTCGCTTGGTCGGGTTCCTGGAAGCGGTTCTTCGGCTTCACGCTCGTAATCGCATCATTGAATGCTTTGTCGGAAGAGAAAGCCGACACCGCGTTATTGTCAAACTGGAAGTAGTAGAACTGGTTGTTGAATTCAAAATAGAGATACAGACGGTTGCGGGAGCCGCGTTTTTCAATCACGATACGGCCCGGCACCATCTTGTACACCTGTTTTGCGCCGCAAACGATCAGAGGCAAAGATGTTTGCGACTTGAAGGTCGATTGTTCCTTATCCCACTCGAAATCAATGTTGGAGAAGAGGAACTTCACCTGCAAAGCCTCTGGCAGACGACGGTTTTGTCCTAACGCCACACTGCGTTGATAACGGTCGTACTCAGCTTTGCCCAAAATATTGTACAAAGCAAGGTCAAAGGCCTTATCCTCAGATACATCCACAAAATTCAAGGAGGCGTTTTCCAAAGCTTTGTTCATCAAATCCATGGATTTGTCGTTAAAGAAGAAGTCGATGGAAGTGGTGAGGTGCATCTCAGCAGAATCGGCAAGCATATAGTTGACGATGGTACCGTTGGTAACGAAATTGACACGACCCAATTTTGCGCCCATATCAATGGTACCGCTACCCGTTGCTTCGCAATTATCTGTATTCAAGACGATTATATTGCCCGGCACGCTAGGATCCATCAATTTTTCCTTGGAAGCAGCCTTAAATTCGCGGGTCTCCTTGTCGTAAGTAATGTAGCCGAACACGTTGATGTACTCTGCATCGTTGAATTCATCCTTCGCAACGCCAAATGCAGTATAAATACGGCCTGTTTTGTTGCTGGAGGCAATGGCTACCACCACTTTACGCTCATTCATATCTTTGGTGCGCTCGTGGATTTGCAGCATGATGTTGTTCGGATCCACCTGTTGCAGAATTTTCATGCGAGCGTGCTTGATAGAGTCGCAACCGTGAATAATCTCCACTCCGCCGAAATAGGAAAGGAACGGATTGGTGCTATGCAGTTCCGCCCGACCGTCGAAAGCGAACTGGTCACTGAAATGGAAATCTTTCTCTATTGGAATTTTTGCCTCACCGAACGTCTCTTTCATGAAATAGACCGTATCGAAATAGAGCGTCTGCACTCGTTGTTCAGCGTCAATATAGTCGTAGTAGCCATTGGAATAGAACTTTGTAGCACTTTGGATACGGGTGGTACAGTCGTAAAGTTCATGGAATTTGTTGTCACGACCGGCAAGGATTCTCGACTTGTTCAGCACATCCATAGCGGCGTTTTTGCGGATAGTGACATCGCCGTGCAAAGGAGTGATGGCCGCATCGCCCACGTTGATGAAACGCACACCATGGGCGAAAATGATGTTCTTCGAGAAGTCGAATTCCGCATTCACTGCCGTGAATTTGTAGTCCACGTAAGGCGCAACGGCATACAATTCGTTTCCAACACTCTGCATATCAACCAATTCCTTAATAGGTGTTGCATCTATGTCGGTGTTCTTGTACGGATCGTCCCACTTGAAGCGCAACATGGTGGAATCAATCGGATCCCACTCAAACTCAGAGGACTTGGCTTTGATTTCGTTCTGCACGAAATAGACTACAGAAGCCTCGCCATTGGCGATGAAGTGACCCTTTCGAGTCTTGAAATCGATGTGAGAGTTGTAGTTGTCGGTGGAAAAAGCGACATCTTTACCCCCTCTGATGTCGTAAATGCGTAGGTCAGCAGTGTCGGCAAGCAACTCGTGATGCTTAAACTGGAAGAGCCGCGAGGAGATGTCGGCGCGACCGAACTTCACGATGCCCGTGCCATACATGCCGTTCGGCGTAATCTTCGAATTACCCGTCAACGTGGCCTCCCGGAAAATGTCCATTGGCAGCTGCAACGTATGGATAAACATCTGATCCTGATAGGGTTCCCAATGCAAGTAGGCCTCCTCGACCGATGCGGGCGGGAATTCAGCACCCGCCATCTGCTCATCCACCAAATGACGATTGGCAGTACCGTTCGTAGAATCCAGATAAAAGACCAAACTGTCGGAGAAGGTATGCGAGGTGATATAATCAATTTGGCCATTTCCGCGCAAACCTCTGTTGCTCAAACTAATACGACCTTGATAACCCCCTTTCGTACCATACATGGGCAGTCCTGCCGTGTGATGTATAAAACCTAAAGAGAAATCGGATTGCACTTTCAGCGGTTCCGCAATGTCGGGGAAGATATTGCCGGAAATCAACGCACCGCTGAACTTCATGGAGTCGATGACAAAGTTGTCCAAATTAACGATTCTGAACTGATTCACCGCATAATAGAAACGATTTCGGTCGTAAACACCGCCCAAAACGTAAGGTTGGTCATAGAAAACCTTACCCCCTTTGCGTGCTTCGAAAATGGGATAGTCAGGGTAATCTGTCATACCGCTTTTGTTGCCGGGCATATCAATATAAAGCACGCCGGAAAGCTCCTCAATCTGGCTACGCACACGCTGCAGTTTGTAGTCGCCGTACATGTCCATCGGACCGTTTTTGTCCTCCACGTACATAATCAGCGTGTCAATGATGTCCATATCGACCATGAAGCGGTCATAGTCGAACTGGCAGTTGTGGGTCACGAAGTCGAACAGACCGCCAATGACACGCCCAGAGAAAACCATGTTGCGGTTCTTTTTGACCGTAACCAACTCATCCATAGGATAAACGTTGACGATTTGCGGGTCACTGAGCACGAAAAACTCGCACCCCGTGATTTTCAGATCGTTCGTGGCCAGATCCAAAGAGGCATAGTGCGTTTTGGATTCCAGCTTAATGTAGTCGTAGTCTTTCTTTTTTACCTGATTATTAAGATATTGCGCAATCTTACTACGATAACGAATCTGGTTGTGGTTGACATCATATTCGATAAATCCACGGGCGGCGAAGTCAATCATCATCGCCTTGATATCCAACGGCGGTTTATTGAACCAACGAATGACGTCCTCAATCGTAAGGTTCTCGTAACCAGCGCTGTTGAAGAGCTGCCAAAGGGTATATAACGGATTGACAGTGTTGTAGCCGGCAATCTCGTGCATCACCCCCTCCTCGTAGTAGTTTTGCGACTCGAAATAAGCCTCCTGATCGCTGGTATTGCCTACAATGGGCCTAAACTCAATGCGTTTCTCCGTGGTAACCCACTGCACAGATTCCACATACATGTCCAATTTGTGGTAAGAGTCAAAAAACGGGGAACGCCCGACACCCTGTTTGGGTCGCGAAATAAGCAACGACTTTTTCTCGTTGTCGTATTTGAAGTTCGCGGCTGGGTGATAAATGGAATCTGTTTCAATATAGATGGCCACTTTGGCATCTTCTGACAGCAGGTTGGCAGGACGGATGAGGAAGCTGTTGGATTGGGCGGAGATAATGACCTGACCTTCGTTGTAGATGGAGATTCTGGCGAGAGTATCTCCCTGACCCGTTCCAAAGATGGAAGCGCCGCGCATCTCAAAACCACCCACATAATCAACATCTTTGTAAAGATTTTTAATCGGTAAGGTAGCTTCGTTACTGATAAATCGCGGATAGGAGGCCTTCTCTTCAGAAGTGGGCAGCACGGCTTTCTCCTCCACACGACCGAGAATGGGATTGGCGAACAATCTCGGGTAGTAGAACAGTGCATCCTCTGCCACCACTTTCGGGAATCTCAAGTCGATGTTGTACGTTTTCAGCACCGCCTTGACGTTGGCATCCAAACCGGCGCGATCCCAAGAAACGACACCACCATTTGCCTTAAATTGCAGTTTATCAGGAAAATAGCGACCACTAACCCCACTGACAATCAAGCTGTCTTTGGCAGAATATCCCCACAAGTCAATATCTTTGAAATCGAAATACGGAACCGTGTCGAAACCCAAATGATCCGCATAACCCATAGCCACCCACTTCACGTTATCTCCCTGATTCATAATATTATCACGGAAGAATTTCTCATAAAGTTCCATCTTACCTTGGAAGAATGTGGAACTATGTCCGACATGGTAATCCACGATTTTCTGCCAAGTTTCCGTTTCATCAGCATACTGACTTTGCAGAAAGATATCGTATGTATGGATAAAGCTCTGAAAATGAGGAATGGGACGGTATTTTTTCTTCACCATCTTGTTTGCTTCCTCAATGAAAACCATTTGGTTTTCCCCATCCATGCGGGTGGTCCACATCAGTTCAAACTCAGCTAGTATGGCTTTGGCCTCTTTCTGGCGGTCTTGCGGCACGGACGACAGGAACTCCTTCATCTCCTCCACCGTCTTGGAAGGGTCTTTAGAGAAAGACGTAAAACGCTGTGCCTGAACGAAAAAGGTCACACACAGTAACAAACTGACACATAAAAACTTTTTCATCGTCAACATAGAAAAATGGTGCGCAAAGGTACATAAATTACGAATACGCACCGACAAATGAAATTGTCATATTGGAAACGCAGCGCACCACGTCTCTACGACAGGCTGACCCTTGGGTCAAGCCAACCGTAAATGATGTCGCAAACGATGTTGATGATAACCAGGATGATGGAAACGTAAAGCAATGACCCCATCACCACGGGGAAGTCGTATTTGTCGAGACCGTCGAGGATGACCACGCCCATGCCCTTCCAGTCGAAGATGTATTCCACGAAAACGGCACCAGCCAACAATCCCGCCAACCAACCCGAAATGGCTGTCACTACAGGGTTCAGCGCGTTCTTCAAGGCATGCTTCACGATGATGGTC
Organism: uncultured Bacteroidales bacterium; assembly: GCA_900317715.1. Lineage (GTDB taxonomy): Bacteria > Bacteroidota > Bacteroidia > Bacteroidales > WCHB1-69 > F23-D06. The sequence goes on along the minus strand of ONHS01000025.1, from coordinate 19,649 downwards.
TTCTGAGCCAGCCCCTTCGCCTTCGCGGTACGGATGTAATCCTGTGAAAGCACGTCTAACAGGGAGTTTTTCGTCAACTCGATGACCACCGCCAATGGTCGGATGCCTAACGTGAGCGCGGGCAAAATCAAGTTCTTGAGATTGACGTATTGTCCTGAGCCATAATCATCTACGGTGTAAAGACTGCCGAACATGTTGAGACCGGTGTAGTCTGCCAGCAGGAACGCGAAGACCCACGCGAAGAGGATGGCAGCAAAGAACGATGGCACAGACATGCCCAGCACCGAAATCACCAACGCGGTTTTGTCGAACCACGTACCCTTCTTCAAAGCGCAGAAAATGCCGATGATAATGCCGATGATGAGCGCAAAAATGATGGAGACCACCGCCAACAGCACCGTTTTCGGGAAAGCCTCGCCAATGATTTCCGTCACGGGACGCTTGCTTTGATAAGAACGGCGTAAGTAGGGTGCCTTCAATACAATAGCTGACTTTTTCATCGGTATCAGCTTGACATAGTGATAGTTGTCATCGTTAAGGTAAAAGAAGGAAGTCGGGTCGTCGGTGCGATGCCACGAAATGGGCGACACATCGTTGAGGTAAGCGAAATACTGCACCCCGATAGGCAAGTCAAGGCCCATCTCCTTGCGGATGGCCTCCTCGGTTTCCAGGTCGCTGCGCTGCCCCATGATCATGCGCGCCGGGTCGGACGGCAGCACCGTGAACAGGAAGAACACGAGCGTCGTCACCCCCAGCATCAGCAGGAGCCCGTAACCGATCTTTTTGACAATGTATCTGAGCATACCGTGGTTTATCGGCGGCAAAAGTACGAAATTTTTGGCTATTGGCTTTTGGCCATTGGCTTTTAGCAAACAGCCAACAGCTAATAGCTAACAGCCGAAAAAAGTGTATCTTTGCAGCCCAAAACCGAAAAGATAGAAAGGCTTATATATGAACGATTTACTGGAGAAATTAGAGCTCATTTACCAACGCTGGCTGCAGATTGGCGAGGAAATCACGAAGCCGGATGTGATGTCCGACATGAAAAACTACGTGAAGCTGAGCAAGGACTACAAGGAGTTGCAGGCCGTGGTGGATGCATATAAAAAATACAAGGATGTCATCGACAATATCGCGAATGCCAAGGATATTTTGGCCAACGAGAAGGACGAGGAATTCCGCGAAATGGCCAAGGCAGAGTTAGATAGCTATCAATCTGATAAAGAGACACTTGAAGAAGAAATTCGATTGCTGTTGCTGCCTTCCGATCCGCAAGACAGCAAGAACGCGCAGATGGAGATTCGCGCGGGTACGGGCGGCGACGAGGCCAGCATCTTCGCCGGCGACCTTTTCCGCATGTACCAGCATTTCTGTGACCAAAAGGGATGGAAGATCGAGGTGCTCTCCATGACCGAAGGCACCGTGGGCGGCTACAAGGAGATCGACTTCTCCGTGACCGGCAACGGAGTGTATGGCATCATGAAGTACGAGTCGGGCGTGCACCGCGTGCAGCGCGTGCCGCAGACCGAGTCGCAGGGACGTGTGCACACCTCCGCCGCTTCTGTGGTGGTGTTACCCGAAGCCGACGAATTCGACGTGGAGCTCAAACAAAGCGACATCAAGAAGGAAACCTTCTGTGCCTCAGGTCCTGGCGGTCAGTGCGTGAACACCACCTACTCCGCCGTCCGCCTCACCCACATCCCGTCAGGCATCGTAGTCTCCATCCAAGACGAGAAATCGCAAATCAAGAACCTCGAAAAAGCCATGCGCGTGTTGCGTACCCGTCTGTTCGAGCGCGAATACCAGAAATATTTGGACGAAATCGCCTCCAAACGCCGCACGATGGTCTCCACCGGCGACCGTTCCGCGAAAATCCGCACCTACAACTACCCGCAAAACCGCGTCACCGACCACCGCATCAACTACACGATGTACAACCTCGCCAATTTCATGAACGGCGACATCGAAGAGGTGATCCAGGCGCTGCAGGTGGCGGAGAATGCGGAGAGATTGAAAGAGGCGGTGGAATAGTTAGCAGTTAGCAGTTAGTAGTTAGCAGTTGGCTGATAGCTTTTGGCTGTTAGCTATTAGCTTTTAGCTGTTGGCTTAGACCTTGAACTTTGACTTTAAACTATTGCCTATTGCCTACTCCCTATTCCCTACTCCCTCAAAAACATTTTTTCTATCCGCTTTTAATCCTTTCCTGCTTTTATGAGTCGTTCTTACATTATTATAAACTCGACAATAAAAGCACTTATATATGTCAGGCATTAAAAAATCGAAGAAATTATGGTGGATTTTGGGAATTGTGGCGATTATCATCGCTATCGTCTTGATTTTCACCCTGAAGAAAGGCAAAAAAAGCGAGTTGAGGGTGATGACTGAGCGCAGCACCATCGACAGCATTGAGGTGACCGTGACCGCTACCGGCGAGCTGCAGCCCGTCTATAAGGTGGACGTTGGTACGCAGGTGTCCGGTATCGTGGAACACATCTATGTCGATTTCAATTCCGTAGTGAAAAAAGGACAACTGCTGGCTGAACTTGACCGCTCGAACCTCAACGAGCAACTTAAAACGGCACAGGCTACCGTGTCAAACGCCCAAAGCAACCTCACTTTGGCACAGCAGCAGTACGACCGTATCAAAACGCTTTACGACAACAAGGCTGCCACGTTGGAAGCCTACGAATCGGCGGTAAACTCGCTGAATCTGGCCAAGAACCAGCTCAAGACGGCGCAATCTGACCTGTCGCGTGCGCAAACCAACCTCTCCTATGCCACCATCTACTCCCCCATCGATGGTATCATCATGGACAAAGCGGTGGAAGAGGGACAAACCGTGGCTTCTTCTTTCAACACCCCTACCCTGTTCACCATCGCTAACGACCTGACACAGATGCAGGTAGAGGCGAAAGTGGATGAGGCCGACATCGGCGAAGTGAAGGCCGGACAACCCGTGACCTTCACGGTGGATGCTTTCCCCGATGACGTCTTCTCTGGCACGGTCAAGGAGGTGCGTATCAACCCGACAGTGACCTCCAACGTGGTGACTTACACCGTCATCATCGACGCACCGAATCCCGAGAGCAAGCTCTTCCCAGGCATGACCGCCAATGTGAGCATCACCACCAAGAAAGAGAGCGGTGTCTGCATTCCACTGACCGCGCTTTACGCTTCGATTGACCCTATGTCCATGAAGATGTTGGAGAAAAAAGGCTACACCTTTAAATCGCTGTATAAAAATCAGGAAGAACTCACCCAAGGGTTGAAAGATGTGACGAAAAAGACCATTTGGGTAAAAAGAGGAGAAAATGCCTACGAGCAGATCAGCGTGACTGTGGGCTTGAACAACGGTGTCAACACCCTGATAACCGAAGGTTTGCGTGAAGGCGAAGAGGTTGTCGTTAATGTCAGCGAAGCCACGGAGGGAATGTCAGGCAAAGATTCAAAAGAGGGCAGTTCCAATCCCTTCAAGATGGGACCGCCCCAACGCAAAACCCGGTAGGGACGTATCGCATACGTCCACATACGTATCGCATACGTCCACATACGTATCGCATACGTCCACATACGTATCGCATACGTCCACATACGTATCGCATACGTCCACATACGTATCGCATACGCCCACCCAATACAATAAAACAACGTTATGGCAAAAGACATATTACGAGTAGAGAAGTTAGAGCGCATATTCCGCGTGGGTAGCGAGGATGTGCACGCTCTGCGCGGCATCTCCTTCTCCATCACCGAAGGCGAATTTGTCAGCATCATGGGTACCAGCGGCTCGGGAAAATCAACCTTGCTGAATATTTTGGGATGTTTGGACACACCTTCTGCTGGCGACTATATCATTGACGGAGTTTCCATCAAAAGCCTGAGTAAAAACGAGTTATCCACGTTGCGCAATCGCAAAATCGGTTTTGTGTTCCAGAACTACAACTTGCTGGCACGTACCACAGCCGTGGAAAACGTAGAGTTGCCATTGTTCTACAACAATGAAGTACCGGCCAAGGAGCGCCGCGACCGCGCCGTGGCCGCGCTGAAACTGGTGGGACTCGAAAGCCGTATGGAGCACATGCCCAACCAGCTCTCCGGCGGTCAGCAGCAGCGCGTCGCCATCGCCCGCGCACTGGTCAACGACCCCGTCATCCTCTTGGCGGACGAGGCCACTGGTAACCTCGATACCCGCACCTCCTACGAAATCATGAGTCTGTTCCAAGACCTTCACAGTCAGGGCAAAACCATCGCTTTCGTGACACACGAACCCGACATCGCCACCTTCACGACCCGCAAGATCAAACTTCGCGACGGACAGATCATCGAAGATGCGCCCATTGACACGCAGTCGGCAGCGGACGCGTTAGCCGCCATCAACCTCCAAAAAGAAGACTAAGCTATGAACATCGGAAATCTTATCAAAATAGCCATCAACTCGCTGTTCCGCAATAAGATGCGCACCGCCCTCACTATGCTCGGCATCGTGATTGGCATTGCCTCGGTCATCGCCATGGTGAGCATCGGGCAAGCTTCTACCCAGAGCGTCAAATCGGAACTCTCCTCCATGGGTTCCAACATGATCATGATTATGCCCGCCCGTCAGCAAAGAGGCGGCGTGGATATGGGTATGTCATCCTCTAAAACATTGGACAACAAAGATTTGGAGTCTTTGCAAAATAACACCCGCTATGTGGCCGCCGTCTCGCCCATGGTCAGCAGCAACGCGCAGCTGATTTACGGCAACAACAACCACAGCAGCTCCATCAACGGCGTGTCAGCCGCCTATCTGGATATTCGGAAATATGAAATAGAAGAAGGTGTAATGTTCACCGAAGAAGACGTGAGACGTTACAACAAGGTATGCGTCATCGGAAAAACCGTAGTGAGCAAGCTGTTTACCAACGGCGAAGACCCCATCGGGAAAACCATCCGATTCGGTTCCATCCCGATGAAAGTCATTGGCGTTTTGGCGGAGAAGGGTCAGAACGGCATGGGCAACGACCAGGACGACATTGTGTTTGCGCCTTACACCACCATCCAAAAGCGGTTTTTGGGCATCACCTACTTCAACATGTTATACGCATCGGCTAATTCGGAGGAGGAATCCGAGCTGGCCGCCACCGAAATCACCTATATTCTGCGCAGCAACCACGGCATCAAGAGCGGCGACAGCGACGACTTCGATATCCGCACGCAGGAGGAGTTAGTCTCCACCATCAGTTCTGTCACAGGCTTGATGACCACGCTGTTGGCCGCCATCGCTTCCATTTCGTTGATTGTGGGCGGTATCGGCATCATGAACATCATGTACGTCACCGTGACCGAGCGCACCAAGGAGATCGGCTTGCGCATGGCCATCGGCGCGCACAACCGCGACATCAAACTGCAATTTTTGTGCGAAAGTGTGATTTTGAGCCTCATTGGTGGTGTCATCGGCATCATTTTGGGACTGATTATTGCCTACGTGGCCTCCAAATTGATGAATATGCCGTATGTGGTGAGCGAAATGGCCATCTTCGCCTCCTTCATCGTCTGCGCCCTCACCGGTATCTTCTTCGGCTGGTATCCCGCCAAGAAGGCCGCCAACATGGATCCTATTTCCGCGTTACGATATGAATAAAAAAGAGACGCGATAAATTATCGCGTCTCTTCAAGATTTATTCAAAAAAAACAGCATTATTTCTTTGAAAAATTAGATTTGTCCACGCCGCAAATCGGGCAGGTCCAGTTGAAGGGAAGATCTTCAAAAGCGGTGCCAGGGGCGATGCCATTGTCGGGATCTCCGACTTCAGGATCGTACACATAACCGCACATGTCACATACGTATTTTTCCATAATATAAGGATTTTAAGGGTTTATAAAATGTAGAGACGTTGCGCGCAACGTCTCTACGTGAATTAACAACTATTTCAACGGGCAGGTGGTGTTCATGCTGCAGATGAGGTCCACCACTTTGTTGGAGTAACCAATTTCGTTGTCGTACCAAGAAACCAACTTCACGAAGTGCTCGTTGAGCATGATGCCGGCGTTGGCGTCGAACACGGAAGTTCTCTTTTCATCGAGAAAGTCGGTGGAAACCACTGCGTCTTCGGTGTAACCGAGGATGCCCTTGAGTTCGTTCTCGGAGGCTTTCTTCACGGCATTCTTGATATCCTCGTAAGTGGCAGCCTTTTCGAGACGGCAGGTGAGGTCAACCACAGAAACGTCAGCGGTAGGAACGCGCAATGACATACCGGTGAGTTTGCCTTGCAGAGAAGGAATCACTTTACCCACAGCCTTAGCGGCACCGGTGGATGAAGGGATAATGTTGCCAAGGATGGAACGGCCGCCGCGCCAGTCTTTCTTGGAAGGACCGTCAACGGTCTTCTGCGTAGCGGTAGCAGCGTGTACGGTGGTCATCAAACCTTCCACAATGCCGAAGTTCTCGTGGATCACCTTTGCCAACGGAGCCAAGCAGTTGGTGGTGCAAGAAGCGTTAGAAACGATGGTCTGGCCAGCGTATTCTTTGTTGTTCACGCCCATGACGAACATCGGGGTGTCGTCTTTAGAAGGAGCGGACATCACGACGCGTTTAGCACCTGCTTTGAGATGAGCCTCAGCGAGTTCCTTGGTCAGGAAGAGACCGGTGGATTCCACAACGTAGTCAGCGCCCACTTCGTCCCATTTCAAGTTAGCGGGATCTTTTTCAGCAGTGACGCGAATCTTGTTGCCGTTCACTACCAACATGCCGTCTTCCACAGAGACTTCGCCCTGGAATTTGCCATGCACAGAGTCATAGCGAAGCATGTAAGCCATGTAATCCACGTCCAACAAGTCGTTAATAGCAACCACTTGCACGTTGTCTCTTTCAGTTGTAGCTCTGAAAACCAGTCTGCCGATACGGCCAAATCCGTTAATACCAATTTTAATTTTTTCCATAGATGTATTTTATTAATTTGAGATGTTCAAAAATCGGGCAAAGATACAAAATAATATCACCCGAATTGTTTTTTTCTTTTTTTTTATGGGAAAAAACGATGTTCGAAATAAAGGTTAACGACATGTAAAACATACCTGCAAAAAATGTACTTTTGCCGCCGCAAAAAAATGAGTGAAATGGAGAAAAAAAACAACGTTAAAGAACAGATTATCGCATACTTACTGCTGATTATCGGCAGCTTCCTTTTTGCCGTTGGTGACGTGATGTTTGTCAACCCTTACCTCTTGGCACCAGGTGGCACCTACGGCTTGTCCAACGTGTTGAACACCGTCTGGCCTTGGAAGATCAGCTACTACGCCATCTGCATGGATATTCCTTTGCTCCTCATTGGTACCTGGATTTTGGGGCCAAAATTCGGCTTCAAAACCATCCTCTCCACCATTTTGATCTTCGCATTTACTTGGGTGATAGAGACTTTCTGGGGTTATAACCCTGTCATACACGAAAGCATTGTGGATGCGACCAACCAATTACCCAACATGGTGCAGATTCCGCATAGCGAAATGTTCTTCATTCCTGACTATTTCCTGAACACTGTGGTGGCCGGCATTATTTACGGTATCGCTATCGGCTTGATTTTCAAGTCGGGAGCCACCTCCGGCGGCAGCGACATCATTTCCATGATTATCCACAAGTACACGAAAATTTCCCTCGGTACGCTTGTGATGATCGTCGATTCCGTCATCACCCTCACCACCCTCATCGCCTTCAAGCAGATCCGTCTGCCTATTTACTCCATCATTTTAATCTATATTGAAGGCAAGATTATCGACTTAATTGTAGATGGCTTAAAGAGTTACAAGACTGTTTATATTGTGACCAACAACGTGGAAGCTGTGCGTCAGTACATCCTCAACGACCTCCACCGCGGCGGCACCCTGTTCGTAGGTAAGGGCCTCTACGGTGGTGCTGAACGCAATATGATCTACGTTTCTCTCGACCGTTCCAACCTCATCAAGCTGAAAAACGACCTGCACAATATCGATCCTGCCGCTTTCGTGAATATCATCGACAGCTCAGAGATTATGGGACAAGGATTTAAGGCCTTGCCGACGGAATAGGGTCAAGGGTCGAGGGTCGAGGCAATCGAAAGGTTAACCCTTGTAGGGATGTCATATTATGGCATCCTTTTTTGGAGTCCTTACAAATGAGATACGTTACGTTCCAGCAGTATTGTGTCTTCCGGGTAGGTAAGTTTGATGTTGGCGGTGTCGCCCGCAACGATAAAAATGGGTATTTCTGGACAATATTTAAGGAGTACGCCGCAATCATCGGTACTTGTAAATTGCGGATCTTGAAGGGCTTTGCGGTAAGCCTCGCGAATCACAGAAAGGCGGAAGGCCTGCGGAGTTTGCGCACAACGCAGACGCTTACGCGCAGGAATGCCCGTGATGAATTCCCCATCTTCGGTCACTTCGAAAACGGTGTCTGTGGCAGGAATGGCCACCGCTACTGCGTAATGTGTTTGTAATGCGGTAACTGTCTCTTGGATAATGCGTTGGCTTACAGCTGGTCGCGCTGCATCGTGGAAAAGCAAATTCACTTCAGATTCAGATTCGTAGGCATTGAGAGCGGCCAAAGTGGAAAGGTAACGCTCCGCACCACCAGGCAATAGCTTGCGCACTTTTTGCCAATGATTACGGTCAATAATGGCTTGCATATCAGACAGATAATCGGCATTCATCACCACGGCAATCTCATCAATATCGGCACACTGCTCGAATGCCTCGATGCTGTGCTCGATCACCGTTTTGCCCGCCAACGGCAAAAACTGCTTGGGCAACACACTTCCGAACCGCTGCCCGCTCCCTCCTGCTAATATAATAGCTATGTTATTCATGACGTTGACTATGACTATTGACTATGACTATTGACTTGACCCTCGACCCTATTCCCTATTCCCTTATAACCCTTTAACCTTCTAACCAACCCCCATAAACCTTAAACCCTAAACCCTAAACTCCTAATTAACATTATCCCCACGCAACGCACGGTACCTGCTACGCGCTTGCACCACGTATAGGCTGTCGCTGTAGTCTTTGAGAATTTTTTGGTAATATTCCATCGCTTGGGAGATGTCCTTTAGGTAATACTCGTACAATTCAGCGAGTTGGAATAGGGCGTCGTCGGCCAGCAGCTGATCGCTATAGTCTTCGACAATCTTCTTGAGCAGCTTTTCGGCCTCGAAATAATTCTTCTGTTTGATTAAGATGAGGGCTTTTTGGTAGAGCGCATCATCGACCAACGAACCAAAAGGCGAGAGGATCATGACGGAATCCAAGGCTTTCAACGCTTCATCATCCTTGTTTTGGAAGATCAGGAACTCAGCTTTGGCATACATTTTCAATGCCAGATTGCCTTCTGTGTTTTGGAAAAGCGTCAAAGTACTGTCCGCTCCTTCGTCCAACTCCTCACCCTCCTCCAAATTGTCGGAAATGAGCATGGACAAATAGATGGCATCGTTGGCGATGAGCTTTGTGGTGGCCGCCGCCAGCACGTCCAGCTGACTCTTGGCCCACAAAAATTCCCCAATGTAGAACGACAATTTCGCGTTCTTGAACTTCGCCTCGTTGCCCAACACATCATTTGGCAAATCCTTATCTACTTGCGAGTAGTTAAGCGACGCATCCCAAATATTGCCCGTATATAACTGTACATCAGCCAAATCTATCTTATATTGGCTCTTTTCTTTGATATCGCGGGTGGCGGCCATGGCTTGGTTGAGCACCTCCATCGCCTCCTCCGGCTTGTTGACGTAGAAAGCCAACAGGTGGGCGTATTTGCGAATCCAATCCATTGTGCCCGAATGCAAGCCATTCTCTTCCAGTACTTTGCGGAAATCTTGTTCCAGATTAACGGCATCCACCATCTTCACCGGCGAAGACTCTATCAACTGCATGTACTTGACATCCAATATTTTCATCGTGGCTTGCACGTAATTATGCGTATCTTCACCCTTCTTGATGATATAGTTCAATGCCTCGATAGCCGTAGTATAATCACGATTTTCAGCAGCGGTGGTGGCCAGTTCGTAAGTAAAAACGCCTTCCACTTTCAATCTTTTATCCAATGCTTTGGCCAAAACAAAAGCCTCCTCGTAATCCTTATGCAAAAGGCTTATCCAATACAATTCCTTGATACAAAGAATGTTGGACGGATTTTTCTGTGAGAATTTCTGCAAAGCCGTGCGAATGGACATATATTGCTGGTTATCATCATCATCGGCCAACAAATCCTGGATGGCCGTTTGCACGTCATTCTGGTATTTTTCGTTATCTGTTTTAACCAAAGCGATAATTTCATCCAGAATTTTGTCGTTTTGATGCAGATATTTATACACACTGATCAAATTTTTGGACAAATACTGCTCATTATTCAACAGTTTCCGGCCTTTCAGAATCGTTTCCGCTGCATATTCGTATTTCCCACGCGACATGAATGCGTTGTGCAGCTCACTTACTGCTGACTCCTTGGCTTGCAGGTTTTTAAGACATTCCTGATAGGTCTTCTCGGCTTTGGCATTATCACCAGCACGATCATATACATAGCCCAAATCGACCTTGTAACGCTGCACATTGGGATAGGCTTTCACCTGCTTTTTGAGCATTTTTTCCGCATCGGAATAGCGTTCCAGTTCCAAAAGGGCATGGTAATAGTAATAATAGATGTAGGAATCCGGCTTTTTGGCGTGGATTTTCTCAAAAAGTTCCACAGCCTTGTCGTATTCCTTCTCTTTGTAATACTGCAAAGCAAGCTGCTCATCCTGGCTTTGCTGCGCGATAGCCGCGCCGCCGCATGCGATGAGCAGCGTGAGTATGATGATGAATTTTTTCATTCGAGGTTAGTCGATGATGTCGAAACGGGTGTAGGGACGCAACACTTCGGGAATGACGATGCCCTTTTCAGTTTGGTTGTTCTCCAACAGAGCGGCGAGCACGCGCGGAAGTGCGAGGGCACTGCCGTTGAGCGTATGCGCGAGTTTCGTCTTGCCCGTAGCATCTTTGTATCTCAGTTTCAGACGGTTAGCCTGATACGATTCGAAGTTGGACACGGAGCTGACCTCCAACCATTTCTGTTGCGCCTTGGAATAGACCTCCAAGTCGTAAGTGAGGGCAGAGGTAAAGCTGATGTCGCCGCCACAGAGACGCAACACGCGGAACGGCAGACCGAGCTTGGTAAGCAGCATCTTACCGTGGTTGGTCATCTCTTCAAGCGTCTCGTAGGAACGGTCTGGGTGTTCAATAGTTACGATTTCGATTTTGTCGAATTGGTGCAGGCGATTGAGGCCGCGCACATCCTTGCCGTAGGAACCTGCCTCGCGACGGAAACAAGCGGAGTAAGCGCAATTCTTCAACGGAAAATCGCTCTCCTTGAGAATCACATCACGATAGATGTTGGTAACGGGCACCTCAGCGGTAGGGATGAGGTAGAAGTTATCCACCTGACAGTGGTACATTTGTCCCTCTTTATCAGGAAGTTGACCCGTGCCGTATGCGGAATCTTCGTTCACCATGTAAGGAGGTTGGATTTCCACAAAGCCAGCGGCGGTAGCCTCGTCGAGGAAGAAATCGATGAGGGCGCGTTGCAGGCGAGCGCCTTTGCCTTTATAGACAGGGAAGCCAGCACCGGTGATCTTGGTGCCAAGCTCGAAGTCGATGATGTCGTATTTTTTTACGAGTTCCCAGTGCGGAAGAGCACCTTCCGGCAGGTTGGAGGCATCGCCTTGGGTATAGACGATTTCGTTGTCCTCAGCGCCTTTGCCGGGAGCGACGGCAGCGTTGGGCAGGTTGGGCAGCAGCACCATCTTGCTCTGCAGCAGTTCTTCCTGCTCTTGCAATTTCGCACGGTCAACACGTTCCGTCTCCTTCAGCGCAGCCATTTCAGCTTTGATAGCTTCGGCCTCGTCGCGCTTGCCCTCTTTGAAGAGCTGACCGATTTTCTTCGCACCCTGATTTTGCGCCATCAGATTGTCGTCGATTTTTTTCTTCAGGTTGCGGTTGTCACTATCTAATTCACGAATCTCAGCTACCAGTTCCGTAGCATCGAAATTCTTGATTTTCAGTCTGTCAATAACCTCTTGTGGATTTTCTCTTAAAAGTTGAATCTGTAACATCGTCTAAAAAATTTAAGCCGCAAAGATAACATTTCCATTGATATAGACCTCTCGTTAAGTGGGAAAAAACGCAGGAAAAAATATGGGGAGTGAAGATTTGGCAACAAAAAAAGCACCAACTCTTTGTAGAATTGGTGCTTTCGTTTTGCGCTCCCTCAAGGACTTGAACCTTGGACCCTCTGATTAACAGTCAGATGCTCTAACCAACTGAGCTAAGGAAGCGTTCCGTTTTTGATGGCGCAAAAATACACTTTTTTTGATATGCAGAACCCTTCTTGAAAATTTTTCTGTAATATTTTTTCATTTGACTGATTATCAATACCATAACAATCCATATAACACGATCTTATCTTGTTTCTTATGATGTTTTCAATAATGGTTTGTCATTTTTTCGAATGTCCTTTCGGAAAAAAACATCCCAACCACTACAAAAACGACATTTACAATTCATAATTATCCCAGGGCTCGCTGTCGCTCGCCCTGGGCTGATATAGGTCGGGCTTTCAGCCCTTTTTGGAAAATGTTTTAAAATATTTGGGGGTTTAACATTCATTAATCAACATTTACTCATCAACATTTACTCATCAACATTCACTCACTAACATTCACTATAATTTGTATTTTTGCCGCCGATTTTTACGAACGTTATGGCAATCCCTTTCACCCGACAAATCCTCACCAACGGACTGCATGTCCTTGTGCATGAGGACCATACCACTCCTTTGGCGGCCTGCACCATCGTGTATCGCGTGGGTTCGCGCGACGAGAATCCAGCATGCACTGGGCTGGCACACCTGATGGAACATTTCATGTTCAGCGGCTCCGATCACGCTCCCGACTTCGATCTTGCCCTCCAAAAGGTGGGGGCTATCAATAACGCCTATACTTCCCAAGATCTCACCAACTACTATATTGTGCTGCCTTCCAATAACATAGAGACTGCCTTGTGGCTTGAATCTGACCGCATGGTCGCGCTTTCGTTCAATCAGCAGGGGCTGGATGTCCAGAAACAGGTAGTAATGGAGGAATTTAAGGAGACTTGTCTGAATCAACCTTACGGCGATCTGCTCATGCACATCAACGGTCTCAGTTATCAAAAGCATCCCTATCGCTGGCTACCCATTGGTATGGAACTTTCTCATATCGAGCAAGTTGACATGAATATTATCCGCCGTTTTCACGATACTTTCTATTGTCCGGCCAATGCTATTCTCGTAGTGGCGGGCAACGTGCATGCTGACGAGATTTTCACGCTGGCAGACAAATGGTTCGGTGACATTCCGTCCGGAGGACGGAACCCCCACCAATATCCTCCCGAATCTATGTCAACGGAAAACCGAATGAAGAGGGTGGAAAAGGACGTTCCCGCTGACATGCTCTACAAAAGCTGGCTGATGTGTGCGCGCACCGATGCAGACTATTGCGCCTTCGACCTGCTTTCCGACATTCTCGGCACTGGTCAAAGTTCCTATCTCTATCGGAAATTCGTGGTTGAAGATAGACTTTTCACGGACATCTCGGCTTCCGTTTCCGGTACCGCCGACCAAGGACTCTTCTACGTGGGCGGTCGTCCCGCAGAAGGCATCTCTATTGAGCAAGCCGACGAAGTATTAACCCAATATCTTGCTGATTTTCAGTTCGATAGTAAGTTATCATACGATTTACAAAAGGTGAAAAACAACGCCGAATCCATTATCTTGGAACGAAACTTGAAGGTTGAAGACCGCGCCAACACCTTAGCCACAGGTGAATTCTACAGCCGCGCTGAGGATTTTTCCGACGAAAGATTGGGGTATTTTGCGGTCAGTGAAGAAGATATACGGCGGATTACCGACACGATGTTTAAGAAGTCGTGCGGGAACACGCTGTATTATAATAGGTTAATGGTTAAAGGTTAATGGTTAAAGGTGAAAGAGAGGGACTTTTCGAGTTCGTCGCGACGGGTGGCTTGGCAATATTTTAAATCACTTTTTCTGATTTTGTCACCCCAACGTGACTTCAGCGGCATATCATTCTCCCATGTGCCTTCAAAATAGGGATACCAGCATTGTACGTATTGTTTCCATGATCCGGAAGGGTTGGACGAGTGGATCAGTCGTCCGCAACTGTCATATTCCCCTTCCGAATACCATGCATACTGACTAACGGGGTTGTAGGTCAATCCCAGTTCGTGTAGGTCGCCTTCCCCATGTCGCAGTCCGTGTTCGAAATGCCCCTTATAGCGCAGGTCGCCCGTGCCTTTGTGAATGGGGTCTTGGGCCTCTTTCTCCAAATCAGGTTCCACCACATAGCGCAGCTCTCCCTCGCCATGCGGCAATCCATTTTCGTCGGTTTCCCCGACATAAAGCAGCTTGATAAATTTTATCGGTTTTTTCATAACTATTTGAATTATGGTTGGTTATCTCCCTTCGTAAGCCTCCTTGGTATCGGCATAATCGGAGGTCACGCCATCATCGGTCAAGGTGTGCACGAAAAAAGGGTTGGTGTCCTTTTTTGGTGTTTCAGACGCTATCTTTCTCAATTTGACTTCAACGCAATAGTCCCATGATCCGAAACTGTACCAGCCGCTCGACCACGACTCGTCCGGCTTCAGGGCTTTTTCAATGTGAAGCCCCTTGAAGAAAATCAGGTGAACGGCCTCGTTGTCAGTACCCGCAAATTTGCATTCCACCGCTTCATACCCGCCATAGCTGGGTTTCCAAGGCACCTCCTTGTTCTTCACCAACTTACTCACAGGGCAGGTGTGTATTGAGGTGCCGCCCATGTTGCGTCCCGTCACCTCGCACACTTTGTGGTCTTTTGCTTCAAGCACCAACTCGTACTCTTTCCAATTCATTGCCATAATGATTGTAAATTATTTTACGATGCAAAAATAAAACTTTTTTAGACTTTTTTACTATCTTTGCCGTCGAAACTTTTTCAAACAAAAACTGATAATAACGGTTATGCAAATGAAAAACACGAATGTTAAGGTGATGCTCGTAACACTGCTGCTTGTGGCGGTGCAATGCGTGCGGGCGCAAACCTACCTGACCGATGTTTATAAACCCACTGAATCACAGCACTATAAGGTCTATCCTACAACGGGCGATGACATTATGCAGATCGCTGTCTATAAGTACAAAGGCGGCTTCACGCTCGGCTCTGGTCGCGGTGGATTGGTAAGCAGCAACACTCCAGGATACGTGGTGTTTGACCTGCCCGCGGGCTTCGACAAACTGAGCTTTGTGTTGGGTCCCGACAAGCCCAACAGTGCCTCCGACAAGTATAACGCCATCATCACCGTGAAGGCCGACGGCAAAAAGGTGTTCGACAAGGTGGTGTGGGAACACGACGCGCCGCAAGAGTATACCGTGGATCTGAACGGTGCGCGTCAGCTGCGGTTCGACGTGCAGAGAGGCGAGGCTAACTTAGCGTTTGGTGCCGTGAAACTCTGGAAGTCAGGACAGACGTTCAAACCCTCGGGCGATCCGCTGCGCAGCATTCCCTTGACCGACCGCGTGCAGCTCGTGGGCCAGCTCTATCCCTACTTCATCCGTCATTCCGGTTGGGTGGCCCCCATTACCTCACAGGAGGTGAAGGGCATCCGCAAGGAGACGAGTATCAGCATTAACCGCGTGGAATATAAAACCGGTCTGCAATTCACTGCTGACCAGGCTTTTGCGGGCAACAACGAGGCGTGGGCCTACTTCTGGCTGCAGAAAAAATACGACAAAGTGTCGTTCATCATTGGACCGCGCGACAACCAATCTTCCGCTGCAACGGGCTGGTTGACCGTGAAGGCCGACGGCAAAATCATCTATGAGAAACAGGTGACGCAGCAAGATTTGGCTGAGCAGGTGGTGCTCGATGTGACCGGCGTGAACCAACTCTCGTTCCACAGCATCGACGAGTCGAGCCGCATCTTGGGCAGCATTACCTTCGGAGTGGTCAACATTTTCGCCTATCCCAAAGGCTACAACCTCGCCCAGATTCCCGAAGCTGGGGTTATTAATGCTTCTCAAGGAAAGCTTTCCAAACTTCCCGATATGTGCAAGCTAGTGTCGAACATCCGACCCTACTCCGTGCAGGGTATCGCGGGGTTTGACCAGACCATTTTTGACGGAGAATCCGACTACATCACTTTCTCGATGGGCGGCGAGCAGTTCCCCGAAGGCTTTATCCTGACCAGCGGCAAAACGCTCTTCGATGACAACATCTCAGCCTACTACAAGTTCGATCTGGCAGGCGAATTCGATTACATGTCGTTCACCGTCGGCGCGCTCACCAAACGCCGCACCCAGCAGGACGACAACATCCGTGTCTATTGCGACGGAAAGGTGGTGCTCGACACTGTGATCCACGTTACGTGGCCCAACCAGCGTTTCGTGGTACCGCTCAACAAGTGCCGCACGCTCACTTTTGCCAAGCCTGGCAACATGCAGCAAAAGGACAGCTACTTCGGTATCGGCGACGTGACGCTCTACCGTGGTAAAGTGCAGGACAACAGCGAGTTGTTCTCGCATCCCAAGCCTGATTGCCCGCCCGAGATCGACCTCATCGACCTCTGCAAAGCGCCCTACTACCACTATGTGGGCCGTTACCTCAGCGTGCTCAACAACTTCGATTTTAACGACTGTTTCCAGAACGGCGGCTCCCAGCGGAGGTACTTCCAGATGCACGACGGCAGTAAGATTTACAAAGGGGTAATGCTGGAAACCAACATCCCGCCTGCCCTTGAAAATATCACACCCATGCAGGCACTTTTCATGTTCATCACAGGTGCGGGGTCAAACGTTTCCAGTAGTAATGTCAGTGCCTCCACTGGCATCACGGGAGGCGCTTCGGGAATGCCCGCCACCTCTGGGATTCTTAGCCTTTTCAGCGCCGGCGGACACCAATCGTCGGCCTGCGCCTTCAACCCGTTTGGCGAATATGACGAGCTGACATTCACTGTGGCCTGCAAATCACCATACGTGGAACCGGGTACTGCGCTCTTCGGAGATGGCAAAGCACCCGCCGTGCGCCTTGATGTCTTCGCGGACCAGGTGAAAGTGGGCGAATTCTGGGTGAGCAACGAGATGGAACCCACCACCTACACCCTGCCCATCAACAAATGCCACCAGCTAATGTTTTGGCTGGAGTGCGGCGATGTGCGTTCGGGACAATATGTGCTCTACGATATGACCGTTCGAAAAAAAGAAAAATAAAACTATCCTATCATGAAAAAATTTTTAGCCCTCTTGGTTATTGTATTTTTGGGCGTTTGGTGTTATCGCAGCTGCATCCACAAAAAAACGGATGCTACTGATGACGTCACTGTACTGAAACAGGTAAGAGTGACGGCCTTGAGCGCCAATTTGCGCACAGGACCCGGTACGAATTACGATTATGCTACCGTTAGTGCCGATGGCACTGGCGGTACGTGGAAACTGAAACGCGGTACGGTGCTCGATGTTATCAGCGAAACCGTCGACTGGTATGAAGTGCGTCCCGTCGGCAACACGCGAACAGCCTACATCAAGAAGTCATTGTGTGCCGATTTAGACAAGGCACAATCCAAGGCCAGCCGCAAAACCCAAAAGGAGCAGTCTGACGCTTCCCCGCAGAATGCGTCCAAAAACCGGTCGGAAACCTCCTCTGCAAATCAAGACGATGGCGTAGTGGAAGAGGTCACCAAAGGCAAACCTCATGAAGATGATGTAATCTTCTAGATGTTATAACAATTTCTTGATTTCCAGCAGCTTACCCTTGATTTTCATCAAGGTATCAACGATAGCGGCGGTTTCAGCCTCCTGCATGAAGTTGTTCTTGATGGCGGTTTTGGCACCCTGGAGTGTGTAGCCTTTCACCTTGGTAAGATACTGGATGGTGCGCAGAATGGAGATGTCGTTTTTGGAATAAAAACGGTCTCCTTTTTTGTTTTTGCGCGGCTTAATCATGTCGAATTCTTTCTCCCAAAAGCGCAAAGTGGAGGCCGGAATGCCTAGAGCCTCAGCGGTTTCGCCGATGCTAAACCACAGCTTTTCCTGCTCCGCGATGGAATCAGGCAACGTGTTCGATATGTTTAATTCTTCGTCCATTATTCGTCGTCGGAACCTCTTCTGCGCTGGTCGCGCTCTTTGATACTTTCGCGTTTGTCGTACATTTTCTTACCTTTGGCCAAGCAAATGTCCAGCTTCGCATAGCCATTATCGTTGATCCAAAGCAACGTAGGGATGATGGTGTAGCCGCGTTCGTTGAGTTTGGTCATCAGTTTGCGCATTTCCTTGCGTTGCAGCAGCAGCTTGCGATCGCGTTTTGGCTGATGGTTGTTGTAGCTGCCCTGCGCGTACTCGCTGATGTGCATGTTGTGCACCCATAACTCGTTGTTAATGAACGAGCAATAGGCATCGGTGATATTCGCGCGACCCGCCCGGATGGATTTGATCTCCGTGCCGGTCAGCACAATACCCGCCGTATAGGAAGTGTGCAGATAGTAAAGGAATTCCGCCTTCCTGTTCTTGATCGCGATCTGAGTGTCCTGTTTTCTCTTGCCCATAGTGTTTTAATCGGCGGCAAAGATACGCTTTTTTAGTGAACAGTGAGTAGTGAATAGTGAGCAGTCCAGGGCAATCGTACCAAAATTCCATTAAGACTTAGACATAGACTAATGACACGGACAGCCTTATCCTTTGATGACGGCGATGGGGTGCAGCTTGGTCAGGATTTTCACGAGGTCGGACTCTTGCGCCAGCACCTCGTCGATGTTTTTGTAAGCTGAAGGCGCCTCGTCGAGGTCGCTGCGGGTACGGATGCCGTGGACGATGTTCTGCGCGTCGAGGAAGGCGATTTCCGCCTGCAAGTCGATGGTGTTCTGCGCTTCCGTACGGCTCATCAGACGTCCGGCGCCATGCGAACAGCTCAGGAAACTGTTCTCATTGCCCAAGCCCTCCACAATGTAGGAGCAAGTCCCCTGCGAACCGGGGATGATGCCCACCTCGCCAACGCGGGCGCGGGTGGCTCCCTTACGGTGCACGACTATGAAGGGGTCGGGAACATCTCCAAACGGACGGTGCAACTGGATTTGCAGATGATGCGCAGCGACCGCTACGGATACAATGCCCCGATTGAGGTTTATGAACAGAAGTACTACCGTTATGCCGACCCCGACTACTCCATCACCAATTTGCCGTTGTCGCAGCGGGATTACGAGATGATGCAGGAGGCTGTGGGCATGTTGCGGCAGTTTCAGGATTTCGACTTCTTCACGGAGATGAGCGATGTGGTCAACCGAATGCAGGACCAGTTGGCCTGTCGAATTTCCATCGTCTTTGTCATAGGGATTGCAAGTACTTCCCAAGGAGATGCCATACTGTAGCCATACTGATGCCATACTGTAGCCATACTTAAGAGTATGGCATCACTATGGCATCACTATGGCATCACTATGGCAAGTACTTGCGAAGTGCTTGCCATCGGCATGCTTAACCCTTACCCCATGTCAATGCCTGAAATAAGTTGACCGCCTATGGTATAAAAACAGTCTAAAAAACCAAAGCAAGTCAACATGGAGAATTTAACAAAAGAGGAACGCAT
>ONHS01000038.1 GCA_900317715.1 uncultured Bacteroidales bacterium | reverse complement strand
GCTAAAGCGCATCTGAGAGAATGTAGAGACGAAGCAACTTATCCTAACAACTAATCTGTAACATCACCTTTAAAAACCGAAAGAATATGAAAAAGAATATATTATCATTGATTATTTTAGCAACGGTGGCGGTGATGGCAACCGCCCAAACGGCGCCCATGACGATGCGGGCTTTTACGGCCGGCGGCGCTACGATGGATAATAACAGCTACGGCGTGTTCGGTCAACCCTTTGGCGATATCGTGGCCCAGAACGGTTACGAAGTCTCCGCAGGCGTTGCTCAAATGCAACTGGTGCGCGACACCACATACGTGGTGATGACCCAAGGCGACAACTATGTTGATGAACGCGGCTATGTTTTCCCTAATGTGCAAAACCCTGTGCAAAAATCATTAAAAGATAGCCTTTATTTGGTGAATGGCGGTATCTATCATTATGATCTTGTAGAATACCTCTATATCTGGATATGTGATACAATGAATGATAAATTAGCATCTGATATTCGTTATCCTTCAGTGGCTATTGACAACTATTGCTGGACCAGAGAGAACCTGCGCACTAACCTGGGCACCCCGATGACCTACACGAGTGATCAATATCCCAATGTGGATGTAGAAAAATACGGTTACCTCTATACTTTGGAAGACGCAAAAACCCTGTGTCCTGACGGTTGGTATCTTCCGGATGAGACCGCAATGAACCTTCTGAAAGGTCACGATGCAACTACCATCCGTGCTACGGAAGACTGGAACACTCCTGATGTGAACACCAACAGCACTAAATTCACGGCATATCCTGCCGGCGAATACAGCGCTGCCGCAGAACGCTTCCAGGGTATGGGTACTAACACTGACTGGTGGAGCACCATCAGTGCTAGCAATGGTAAAGCTATCTCACTGCAAGTGAACTACTACTGTAACACTCCGATGTTCAAGGAACATAGCGTTAACGATGGCCTCAGCGTCCGTTGCGTTATGACCCCTACTGAAGAGGATTGGGCAACTTTGGATGACTAATAGTATTCCATTAATCACAATCAGAATAATAAAAAAAGAAATACAATGAAAAAGATTTTAACCTTTTTAATGATGCTCCTGATAAGTGGGAGCGTGCTGATGGCGCAAGAGGGGCCTAAGTTCCGCTATCAGGCAGTGTTGCGCGACTCCAACAACGTGTTGGTGGCAAACCAGAGCGGTACAGTCGATATTTCTCTTAAGGAGGGAACTTGGGTAGTTAATGAACCATTTACTACCAATGCGAACGGCTTAGTCTCTTTGGAACTGAATTATAGTAGTATTAATGCTCCTCAAGGCATCAATTGGAATGGTGATACCCTTACGGCTGTGTTTACCATTGGTTCCAAAACCATCACGTTGAACACGCCTGTTACCGCAGTGCCTTACGCATTTCAGGCTGGTGATGTGAGAATCACCACCCCGATGCTCACTGATTATTTTGAACGTGCGGTTCCTGAAGATGTGGATCGTGTTTACCAAGCCTTGTTAGACAATCCAACTTTCAGTCAGGCTTGTCGTGATTCCGCTGTGAACTATATCAAGGAGAACTACACGATTGCCAAGGAAATTGCATACGATTATCTCTCAAAAGTTTCCAAACAAGATGTGGAAGACATTTATGACTCCATGCGTATTGTTGATATCGCAGTGAGACAAGCTTTCTATGATCTTGTCAAGGATTATATTAAAAACCATCGTGCACTTTTGGTAGATGTTGCTAAGTATTACATCTCCACTGCTGATGTTCAAGAGGCAGAGGAACTCTATACTTCCTTTGAAAGCTCCACTGCCGCTCCTGCGGTCAGACGCATCCTTTTGGACTATTTCGCGCAATATCTCCGCGGCAAACATCTCATTTGTGACAACCAAGACTGGACGCTTTGTTCCGCTGCTGCTTACGTGTCAGGTAACATCGTTTGTCCTCAAATCAATTCTGTTCAAGGTTCAAGATATGGTACCCCGCAGGGCAACGACCTTATTGATCTTACAAAAATTGAATTCCAGGTCAATATAGATGATATGGGTGTTGTTGATCTTTCAACGCTTACCGTGAAAGTTACCTATACCAAGGGTCAAGAAACCGAAACTAAAGAACTGCAGCTCGTTGACAATGTTTTCAGTCTTGAACTTGGACCTAATGATGGAATTGAACAAATTAACGCTAACGTTGGTTTCGATATTCAACTTGTTAGTCCTGGTTGTTCGGAAATCCAACAACATGGTTCTTTCACCAATGTGCCTAATAATTAATTAAGTTCTGAAAAAAATAAAAAGAGATATGAAAAAGTTATTAACACTTTTCGCGATGCTCACGATTTTCGTGAGCATGATGGCGCAAACAACGCCTCTTAATTATCAGGCTGTGTTGCGCGATCCGGCCACCAATGAATTGGTGAGAAACCAAGCGGGTCAATATCAAATATCCGTCATCCAAAATGCTGATCCCATAGATCTCTGTGAGGGTGAGTTCCAGACTAATTTCGATGGTATGGTGAATCTCCCGTTGATTGCCTCCAACGACATAGAATGGATGTATGTGGATTCCATCCGGGCGATTTTCACATACGGTAATCAAGAAATTGTGATTGTGACCCCGGTTACAGCAGTGCCATACGCTTTCCATACCGACGGCGCCATCCTGACCACGGATCACATTGAGGATTATATCAACAGCGGTATTACTGGCGAGGATATCCACGAAATCTATAGTGCCTTGAAGTCGAATACGCCGTTGCACGATGGCATGCGTGATTCAATCGTCAATTACATCAAGAAAAATTATGACAAGGCGAAAGAGATCGGCTATCATTACCTCTTCTTGATTACGGCTGAAGATTTGAATCGATTCTATCAAGAAGGTCGCACGCTTGATCAGGAAGTCAAGGATTCCATCTACAGCATGGCAAAGAAGTTCCTGAAGGACAATCGTGACATGATGTTGGAAGTGGCTAAGTATTATGCAGAAACCGCATCTGCAGCAGAGGTCAACCAACTGTATAACGAGCTTTTGAGCAATTCCACGGCAAGCGTCAAGATCAGACAGCTCCTCTATGGCTACTTCGATGCCTATCTTGCTAAGAAGGGACTTAACGGTTGCAATCTTTGCGATATCTACCGAACCATCATCAACAATGGCGCACCTACCGTTGTTTGTCCTGCTTGGACCAGCAGTATTTTCTATCCTATCTTGGATAATGGCTATTACAAGGCTACTCTCACTTTTACAGGTAACACCGCAGCCACGACAGTTAGTGGTACATACATCTTTACGCAGGCTGGCAGTGCTCCTGGAAATGAAACTGCTATTTCCAGCGGAATCACTGTTAACGATCGTACTGTAACGTTGAACATCCCTGCAAACAGCCTCCCCGAATTGACGGGAACAGGAGATCAAATTCAATTCATACTCAAGTTGACAAACACCAATAGTCAGTGTACAGCTGAACCTGTTTGCACAGGTACCTACGAGCAAGGCCAGTTCCCTACTGTTGATCCGTGTGCAATTGCCAATGATTTCAATGCAACCGCAACTATCAGTAACGATGGACTCGTAGCTGAGTTGTCATGTACTGGAAATTTTGATTGGACTAATCGTGGCTTTAGTGCTACAGCATATGATGCTAATAATCTTGTCAAAGAGATGAATGCTCAACTAAGTACTACAACTTGTGACCAAGGTGCTTATATTAATCCTACAACCCTTGGCAATTTTATTCCCAAAACCGTAGTGTTTGAAGTTTATGGTAATGGTGAAAACTGTGAGGCGACCACGTTTACTGCTAATGTTGAAGGATGTCCTTCCTTTGGCGAATCTCATGTCAGATATCATGAAAATCAGATAATTTATGTTATTCCATTCGACGCTGGCCTTTATTCTGATGTCTTTAGCGCTAATTCTTTCACTATCACAATCCACCAATCTGGACAAAGTGATATTACGGCGACCATTATTGGTAATCCAGTATCTTATTCTCCAACCGCAACTGATCATTATGTTGAACTTACCACAGATGTTTTAGGTACTATAGAATATTCATCAGCCACCTATACTATTGATATCAATGTTCCGAATTGTTCTGTACAAAGTGTGAGTGGCAACTATTCTGAATGGTGTCCTTCTTTTGGTACGACCACTCTTTGTAAGAATATGAATGATGGCTCCGTTACTATCAGAACACCTATTGAGAACTATGATCCTTCTATAGGGACTGTTCGATATAATATTACTTTTTATGTTAGTGAAGGTACACCTACCCCGGGTCCTAGATATAAATCTTTTAATGTCACTCAAATCGCCGACGGTTATTGTACTTTAACTGTTACAGAAAATGATTGGCTCGGAGGTACTCAGTCAGTACCAATGAATCCTACTACAACTTGGAATGTTACGCCAGTTTTGAACTATACAAACACTTCATTATGTGGTGCTAGTCAGGTTTCAGGTACTGCATCAGGAACCGTACAATATAACAACATTCCTGCTTGCAACAACTAATATCTGATTAAGATAATTGTTACATTGCGGCTGTCGGGAGTTCCTGGCAGCCGCTTTTTTAATGTAGAACGAAGAATGATGAATAGGTTAGCAGTTAGTAGTTAGCAGTGATTGACAGTTGGCAATTAGCAGTTAGTAGTTAGCAATGTCCACTCGCGCCACTCCGTTGGCCTCCCAGCCCCGTTAGGGGCGGCATAACACAGGCTGGGGTGTGAACCCCTGCGGGGCGCGCGACGATACCATACGCGCCCGTATGTGCGATATGGGCGCGGTTATACGGCGTATGACGGATATATATGCGACGTGGGCGCGGTTGTGCACGAGTGCGGCGTGCGGTGTCCCATATCACAAGTCATACGTCATACTTCAAATCCTGCGTAACTGAAAAATAATTTAACAATTAATTGTAAAGATAATTTATTATGGATTTTTAACGAGTTGATTTTCAACGAAATAAAAATTTTTGAAAAAGTTGATTTTTCAAATTCTTTTTGTTGTATTTTTGCGGCGTCTAATTTTAAACTCATCGATATGGAAAATACTGATCCTATTCTAGAGGCCAGAAGGTATGTGGCCAACGCGTCGGAAATCATAGAGAAGTCTGTTTACGATCCGGAGACGAATCTCTACAGGGATAAGAAATATGTCCGGATTGCCGGCAACACCTTGTGGAGCGGCTGTCTGATTGCGCTTGAGGCGGTGCTGCAGATACGCAAGGGAAAAGGCAGGCCTTCGATAGAAAAATACAAAGAGGCGGCGGGCAAACGCGACCGTACGCTGTTGAAATATGTTAATGCGGGGTATGAAACCATGCACTTGTTCATGGGCTATGACGGCAGTAAGGAGAGAAAAATCTGCGACGCCGGCTTCGAACGTGCCAACGACATCATTGACCGCTGTTCGGTGTTGATGCCAAAGACGGCGTTGGCTAGTTAGCAATTAGCAGTTAGCAGTTAGCAGCGATTGCTAGTTAGCAATTAGCAGCGATTGATAATTAGCAGTTAGTAGTTAGTAGTTAGCAGCGATTGTTAGTTAGCAATTAGCAGTTAGTAGTTAGCAGTTTCCGGTTTTGGGCGTTATGTCTATGTCTAAGTTTATGTTTAGGTATATGCCGTTGGTCAAAAGCCAAAAGCTAAAAGCCAACGGCCAACGGCCAGTTAGCAATGTCCACATGTGCCACTCCGTTGGCCTCCCAGGCCCGTTAGGGGCGGCATAATACAGGCAGGGGTGTGAACCCTTGCGGGGCGCGCGACGATACCATACGCGCCCGTATGTGCGATATGGGCGCGGTTATACGGCGTATAACGATGTATATGCGTCGGGCGCGGATATGATACCATACGCGGCCGTATATGCGATATGGGCGCGATCGTTGTGCAAACGGCGTGTTGTGTAATGCCGTCGTGATGCGCCGGGTTGCCAACATGCGGTCGTCGCCATCCAGGGTGCAATGCCGCGCGTATGCGTTAATGTTTATTCCACGTCTTACGTAACATATCCATTTTCGAAATAAAACATAATATATAAATAAATAATACTTAAAATAATTGCATTTTAACATTTCTATAACAACGCAGATTCATATCTAAAAAATTACTTTCCGTTATCATAAAATTATTATTTTACTCATGCGGATTTTTGCCAAGTGAAGTTTCGTGATCCTGAACAAAGTTCGTTTTTCTGCGTTTTTGGTCGCCTCGCGTGTCTCTCGACCCTCATCTTTTGGCCATGAATTAACAAAAATTAACATTTGTAACATATTGAAAAACAATGAAATACAAAAACAAAATCTCATATATAATATTAGGAAAAAATTGTTAAGAAAAAAGTGTACCTTTGCCGCCGTATTTTGGGTAGCTGTGCCCATGTTTTGCTGTGCGCGGAAGTTTCCTGAGAATACGCCGAAAATTAAGAAAAAAAGTTAAAATTATGAATAAGATTTCTACTAAGTCATTTGTGATGTTGAATGGGGATAATGCGATGGGAACACCCTTTTCCCGCGGATCTCGCAGGATCTCGCAGAAAAAGTTTCCTCTCCTTGGCGTGATGCTGCTTGCGACGGTGCTGCTGCTGGGAGTGGGGAATGCGTGGGGACAGACAACGCTGAACAAAGGTGTCACTCATATTACCAGTAATGGTACTTATGTGGCTCCAACAGGTTACCGCATCTCCAAGATTGAGTGCTGGGGCGGCGGTGGCTCTGGCTCCTACGACAGATCGCACGGCGGCGGC
Organism: uncultured Bacteroidales bacterium; assembly: GCA_900317715.1. Classification (GTDB taxonomy): domain Bacteria; phylum Bacteroidota; class Bacteroidia; order Bacteroidales; family WCHB1-69; genus F23-D06. The sequence continues at coordinate 15,101 of ONHS01000038.1, read as the reverse complement.
GGCGGCGGTGGCGGCGGTTACGTTACCAACAAAAATGCGATAACCACTCTTCCTCGGGATGCCCAATTGGTGGTGTCCATTGGAACCGGTGGTGCGAAGGTTACATCGACTAATGGAAATGCGTTAAATGGAAATCCGGGTGGTGCCACAACGGTAACCTACAACAATGTGATTTGGATGAAAGCGTATGGAGGATCTGGAGGTACAACGGATGGCTCCAATGCCTCTGGAGGACCAGGTGGAACCTCTGACTATTTTTCTGAAAATCAATTACAAGGATATAATGGAGGACAAGGCGGAAAGGGGTATAAATTGGGTTTATTATTATATTCTGGCGGCGGTGGCGGTGGTGCCGGTAGTAGTGGACCAGGAAATGGAGGTGACGATGCTAATGAGTGGGGTAATGGCAGTGGTTGTGACGGTAAAAATGACTATGGTGGTGCTGGAGGAAAGGGTAATGTGAAAAATAGTGGTAATGACGGTAAGGGTAAGACATACGGTGGCGGTGGCGGCGGTTCTCATGATTGCGATAAGTCTTGGGGTTTTTGCGTTGGTGGTTATCAAAATTGGCCCACAGGATCAGGTGCCGCAGGTTGTGCGCGCATTACCACGGTGGCTTGTGATGTCTATGTCACATTCGATGCTAATGCGGGTGAAGATGAGGTGACTTGGAAATCCGGCAGCACTCCTTGGGGAAACAGTACTACTTATCAATACAGAAGATCTTATGGCGCTACTCTTCTCGGTAATAATTTTAACGTCAGTGATGCTCTGTCTCGCCCAGGCTACACCTTCATAGGTTTTAGTAAGACGAAAACAGGAAGTGTAATTCCGTACAATACAGAGATCACAACCGCTAATTTTGGTGATAGCTTAAAGTGGGGTGGTACTGCTAATCTCACAGGAAGCATCACGCTTTATGCTCAATGGGAAGCTAACACCATCACCTTCAACTTAGACGCTAATTACGCTGAATGTAACAATTGTTTCACCAATCAATTTTTTACTCGAGTTTATCGTACTAATTTTGACGACGACGACTGGGCAAATCATATTCCTACCCGTATCGGTTATAGTTTCGCTGGATGGAAGGATGCCAACGGGAACACAGTAGCTGAAGGTGTGCAGAATAACTACCCTACGAACCAAACCCTTTATGCCCAATGGGAGCCCTGCACCGTCAAGGTGACTTTCAATGGGGACGGTGGTACGCCTTCGAAGACATCCGATACCTACACTTATGATCAGAAGTTCAATTACGGAAATAAAACGTTAGCTACGGCCACTCGTCCCGGCTACGACTTCGTGGGATGGTACACTACGGGCAGCAATCCTGCGAATATTGAAAACACGACCTCGTGTGATCTGACAGAGACGAATGGTGCGATTACCTATGCGTCAAAAGCCAGTGGTACGTGGACGGGAAAATGCTCGGACGAAAATATGACTCTTACCCTCAAGGCCCACTGGGTCCCGAGGACATACGTGATTACTTTGCATTCAGGTGATAACGGTTATTTTGATGGAGTTTCGACGAAGCATTCCAAGGAGGTGATTGCTACGTACGATTCCGTGTATGGTAAAATGACCTACCAAGGAGTAAAACAGTGGGACATCAATTTTAATATTTCCACAACGGGCGATTTCTCTTTCGATGGTTGGTACACTTCGGAACAGTATGAGACTGAAGTGTTAAAGACGGACGTGTTCAATGGAGATGACACGGCTGCGGCGAATAGGCATCTGTATGCCCGCTGGGCTTCGTCGTGCAAGGTATATGCCCACGGCGGGGCAATTACTTGCAGCACTTCTGCGATCAGTTCTCCACAAAATGTTCAGAATTGGACTTGTGACTGCGACTACACATTCCCAGGTTACGGTTCTGAGGCTATGAACACAAGTCTGGGAACTGTGGGTGTGAATTGTTTGAACAGCATCTCGCGCGTGGGATATAATTTTGGCGGGTGGTACTATACTTACAACAATGTCACTGCTGCCTGCTCTGACCCCGTCAATTTTAGCAACGATGTCTTCAGCGATGATCACAGCTCTATCCACGCCAAGTGGGACACGCTAGATTATGAGGTGACGTTAAATGCAAATCCCATTACGGGCGGTGCGACGACGGCTACGGTGACTCCTACGAAAGTCAGGGTGAAGTACGACTCCAAGTATGCGAAGGTTTATACGCTTGATGGAAGTACTCGCCATTATCTCGGGTCGCTGCCCACGCCCACTCGCAACGGTTACACCTTCGAGGGTTGGTATTACGATTTCAATAGTTCGACAGGTACCTATTCCAATCCTGTGGATGACAATACGACCTGCAAAAAGACAGGGCCTCATACTTTGTATGCGAAGTGGAAACCCATCACTTACACGCTGACGTTCCACGGCAATCCGGATGCTGTTAAGACTCAGGCGGATCCGGATAATGGAATACTCTATCTCTCAACGGAAAGTATAACAGTTCGTTGCGACTCTTTATTTGGTGGTCTGGCCACGGTTACACGCGGAGGCTACACTTTTGCCGGTTGGTACACGGCACGGGGAACCAATGGTACGAAAGTAGAGGCTACAGATCGTTACAACTCATGGGGTGACACGAATCTCTATGCGCATTGGAATGCCCGTACGGTGGATGTGACGTTTGACAGCAAGGGTGGTTCGTCGGTTGAAGCCATACACCCCAAGTATGACGCGCAGATGGCTACAACAATGCCCACGCCTACGCGCACGGGTTACACTTTTGCCGGCTGGTTTACGCAGAACGGTACGCAAGTGACGGCATCCAGTAGCTGTAACAGGACCACCATCGGCTCTGACCTCAAACTGCCTTCCGACAACGATACATACGATGATAATCCCGATCATCACGGAACATTGACGTTGTACGCGCACTGGAATTCCAATACCTATACGGTCTCTTTCAACACGCAGAGCGGTAGCTTGTATGACCCGAATGGTGAAGTGACTACGCCAGATAATCAAACTGTGAAATTCGATTCGGCATATAAGAACTTGCCTACGTTAAGCCTCACCGGCTACACCTTCGGCGAATGGTTTAAGGAGGCGGCTTGCACCAATAAAGTGGAAGCCACAACCACTTGTACCACCGCTGATGACCATACGCTGTATGCCAAGTGGACGGCGAACCAATACCAGGTTGTTTTTAATGGTAACGGTGGAACATCGGGTACCCATAATTACTCGACAAGAACTGTTGATGTGCTGTATAATCAGCAATATAAAGATTTAACTTCTGGAAGTGGTCAGTATGAAAACAATTGGAATAATCATTATCGTTTCACTCGTGAAGGCTATACGTTTGTAGGATGGTATAGATCGCAAAGTGCTGCTGCCGCGGCGGGATCCGATTTCGTAGGAGGTACGGACTATTTCAGAAATACCCAGAACGAGACGCTGTATGCAGGATGGAGACCGAATCAATATCAAGTGACATTGGATTTGAACGGTGGTGAGATGGTGAGCGGCTATTCCAACCCCTTTATGGTTACGTACGGCTCCACCATAAACGCCAGTCTTGGCGGAGTTAACCTGAATAATATTGTTCATAAGCAGGGCAACATAGTAGATAAATGGTACCTTAATAAAAATGGTGATAATTATAGTAATTCGATTGACCCTGCCACCTATATTTGGGACAAGACAACAGCAACAACTCTCTATGTCGTTTGGGAGTTTAGTGATGTTACGGTCACTTTAGACGCTCAAGGAGGTACTGTAGATGGACAGTCAAGTAAAGATTATATTTTGGACTATTGGTATGGAGATAGATTTCTTTTTTGGGTTGATTGGAAAGTGAATCAATATGGAATTATGAAGAAACGAGAAATAACAGGTTCGCTTTGGGAAAACCAGTCATACCTTTCCAACCGTACAATGAACAGGACAGGTTATACGGGTCATGGTTGGTATTCCCAGCCAAATGGTCAAGGGACGCATGTGGAGGATAATACCACTCTGTTGACAGATGCAAACCATACGTTATATTACTACTGGACTCCGAACAACTACACCTGTTATGTTCAACCCAATGGCGGCACCCTGCCCACTGCCTGCACTGCCTGTTCTGCAGTCACGACTGCATCAGGTAATCGTTATAAATTCCCTGTTACCTACGATTCGCCTTTGAACAAGAATCTCACTTCCTGTGGTTGCGACCTGAACGGCATCATCCGTACGGGTTATTCTTTCAAGGGTTGGTATTGGAACAGTGCTCTTACATCTGAATTGTATAATCAGGATCTTACCAATCTGTGGCAATCACCGCAGGATGAGACTTTGTATGCCAAATGGGAAGAAGACACCGTTTTAGTGACTTTCGATCCGCAAGGCGGCACCATCACTCCCGAATCAGATGCTTCACGGAAAGTGGTTTACACTAAACAATACGGCAACCTGCCCACTCCGACCAAGACCGACCATGTTTTCCGGGGCTGGTTCTTTACAGAACAAGGTACAGGTGAGGAGGTGTTTGCCACCACGCTTTGCAACCAATCGCACATTCAGTGGAATAACCATAAGGGCAGTATTACTCTCTACGCCAAGTGGGAACACGTCATTGCTGCCGAGCTGAGTCAGGACAGCGTTTCCTGTTACGGATATAAGAATGGTAAGATCACGGTCGATATCACCAATAGAGGTTATGGCAACGACTATTTAGTAGCAACGTTCACCAAAGATAATGTCAGCCACACCGTACCGGTAGGATCAGGTGTCACTACGTTCTCTATCGAGGGTACGGATGAAACGCCCATCACGGCGGGCGTGTGGACGGTTACCCTTGCCGACACGATTACCACTCATACAGGTCCGTTGAGCGATGATGCCTGTACCTTCACGGGCACGATTGAGGTGAAACAACCGGCGTTGTTGGCATACGAAGCGGTTTCCGTTGACCAGACCTGTTCCACGCAAGGCAAGGTGAAGTTGATTAACGTGACGGGTGGTACCAAACCGTACCATGTTTACTGGACGGGCTCCACTGGGGCGGAATCCCAAGCCGGCGACCGTTGGTTCTCCACTTCTTCCTATACCATCTCCAATCTTATCTTCCAGGATGTCGATTTGCTGTTGATGGATGCTCACCGATGCCGCATCGGGGACACGACCCGCACGGTTGATACTACAGTGGTCATTAATCCCGCTAACAATGCACTTGAAAATACCCAATACGACACTGTCCGCATTACGGCGTGCGGTGGCAATGTGTTCACGTATGTACCCACCTCTCAGGATGGCACGAATGTTCCCGCAGGTGCATACTATTCATGGGATGCCCCGACTGGGTTAAACGAAGATGCTGCGGGCAATATGGAATCCTCCATCCACGGCAATATCAGCAATACGGGAAACGATCCTGTGTTATATTACTACACCGTTACCCCGATGATGGGTGTCAACTGTTTGGGTGATGAATTTGTGGCGGTTGTGACGGTGAATCCCGGTATCGGCCAAAATGTCACTATCACCTCCCCTGTGGAGTTGGCGGTCAGCGGATGCGCCGGTACCGAACAGACTTTGACGGTGACCTTCAGCGGCGAGATCCCTGGTGCAAACCTCGTGTATAACAACGAGCCTACGGCAATGAGTCACACGACGGGTAACACTTACACTGCCTTGATCACGCTACCTTCTGGAGAGGATGTGTGCGAGGGCAGCTATCCGTTCTCCATCGTCATCGCGGCTTCTCCCGTATGCCCGGTCTCCTTCCCGGGAACGGCCAATGTGGTGATGCCGGCACAATGGACTAGCGTTCCAGATGATATGACGCATAGTGGGCCGGTTGCTTGCATCACCGACGCCACCCAACCGGCTGCTGCTAACGTTCCGAAAGCTTTCGATGGTTGTGGCAATGAGATAACAGCAAATGCAAATCCTACCGTTTCTTATAAGGCAGACGGTGCCAGCGAGTTCACAAGCACCCCATTCGCCTGCAAGGGTCAGGTACGTTATACCTATACCTACACTGCTTGCAACGGTAGTGAGCGAGAGTGGCATTATACATATAATGTATCTGGCGATTATGGGGTCAATAATGTTTTAACGTTCAGTACCACCCCAACATCAGAGGTGTATGCTGTGCCGGCAGGAAATTGTACCTACAAAATGCCGGATTTGACCGACACGGTGCTGAGCAAGGTAGTGGTGAACGGATGTACTCCGAAAGCGGAGTTGACTGTTACGCAAACCTTCCCTGCGGGTGCCTATCTCCCCTTCACGGCGACAGTGTTAGTCACGGTTACCGACAAGTGCGGTAACCCCCTGTCACATCCAGTGACGGTGAAAGTGCCTCAGACCATGACGTTGGCGATTGCGCAAGACGACCCGATAAGCTGCTACGGTGGGGCAACTTCAGCTACCGTTACGCCTACTAACGGAATTTCTCCCTTCCAGTATGTGTGGACGAATTCCAATAACGAGCAAGTGGGTTCCAATGCCCAGGCCACGAATTTACATAGGGGTGACTACACGGTGAAGGTGACGGATGATAACGGCTGTATAGCTTACGGCAATATCAGTGTCAGCGAGCCTTCCCAATTGCAGGCAACCATCAGTGTGGCCAATGCAGAAATATGCTCGGGTGGCAGCACGACGGTGTATGCCAGCGTTATCGGCGGTACTCCTTTCACGGGTGGTGTGTACCATTATTCTTGGAACAACATCAGCGGCAATACCGCTAGTGCCTCAGTGACTCCGACTACAACTACCGAATATACGTTGACGGTGAAGGATGCCAATAACTGTCAGGTGGTTGCGGATCCGAAGACTATCCAGGTGAACGAGTTGCCGGTGGTGCAGATCACCAAAACTCCCACAGGCGATCCGATTTGTGCCGGTTCAACCGTGAAATTGACCGCTAACACGAGCAATTTCAGTGATGGAATCACCTACACTTGGAGCAATAATGCTGTTGGGGAATATATTAACGTTGGTACATCTGGCACCTACACGGTGACGGCTCAGGTGAATTCCACCCTTTGTTCGAACACCTCCGATCCTGTGACGGTGACGGTCAGCAACCCCTATATTCAACTGAATGATATTCCTGTTCAGTATGTCTGTTCGGGTGGTTCGGTGCCTATTACGGCCAATCCTTCCAACTATAATTCCGAGGGAGATAACAGCTGGAAATGGTTTACGATGAACGGGACCCAGCTGGGTAGTGGTTCACAATTCACTCTTACTAATATCACCACGGATACGGCAGTTCGTGTGGTGGCTACCAATACGATTGGCGATTGTTGGAAAACCGACACGATGGACGTGCAGATTCGTTTGGTGGTTCCTTCCATTGTTCTCAATGCTTTCACGGATGGTACCATCTGTCCGGGAGGTTCTGTGGAGCTGAGCGCTACGTTGGACGAAACGCAGCGGGAGGCTGACAACGTTACTTACTCATGGACTCCTGCTTCAGGGTTGAACTATACGGATCGGGCTACGGTTACCGCATCTCCGGCCGTTACGACTACCTATACGGTTCGGGCTACTGCTACTTTAGACGGTTGTACAACCTATGATGAGAAGCAGGTTACGGTCAATGTGCGTCCGGCCTTCAATGCCGGTGCCCTGTCTTCTCGTCGGGATACCATTTGTAAAGGAGGCGAACTTGCGGATGTGACTGGCAGCGAGGCAACTGGCGGAGCCGGTCCCATCACCTACCGTTGGTTGCACAACGGCGAACTTATAGACAATACGAACAGTTTGTCTTATAATGCCAGTGCTTTTGCGCAGAGCGTGGGTGTTCACACGTTCACCCGTGAAGCGAAGGATTCTGCCTGCGTGGCGGACTTTGTGCCTTCTGCCGGTTCATACGTTCTCACGGTTCAGGCACCGGTTCAAATAGCCTTTGCGAATACCTCTCTGCAGAACCAGACGATTTGTTCTGGCGGTTCGGTCACCCCTGTGGGCATTCTCTATGATCATGCTTCTCTCCAGTACTCTTGGCAGGATGCTGACCAACAGCTGAACCCTGCTGAGGTGTTCTCATATATGTCGGGCAACAACCTGAATGCGACCATCACCTTGCCCGAGGATGCCATGAGTCAGGCCACCTACACCTACACAGTGAACGCTATCCCCGATGTGATGAGTAGCAAGTGTTCTGCTGATAGCATCACAGGAACGGTTAAGGTGAGCCCGCTGCCGAAGGTGAGCTTAGTTTCGGGCAACCAAAACCAGACGGTTTGTTCGGGCGGAACCATCGAAAATATTGTTTTCCAAGGAACGAATGCGACCTTGTCTGTGAATGACATGGGCTTTTGTGTTGCCTACAACGAAGACCATACCAATGCCACGATTTCCGGATCCGTGCAACTCACTTCCACACAGCATGATCCTACCGAGTATCCTTATACGGTGACGGCTAACTCCAGTTATGGATGTGGCGCCGTCAGCCTCTCGGGGGTCATCACGGTGAACCCGTTAGTGGAATTGACGGTGGGTGCTGATTCCACCCAAACCCTCTGTCTGGGCGGTAACATTGACGCTATTTCCGTCACGCATGATGGCTATTCCACCGTTATGGTGACGGGTCTGCCTTACGGGGTGAACTACACTGAGTCGGCTCGTGCCATCACGGGTACGCCCAATACATCCGGGGTTTATCACTACACCATCACAGCGCAGAGCACTTTGCCGCTTTCTTGTGGGTCAAAAACGGTGACGGGTACTCTCACGGTGAACCCGTCGGCCACCCTGACAGCCGTTTCTAACCTCAACGTGACCACTTGCGCGAATGTGCAGATGGATACGATTGTGGTGGATTATGATCATTCGAAGAAACCTGTTGTCACTTGGAGCAACGAAGATGGGGATGCTATTGCCAAGCCGGCGGGCATCGACACGACGACCGCGGGTGGACAGCTGCTCATCACGGGTACTCCAACGAACGATAACATCTATAGATATACGGTCACGGCAACCTCTCTGGATCCTGCCTGTACCTCTGCGCAACTGCCGGGTACGGTGACGGTGAATCCGCAACCAAGATTGCAGCTGACCCAAGGAAGTGGTTCCGCTGAACAGACAGTCTGTGCAGGCAAAGCTATCCAAGAAATCGTGGTCACCTATCCTTATTCCACGATTCAGACTCCGAACATTGAATCCTACGGATTGGTGTTCGGCAACAATACTGGGTCAAAAGAGGCGCGTATTTCCGGTACCCCGTCCTCCACGGCGAACTTCAACTTGACAGTTTCCAACAACTGCGGCGCCATCGACATGCCCATCAGCATCACGGTGAATCCTACGCCTAGCATTGTCGCCACCAACGACAACCAGACGGTTTGTGCGGGCACGCCGATTACGGCCATCAGCCTCATGTTGACGAACGCCGAAGTGAGCGCTGCCGCCATCACCAGCCAATTGCCTGAGGGACTTGTCTATCAGTCCGGCAAAATCACGGGCACCCCGACGGTGGCCGGCAACTACACGTTGAAGATCATGGCCGCTTCCACGAACGGTTGCGGTGAGGATTCCGCGATGGTTAACCTCACCGTGCGTCCCGCTGTGGAGTTCCAGGTGGTGAGCAATATAGAGCAGACCAAGTGTCAGGGCAGTGAGATTGATCCTGTGAAGGTGCGTTACGCCAATGCAAATCTCTCTATTGAACCATACGATTTCAATTTTAATGAATCTGACAGTACCTTTACCATGAGCAGTGCTCCTGCTGATGGTGGTACATATATATATACTATTACCGCCACATCTCCTTATTCAGAGGTGTGTGCATCCAAGAGCCAGCAAATTTCGGTGACCATCAACGCTCCTGCGGTCTCTTTGCTGGAAATCGACAACGACACGGTGTGTGCGGGCACATCTGCCACGTTCACGGCGCAGACCACTGGTGTAAATGGTGCGCTGAGTTACAGGTGGGTGGATGCCAACTATGCTACGTTGGCCACTACCCAGAGTTATAACACGCCAGCTTCATTGTCGGATAACCAAACCTATACTTACAGGATGATTGCCACGGCAACGGTTGCGGCCAACAGTGTCACCTGTTCCAAGTCTGATACATCCGAAGTGATCGCCCTCTATGTGCGCAAAGCTTTCAATCCTGGCAGCATTGTGGGTGGACAGGAGACCATCTGTATGGGTACTCAGGCATCTGTCATCGGCAGTGCCAATGCTGCCACCGGCCCGGGTGAGGTCACTTACCGTTGGTATTGCAACGGTGAGGAGATCACCGGTGCGACGGAGGCTACCTATACGCCTGGTGATAGCTATTATAACAACCCGAACACTTACGTTTTCACCCGTGCCGCCAAGGACGAAATGTGCGGTTCGGAATATGTAACCTCTACAGGTCGTGCCACCCTTGTGGTGCAGTCGGCTCCAGCGGCAGCGGTCATCAGCTGTCCTGGTACGATGCAGCAAGGCACGGAGGGTGTCGTTAGCGTACGTCCGCTGCTTGCAGGCGAGACAGTACAATGGACACTCGTCAGCGAGGGGGGACACGTCACCACGGGCAACCTCAATAATCCGTCAGACTCCAGCAAACTGCATGTCAATGCGTTCTCTGTAGGCGAGGCGACGGTTACGGCTACCATTATCAAAGCTGCCAACGAGTCGGGTTGCCGCACTTCGGAATCCGAATCTTGCACGTTGCAAGTGGCCGACTATGCGATGACGGTGAACTGTCCGCAGAATGCTTCCATGGTTTACGATGGTGAATCACACACGGTGCCTACCACAGGACTTACTTTATTGGATGCCCAAGGTCACGATATCACTACGAGCAGTGCCACTTCTTTCAGCTACAAACTGAATGGTGGTGATGAGATGAATACGCCGCCATCCGTTAAAGATGCGGGAACTTACCAAATCACGGTGATTGCCCATCATAGTCCTTACACCGACAACAGTTGCCAATATACCTACACGGTGGACAAACGTCCCGTGACGGTTGAGGTGGTGGATTGCGGTCCTTGGACGGGCGATGCGATGGAGACTTCCTTGATTGGACGTGCGGTGAGCAATATGGTGGAGGGTCACAGCATTGTTGCGGGTAAGATTACCACCAACCAAGCCATGGGTGGCGTTTATACGTTCAACAGTGGGTCGGTGAACAATACCGCAACGGTGAGCGGTTTGCAAATCAAGAGTGGCAATGACTTTGTGACGGATAACTACAATGTGACCATCAAAGACACGCAGACCATCATGCAGGTGGAGACGGCAAGTGTCACCCATCTGTCTTGTAATGGTGTCGAAAATGGTGCTATTCGCATTGCAGTGACCCCTGCAGGTAACCATTATCAATACTACCTTAATAATGTCGAGACGACCTTGTCCGGCAATCAAAGCTTTGAATCGTTAGCTGCTGGTACATACACGATAGAGGTGAAGAACGGCAGTTGTAGCTCCAATGTGCTGAATGTCACTGTGAATGATGTGGAATCGCTGGTCATCACGACGGCCAACGACACTATTTGTCCGGACGGTGGTGCCAATATCCGTGTGACGGCGGACGGCGGCAGTGGCAATTATGCTTACGAGTGGCGCGAGTTGAACGGAAGTTCAAATCCGCTGATTGCATCGCAGGCTACCACATACGTCACCCCGCAGGCTACCACTTCCTACGAGGTGAAGGTTTGGGATCAGGCGGCTACCTCTTGCATCGTTAAGGATACCATCGAGGTGAGAGTGATGCAGCCTTCTTTGGCGTTGACGGTGAGCAGAGATACCAACATCTGCTACAACACATCTGCTACTTTAACCGTGGAGCCTAGTGGAATTTATACCACGATTACCTATTTGTGGACACCTTCTAATAGCCAAGAGAGCATCTCTGATGCTTGGAATACGACGGTTACGGTGAATCCTTCCACGATTGCCACCTACACGGTGGCAGCGGAGGCCACCCTTGTTGAAGGTGCGCATTCCTGCACGTTGACGGCTTCTGACCAAGTGGAGGTGAACGTATATCCTGAGTTCCGTCCTGGTACCATCAATATGACCGGCGTGGCCATCTGTGCAGGCGGTGACGCTCCACAGATCCTGAGCACGGGCTTGGCATCTGGCGGTTGCGGTCCTATCAGCTACTTATGGCAGGTGAGCACCGACAATGGAAACTCCTTTACAGCGGCAGCTGGCACGAACAATGAACTCAACTACACACCGGGTTTGCCCTACACGCAAAATCATGGTGTGTACATGTTCAGACGTCTTGCGATGGATACGGCTTGTGTGGCCGGCGGTCTTTACACAGGAACTTACACATTGACGGTTTATGAAAATCCGACAGTGGAGATTTCTGCTCCTGAAGCATCCTACTGCCCCAATGCAGGCAGTGTGGAGCTGACAGCTACGGCAGGCTTCGCTAATTACAACTGGGGCGGCGACCTTGTGGTCAGCGCACTTAATAACAACAAAGCCACTTTCAATTTGCCGGCACAATGCGGTCAATCCTACAAGATTGGCGTCAATATTGTGGATAACCACGGTTGTGTTGCCACAGCGGACAGCGTGACGGTGAGTGTGGGTGACGACACGGCTCCTGTTATCACTATGGATTTCAGCAAGCAGCCGGAACTCATCGCAGGTGGTAACTGTGATTATCGTATTCCTGACTATCTTGCTGTTAATGGCTTTATCACGGTTGATCAGTCTTGTTCCAATGTGACTCTTACGCAAAATCCCTCTGCGGGTATATCGTTTGCGCAAGGTTCTGAGAACCAAAAGGTTATCATTACGGCTACGAGTGTGTGCCATAAAACCAAAAAAGATACTTTCGAAATCGCCATCCCTGCCAAGCTGACGGTGTTGGCGAATAATGATACCACGGTATGTGCAGGTCAGGAGGTCAACTTTACGGCCACTGTGGCTAACGCAGTATCTCCAGTAAACTACCAATGGCCCACAATCAGCGGTCACGACAGCTATTTGACTACGAACAACGACTTTACTTTCGCACCGCAGGGTAGCAACACATTTACGGTGAACGCCCATGACGGCAACGGCTGTAGCGCTTCCGACCATGTGACTGTGACCGTGAGTGACCCGAAAGTGGTGTTGAACGCTATCACGGGCCAGACCACGGTATGTTATGAAGGAAGCACCACGTTGACGGTGACTCCGAACAACTATACGGGTGATTTGACCTATCAATGGAAGAAAGGAACGACGGTGTTGTCAACCAGTACCGAAAACGGTTCCCTGCAGATCCCGAACCTGACGGAAGACGCTACTTACAAGGCTGTGGTCACCGCCACGGTAGGGGAGTGTACCTCCTCGGATAGTACCTCGGTGGATGTCTTCGTGTTGCATCCTACGGTCGGTGACTTGACTTTTACTGGCGAGACCACCATTTGTCCTGGCGGTAACACCGAACTTACCGTGAGCGCTGACCACGATACGCGAAGCACGGTGTCTTACACATGGTCGCCTGCTACAGGTTTGGATATGACCACGGGTGACAGGGTTGTTTCTAGCCCTGCTTCCACACAACAATACAAGGTGACGGCCACTGCTACCATTACTTCGAATGGTGTGAGCTGTTCAGCAGCGAACATTGATTCGATCACGGTTACTGTTCGTCCAGAATTCAATGCAGGAGAAATCACATCCCGTATGGATACGATTTGTCAAGGCGGTATGCTCACGGAGGTGCCTGGCGGCAATGCCACCGGCGCTGGTGGTAATATCACCTATCAATGGTATCATAATGGGGAGGCTATTCAAGGTGCGAACAGTGCTTCCTATACGGCTACTGCTTATGCGCAGACAGTTGGTGTCCACACTTTTACGCGCGGAGCTAAGGATGTGACCTGCATGACAAACTTTGTGCCCTCTGAAGGAACCTACGTTCTGACGGTGCAGCATCCTGTTGTCTTGGAATTTGCTAGCAATACGATTTCCAATCCGACGACCTGCGCGGGTACGGCGATCACGCCGGTGGAATTCACCTACGACTATGCGGATGTGGAGTTGAGCTGGGAGAACAGTAACGATCCTGACGGTATTGCCTACATTCAGGGTGGTCAATTGATTGTTATTCCGCAGTTGGCCGACAACATCACAGATGAACAGCAATATACATATAATATTGTAGCGACCTCCGATGAGGAGAATCCGAAATGTAAGGCGGATACTCTTACCGGTACGGTGACGGTGCGCCCGTTGCCGAAGGTGAACTTGGTATCCGGTACCCTCAATCCGACGGTGTGTTCCGGAGAAACGATTGATGACATCGTCTTCGAAGCGGTGAATGCGGAATTGTCAATTGAATGGACAGGTAGCCATAACGGAGTCTCTTCCGAGAACTTCGCTTCCGCGAAGACCATTTCCGGTACTCCTGTTTTAACTGATGAGACTGCGCAAGTACAATACGCTTACACGGTAATAGCTACTTCAGCATATACTTCTCCTTCCTGCGGAACGACTACACTGAATGGCGTCATCACGGTGAGCCCGTTGGTGAGCCTGACGGTAGGAAATACCAGCAGACAGTCGATATGCTTTGAGCAGACCATTCTGGATATTTCGGTGGATCATGATGTCAACTCCACGGTGACGGTGACGGGACTTCCGTACGGTGTCACTTACAGTGAGGCTGACCATAAGATCAGCGGTACGCCGAACTCTGTGGGTGAGTACATCTACACGATTACGGCTACTAGCAACTTCATGCCCGCTTGCAATCCGGTGACGGTGACAGATACGATTACGGTGATGCCGTTGGCAACGCTTTCGGCTGCTACCAATGCTAATCCGTCCACATGTGCGGGCGTGGAGATGAGCGATATCCGTCTCAATTACAGCAATGCCACTTTGGGTATCCAGTGGATGAATACAGAGAACCAGACGATTTCTCAACCTGAAGGCATCACGGTAGATCTGACTGCATCACCTGCAGTGATCAGTGGCGCTCCGACGACTGCCGGTACATATAGATATAAGGTAACTGCTACATCAAGTTATGGATGTAGTGACAAGACTTTGGCAGGTACGATTACGGTGAATCCGCAACCCGAGTTGACGGTGACGAATGCTACGCAGACCGTTTGTGCGGGACAGGCTATCGAGACGATAGAGATCAGCTATCCGAACGCTACCCTCAACCAGCCGAATTT